>JBMFXF010000036.1:0-19039 GCA_049964515.1 Acetobacteraceae bacterium | reverse complement strand
CCCTCGGTCAGCCCGTGCTCCGCGGCCCAGGCCAGGCTCAGCGCGGCGTCCAGCAGAAAATGCCCCCAGTTGGCCCCGTACGGCCGGCGCAGCAGCAGCGCCGGGCCGGGGATGAACCGCTCCGGCTCCGCCGAGACCCGCAGCGCCCCACCCGGCCCGACGCGCAGCTGCGGCGGCGTGCCGGAGGCGAAATACTCCCAGCAACTGTCCTCGATGATGCGGTGATCGGCGGTGATGACGGTGCCGTCGCCGATCACCATGGCGTCGTGCAGGGTCACCGTCAGCGGCGCCTCGTAGCGCTGCTCGGAGCGGCCCAGATAGCGCACCGAAACCGCGCGCCCCCCGGGCTCCAGCGCGGTGGTATCGACCAGCAGTGGCGGGGTGCGCCGGTAGCGCCCGGCCGGACCCAGGCTGCGCGCCCGGCCGAGGCCGCGCGCGGGCGCCGGCTCCGCCAGCAGCGGGCGCAGGAACACCCGGGTCAGCACCGTGTCGGAGTTGCGGAACAGCCGGTGCAGCGCCGGCCGCGCGGCCAGCGGCGGGTCGCCCTCCGGGGCCGCAAGCTGCGGCAGGCAGCATTCCGCCGCCGGGGTCAGACTCGCCGCGAGCAGCGGAATGACCGGGGCGAACGGAACCGCCGAGGGCACCGGCACCATCAGCTGCACCCCGGGCGGATCGGCGGCGGCGACGAAGCGCCAGTCGCCGACGCGGGTCATCGTCTCGCCGGCCAGATCGCGCGGGGCGGCGATGTCCGAGGCGTGGAGCAGCCGATCGGCCTCTGACCAGGCGCAGCGGAGAAACGTCGGGCGCCGCCCGACCGGTTTCAGCGCGGTGCGGGCGGCCAGCCAGTAGAGCAGCGCGTCCATGCCGAAGCCCAGATCGTGATCCAGCCGCAGCAGCAGGTCGTAGCCCTCCGGCACCGATCGCGGCGCCGGGCCGGGTTGCAGGCGCAGCGCCCGCCCCGCCACCGCCTCGGCCTCGCCGAGCCAGCCCCGCTCCGCGTCCGCCGGCGCCAGCAGCCGGATGTCCAGCGCCGCCACCGCGAGCCCGCCGAGGCCGCGCAGGGTGGCGAACAGCGCGCCGAGCCCGGCCGGGTCGTCGGGCACGGCGATGCAGCACAGCAGGTGCAGCCGGGCCGCCTCTGTCCGGGCCAGATCCAGCAGGGCGCGGCGGATCGCGCTTGCGCTGTCGGTCATGCGTCGGCCCCATTGCCAAGCCGGGCACGGGATCGCACATAACCGCCATGTCCCGACGCAGCGCGCGCCCCCGGGCCTTCGCCCCCGACCCGGCGGCCCCGCCGGGCCGCGGCTGCGACATGCCCGATTGTCCGCACGCCGGCGAATACCGGGCGCCGAAATCCCGCGCGGCGCTCAACGACTACTGGTGGTTCTGCCTGGAGCATGTGCGCGCCTACAACGCGACGTGGAACTACTACAAGGGCATGACCCCGGGGGAGATCGAGGCCGAGCTGCGGCGGGACACCTCGTGGCAGCGCCCGTCCTGGCCGCTGGGCAGCCTGGGGGCGACGGCGTGGGAGGATGCGCTGGCGCGCGACCCGCTGGGGCTGCTCTCGGCGGGGCGGTTGCGGCACGGGCCGGCCGCGCCGGACCCGGCGCAGCCGCCGGCCGAGCTGCGCGCGCCGCTGGCGACCCTGGGGCTGGCCTGGCCGGTCAGCCTGGCGGCGGTGAAGACGCGCTACAAGGAACTCGCCAAGCGCCATCACCCGGACGCGAATGGGGGCGACAAGGCGGCCGAGGAGCGGATCAAGACCATCAACCTGGCTTATGCGGCGCTGCGCGCCCGGCTGGGGTCTGCCCCCGCGACGGCCGGCGTTTGACAGAAAGGGCGGGGCGCTTAGACTTTCCGGCCGAACGAACGGGATACGCACGCTGATGAGCAATGTCGCCGCCCTGGCCGAGATCCGCCCCACCTCGGCCATCGACCTGCCCGACACCAAGGTGAAGGCCAGCGAGGCGTTCGGCTTCGCGACCGACATGATGGTGCCGGCGTTTTCGGTGCGGACCGAGCATGTGCCCGATCTCGACAGCGCCTACCAGTTCGACCGGGAGACCACGCTGGCGATCCTGGCCGGCTTCGCCTTCAACCGCCGGGTGATGATCCAGGGCTACCACGGCACCGGCAAATCGACGCATATCGAGCAGGTGGCGGCGCGCCTCAACTGGCCCTGCATCCGGGTGAACCTGGACAGCCACATCAGCCGCATCGATCTGATCGGCAAGGACGCCATCGTGCTGCGCGACGGCAAGCAGATCACCGAGTTCCGCGAGGGGATCCTGCCCTGGGCCCTCCAGCACGCCTGCGCGCTGGTGTTCGACGAATACGACGCCGGGCGGCCGGACGTGATGTTCGTGATCCAGCGGGTGCTGGAGGTGGAAGGCAAGCTCACCTTGCTGGATCAGAACCGGGTGATCCGCCCGCACCCGAGCTTCCGGCTGTTCGCCACCGCCAACACGGTGGGTCTCGGGGACACCACCGGGCTCTATCACGGCACCCAGCAGATCAACCAGGGCCAGATGGACCGCTGGAACATCGTCGCCACCCTGAACTACCTGCCGCACGCGATGGAGACCGGGATCGTGCTGGCGAAGATGGGCGTCGATCCGACGGACGCGAAGATGAAGAAGCAGGTGGAGGCGATGGTGGCACTGGCCGACCTGACGCGGGCCGGCTTCATCAACGGCGACATCTCCACCGTGATGTCGCCGCGCACCGTCATCACCTGGGCCGAGAACGCGCGCATCTTCGGCGACGTGGGCTTCGCGTTCCGGATGACGTTCCTCAACAAATGCGACGAGGCGGAGCGGTCCACGGTGGCGGAATACTACCAGCGCTGCTTCAACGAGGAGATCCCGACCGGGGGGTTCACGCGGAAGGTGGGGTAGGACGGCAGAAGGTTTGCGTCGTTCGGATACCTCCCGGCGGTGCCCGCGATCAACCGATGAAGCTCGAAACCTTCCCGGATCTTTATTTCGTCGTTTCGGTTTTGGTGCCAGGTTTCATCGGCAGTGGCGTCTTCTCGGTCTTCGTTCCGACCCGAGCGCATCGGGAAAAGGAGATCCTCGTCCTTCGCTACTTGACCGCCACGGCATTCAATTATGCGATCTGCTCGCCCCTGATCTACCTGCTGCTGGTTGGGGAGTTGTTCCCGGACTCTACTGTCGGGCAGGCCCTGAGTTGGTTCTTCGTTGTGTTCGCCGCCCCGGCGCTGCTGGCGGCGCTGGCGGCGTGGATTGTCCAGCGCGACGGTTTGGCACGATTCTTCGGGCAGCTCGGGCTTCGCACCATCAGCCCAATACCGACTGGATGGGACTGGGTCTTCAGTACAGTGGATCCATGCTTCGTGCTGATCACGCTGGCCGACGGGACCGAGATCGCCGGGTATTTCGGTCGCCAGTCCATGGCATCGTCCGATCCGTCACGGCGCGACATCTTCGTCGAACGGGTTTATACTGTCCCGGACGATGGCGGCCCCTGGCAGGAAGCCGAAGGATCGCTTGGCATGCATGTCGACGGTGCGCACATCGCCTATATCGAGTTCCGGAGGTAACCCTACCATGGCGGATTCCGATGTTCAGACTTCGCAGCATGGCTATCAGCCCGTCACCGAGGGCTATCAGCCGGGGCAGCAGCAGCCGCTTTCCAAGGGCTTCCAGCCTTTCGGCTCGGGCACAATACCCGCGCGGCCGCCGCTCACGCCTCCGAGCGGAGGATCGAACGCAGCCAAGCCCGCTCAGAAATAGGTATCCTGTGACCTCACCTTCCGGCCTTGCTAAGCCCATGGCGCCTCCTTACCAGCAGCGGCGGACCCGCCCATGAGCGCCACCACCAAGGACTCCGCCCGCACCGAGGATTTCAAGCGCGCCACCGCCGGCGTGCTGCGCGCGATCGCCGAAATCCCCGACGTGCAGGTCAATTTCCAGCCCGGCCCCTCCGGCGTCTCCGGCAAGCGCGCGCGCCTGCCGCTGCCCACGCGCGCCCTGCCCCCCGCCGAAATGGCCAAGCTCCGCGGCGCCTCGGATGCCATCGCGCTGCGCCTGCGCCACCATGACGACGCCGTCCACAACGCGCGCATGCCCAACCGCCGCGAGGCGCGCGACGTCTATGACGCGCTGGAACAGGCCCGGGTGGAGACCGTCGGCGCCCGCCACATGGCCGGCGTCGCCGCCAATCTCCACGCCAAGCTCGCCGAGGAATGCGAGACCGAGGGCTACGACCGCATGACCCGGAAGGAGCAGCTTCCCGTCACCGCCGCCCTCGCCCTGCTGGCGCGGGAGCGGATGTCGGGCGAGCCGGCGCCGGAGCCGGTCCGCCGCGTGCTGGATTTGTGGCGCGACAGCCTCGCCGCCCCGGTGGCCGACGCGCTCGACGAGCTCGGCGCCACCCAGAACGACCAGCGCGCCTTCACCCGCGCCGCCCGCAAGCTGCTCGCCGCGATGGAACTCGCCGAGGCCGAGGCCGACGCCGAGCCGGACAGCGAGGATCAGGAAGGCGAGGAAACCGGCGAGCAATCCGGCGAACAGGACAATCCCGAACAGGGCGAAGGCCAGTCCAGCTCGGAAGAGGAAAGCGCGCTCGGCGCCCAGCCGGAGGAGATGGAGGGCGAAGCCGCCGACGATTCCGGCGAGGATTCGGAGGAGGAAGCCGCCATCGCCGAGGGCGACGACCGCCCCGGCGGCCCGCAGCCGCGCCGTGAGCGCCCCAACCCGGACGACGGCACCGCCTACCGCGCCTACACCCGCCAGTTTGACGAGGAGGTGGCCGCCGAGGACCTTTGCGACCCCGACGAGCTCACCCGCCTGCGCCAGCAGCTCGATCAGCAGCTGCAACACCTCCAGGGCGTGATCTCCAAGCTGGCGAACCGGCTGCAGCGCCGGCTGCTCGCGCAGCAGACCCGGGCGTGGGAGTTCGACCTCGACGAAGGGCTGCTCGATGCCGGACGGCTGTCGCGGGTGGTGGTCAACCCGTTGCAGGCGCTTTCCTACAAGCGCGAACTGGAGATGGAGTTCCGCGACACGGTGGTCACCCTGCTGATCGACAACTCCGGCTCGATGCGCGGGCGGCCGATCACGGTGGCGGCGATGTGCGGCGATATTCTCGCCCGCACCCTTGAACGTTGCGCGGTCAAGACCGAAGTGCTGGGCTTCACCACCCGGGCCTGGAAGGGCGGCCAGTCGCGGGAGAAATGGGTGCAGGACGGCAAGCCACGCAACCCCGGCCGGCTGAACGACCTGCGCCACATCGTCTATAAGGCGGCCGATGCGCCCTGGCGGCGGGCCCGCAAGAACCTCGGGCTGATGCTGCGGGAAGGGCTGCTGAAGGAGAACATCGACGGGGAGGCGCTGCTGTTCGCCTATCGCCGCCTGCTCGCCCGGCCGGAGCACCGGCGCATCCTGATGGTGATCTCCGACGGCGCGCCGGTCGATGATTCCACCCTGTCGGTGAACGCCGGCAATTATCTGGAAAAGCACCTGCGCGACGTGATCCGCGAGATCGAGGGGCGGGAGGCGGTGGAGCTGATCGCCATCGGCATCGGCCACGACGTGACCCGCTACTACCGCCGCGCCGTCACCATCGTCGATGCCGAGGAGCTGGGCGGCACCATGATGAAGAAGCTGACCGAGCTGTTCGACGAGGACGCCGACGCCGCCTGGGCCCGCGCCGCCGCCGAACGCGCGCCGCTGGTGGCGTAACGCCACAGGGAGAGACGCCAATGACCCCGCCTCCGGTGATCCGCCTGCACCCGGCGGACAATGTCGTGATCGCCCGCGCCACCCTGCTGCCCGGCGCCGCGGTCGCCCCCGGCATCGCCGCGACCGAGCGCGTGCCGGCCGGCCACAAGGTCGCCACCGGGCCGATCGCCGCCGGCGAGCCGGTGCGCCGCTACGGCCAGATCATCGGCTTCGCCACCACCGCCATCGCGCCCGGCCAGCACGTGCATGTGCAGAATTGCGGCATGGGCGATTTCGCCCGCGACTACGCCTACGGCACCGATGCCCGCCCGACCGAGCCGCTGGCCCCGCCGGCGCAGTTCATGGGCATCCGCCGCGCCGACGGGCGGGTGGCGACCCGGAACTATATCGGCATCATCACCTCGGTGAATTGCTCGGCCCATGTCGCGGGGCTGATCGCCGACGTGTTCAAGCGCAACCCCTTCGCGGGCGCCGACCCGCTGGCGGAGTTCCCGAACGTGGACGGGGTGGTGGCGCTGACCCACAAGACCGGCTGCGGCATGACCGAGGGCGAGCCGCTGCGGCTGCTGCGCCGGACCTTGGCCGGCTACGCGCGGCACGTGAATTTCTCGCACGTCATCGCCCTCGGCCTGGGCTGCGAGGTGAACCAGATCGGCGGCCTGCTCGCCGAACAGCGCCTGGCCGGACGGCTGCGCAGCATGGACATCCAGGCCCTGGGCGGCACCCGCAAGACGGTGGAAGCCGGCGTCGCCTTCGTCCGGGAGGTGCTGGCGGAGGCGAACGCGGTGACGCGCGAGCCGGTGCCGGCATCGGAACTGACGGTGGCGCTGCAATGCGGCGGCTCGGACGGGTATTCCGGCATCACCGCCAACCCAGCGCTCGGCGCGGCCAGCGACCTGCTGGTGCGCCACGGCGGCAGCGTGATTCTCTCCGAAACGCCCGAGACCTACGGCGCCGAACATCTGCTGACCCGCCGCGCCGTCTCCCGCGAGGTGGGGGAGAAGCTGGTGGCGCTGATGCGCTGGTGGGAGGAGTACACCGCCCGCGAGGGGGCGGAGATGAACGCCAACCCCTCCCCCGGCAACAAGGCCGGCGGCCTCACCACCATTCTGGAGAAATCGCTCGGCGCGATGGCCAAGGCCGGCAGCACCAATCTGGTCGATGTGGTGCGCTACGCCGAGCCGGTGACGGCGCGCGGCTTCGTCTTCATGGACACGCCCGGCTACGACCCGGTGGCCGCCACCGGCCAGGTCGCCGGCGGGGCGAATCTGGTCTGCTTCACCACCGGGCGCGGCTCAGTGTTCGGCTGCAAGCCGGCACCCTCGATCAAGCTGGCGACCAATTCGCCGATGTTCCGGCGCATGGAAGACGACATGGACGTGAACTGCGGCACCATCCTCGATGGCGACGAGACGGTGCAGGAGTGCGGGGCGCGGATTTTCGACCTCATGCTGCGGGTCGCCTCCGGCGAGCGCACGAAAAGCGAGAGCTTCGATTTCGGCGCCGACGAATTCGCTCCCTGGGTGGTCGGCGCGACGATGTGATGGGCGCGCCCTGGAAAGGCCTGGATACCTCCCGCCCACCGCATTTCATCTCCTACGACGCGGCCGAGCGGCTGCTGCTCGCCCGCCTCGACCGGGCCGCCGCCTGGGGGCCGGAGCTGGTCGCCGGCATCGCCCGCGGTGGTCTGGTCCCGGCCGCCATGGCCGCCAGCGTGCTGGCGCTGCCGCTGGCGATGCTCTCGGTCCCCCGCGCCGGGGCGGTGCGCTGGATCGGCGATCCGCCGCCCGAGGACCGGGTGCTGCTGATCGACGACGCCTGCTCCTCCGGCGCCACGCTCCGCGCCGCGCGCGACGCCCTGACCGCCGAGGGCCGCGCCTGCCTGACCATGACCGTGGTCCACGACCCGGAGCGCACATCCTTCACCCCCGATCTCTCGCAGCCGATGACCGAGCTGTTCCGCTTCCCGTGGGAACGCGGCGAGGCCACTCCGGAGGCGCGCGCGCTGCGCGCCACCGGCGCCCCGCCCAACCGCGCCACGGAAGCGCCGTTCCACGGTCTCGACCTCGACGGCGTGTTCCTGCCCGATCTGCCGCGCGCCCAGTACGAGGACCTGACCCAGGCGCTGGCCGCCCGCGCCGCCCTGCCGCCGTTTCCCCGCCTGCCGCGGTTCGACCCCGCCCGCGCGGTGGTGATCACCGGCCGCCCGGCGACCGACCGCGAGGCCACCGCCGCCTGGCTGGCCCGCGCCGGGCACGGCGCGCTGCCGCTGGAATGCCGCCCGCCGGCGCTGCCGCACGATGCCGCCACCGTCGCCGCCTACAAGGCCGCCACCGCCACCCGGCTGGGCTGCACCCATTACGTGGAAAGCGACGCCGAGCAGGCGGTCCGCATCGCCGCCGCCGCCCCGCATCTGGTGGTCACCTGGTGGATCGCGGCCGAGGCGCGCGGCGTGGTGATCGGCGCCGCCGGGTAGCGCTACACCTCCAGCCAGGCACCGAAATCGGCCGCGTGCCCGGTCTCGAACGCGCCCATGCGAAACAACTCGTAGCGCGGCGGCTGATCCAGCGCCGCCGCGGTGGCTCCGCGAAGAGCCCGTCGCACCGCCGCCCGGCGTGCCGGCGGTTGCCCGGCTGGGGTCGCTGCATCCGGCTCAGTCCAGCAGCGGCGTGCCGGTGGCGGCGGCCACCGCGTCGCGGCTGATGCCGGGGGCGAGCTCGGAGATGCGAAATGCCTCGCCCACCGGCTCGAACAGGCCCAGATTGGTCACCACCAGCCGGACCACCCCGCGCGCCGTCACCGGCAGTGCGCACCGCGGCACCAGCCGCGGCGCGCCGCTGCGGGTGGTGTGCTCCATGATGATGAACACGCGCTGGGCGCAGGCAGCCAGATCCATCGCCCCGCCGATGCCGCCGCCTTTCGCGCCGGCCAGCTTCCAGTTGGCGAAATCGCCGCCGGCCGAGACCTCGTACGCCCCCATCACGGTCACGTCGATGCGCCCGCCGCGGATGATGGCGAAGCTGTCGGCGTGATGCACCACCGCGGCACCTGCCAGCAGGGTCACGTTCTGCCCGCCGGCGTTGACCAGATCGAGGTCTTCCTCCCCGGGCGCGGCCACCGGGCCGTAGCCGATCACCCCGTTCTCGGAATGATAGATCACGTGCCGGGGCGCGATGTCGGTGTTGGAACACAGGGTCGGAATGCCGACGCCCAGGTTGACGATCCAGCCGTCCTGGAACCGGTTGGCGATGCGGTCGGCCATCTGCTGGCGGGTGTAGCCCTGGGTCATCGCGGGGCGCGCTCCTCGCGCTTGCGGGGCCACAGCCCGACAGGTGGCGGCGGGACGCGGACCATGCGGTGGATGTAGATGCCGGGCAGATGCACCGCGTCGGGGTCGATCGCGCCGGCCGGCAGGATGGGTTCCTCCACCTCCACCAGCGCGACGCGCGCGGCGGTCGCCATCACCGGGTTGAAATTGCGCTGCGAGCGGTGGAATTGCAGATTGCCCAGGGCGTCGGCGCGGCGGGCGCGCAGGAAGGCGTAGTCCAGCTTCAGCGCATATTCCAGCAGGTATTCGCGCCCGTCGATCACCCGCGTCTCGCGGCCCTCGGCCAGTTCGGTGCCGACGCCGGTCGGCGTGTAGAATGCCGGGATGCCGGCGCCGGCGGCGCGCAGCCGTTCCGCCAGCGTGCCCTGGGGAACCAGCTCGGCCGCGACCTCCCCGGCTTCGTAATGGCGGGTGAACGGCAGCACGTCGGAGGCGCGGGTGGCGGCGGTGAACGCGCAAATCACCTTCCGCACCTTGCCCCGCTCCACCAGCAACCCGATATCCGGCATCCGTGGCTGCTGGGCGCCGCCGGTGGTGTTGGCGACCAGGGTCAGGTCGCGTGCGCGATGCTCGGCGAGCGCGGCGATCAGGTTGAACGGGGTGCCCGGCATGCCGAACCCGGCGAAGCCGATGGTGGCGCCGTCGGGGATGTCGGCCACCGCGGCGGCGAAATCGGGGCGCAGCTTGTCGGTCATGCGTCACTCCGCGGCCAGGGGCGTTGGTATCCGGTGAAGCGGCTGGGCAGCGCGCGCAATTCGGCCAGCAGATCGGGCGGCAGCCCGGCGGGCAGGGCCAGCGCGTCGATCTCGGGCCCGAACCGCTCGGCGATCGCGCGCGGCAGGTCCTGGTGGCGGCCGATGGCGGTGAACAGAGCCACCACCTCGTCCGGGATCTCGCGCGCCATCTCGGCCCATTGCCCGGCCCGGGTCATCGCGTTCAGCTTGCGGCCAAGCTCGCCCAGCCCGTGCCGCTCCAGCACCGGCCAATAGGCGGGCGTGGAGCCGTAGAAGGCGATGCGCCCGCGGGCGATTTCCACCCCTCGCGCCACCGCCGCGTCATCGGCGCCGGTGGCGACGAACCCGCCGCCGATCACCTGGAAGCTCTCGCGGGTGCGGCCGGAGCGGGCGCGTCCCTCGGCCAGCCGCGGCAGGATCTCCTGGTCCAGATGGGCGCGGGTGCAGAACCCGTGCAGCCGCACGCCGTCCGCCACCTCGCCGGCCAGGCGCAGCGTATGCGGCCCGACCGCGGCGAGGGTGATGGGGACCATCGGCAGATGCAGCCCGGGCGGCACGAAATAGGGCGGCATCAGGGTGAAATGATAATGCGGGCCCTCGTGGGAGAGCTTTGTTCCGGTCTCCCACGCGGTCCAGATGGCGCGCAGGCTGGCGACGTAATCGCGCAGCCGCGGCGCCGGCGCCGACCAGGGCACCGAGAACCGGCGTTCGTTGTGCGGACGGATCTGCGGCCCGAGCCCCAGCACGAAGCGCCCGCGGGAGGCGATTTGAAGGTCCCACGCCGCGTTCGCCACCACCATCGGGCTGCGGGGAAAGGCGATGGCGACCGAGGTTTCGAGGCCGATCCGCCCGGTTGCGACGCCGGCCACCGCCAGCGGCAGGAACGGGTCGTGCTTGTTCTCGGCGGTGGTCAGCCCGTCATAGCCGGCGCCTTCGGCGGCACGTGCGGCGTCGGGCACATCGCGGAGATCGTCCTGAGGGAGCGGGGTGAGCAGGCGCATCGGCAAAGGGTACCACAGCCCGGGATGGCGGCAATCCGCCAAGCTGTCCCGGAGCGGTTTCAGGCCGCCAGCGCGGCGGCGAAGCTCGCCCGCAGCCCCGCTTCCGGCAGCCCGCGCCCGATCACCACGATCCGGCTGCCGCCCGTATCCGCGCGCGCCAGCGGCACCGGCGGGTGCGGCACGTGATGCACCGCATGGATCGCAACCGGGTGATCGAGGCCGACCAGCCGCACGATCCCCTTCACCCGCAGCACCCGGTCCCCCTGCAACGACAGCAGCGCGTCCAGCCACAGCGCCAGAAGCTCGGGCGGAATCGGCGCCGCGTGGCGCAGCACGGTGGCGGCGATGCTTTCGGCGTGGCGGAACGTCACATGCGCGGCGGGCGGGGCCGCGGCCCAGGCCTCGGGCCGCGCGATCGGGCCGAGGTCGAACAGATCGGCCGGGCCCGGCGGCGTCTCAAGGATCGGCGCCACCGGGTTCAGCGCGGCGGCGGCGGCGCGCGCCGGCGCCGGGTCGGCGAGGTCGGCCTTGGTCAGCACCAGCCGGTCGGCCAGCGCCACCTGGGCCCGCGCCTCCGGCTGGCGCGCGAGTTGCGCCGGCGCATGGACCGCGTCCAGGGTGGCAATGATGCCGTCCAGGCGGAACGGCGCGCGCGTGTCCAGAATGGCGTGCGCCACCGGCCCGGGGTCGGCCAGCCCGGTGGTTTCGATCGCCACCCGGCGGAACCGCGGCATGGTGCCGGCGGCGCGGCGTTCGGCCAGCATGTCGAGCGTATCGGCGATATCGCCGCGTACGGTGCAGCACACGCAGCCGTTGGCCAGCAGCACCGCGTCCTCGATCGCCGGCTCCATCAGCAGGTGATCGAGCCCGACCGCGCCGAACTCGTTGACGATGACGGCGGTGTCGGCAAGCTCCGGATGGCGCAGCAGGCGGTTGAGCAAGGTGGTCTTGCCGCTGCCCAGGAACCCGGTGATGATCGTGACAGGCAGCGCGTCGGTGGGCTGGTCGGGCATCGCCTCTCTCCCTCGCGCCACGAACATCATGGAGGTTGCGTCATGGCGCAAGACGAAATCCGCGGCTTCAGGCTGCTCGCGCACGATACGCTGGGCAGCGCGGGCAATATCGGCGAGGGCGTAAGCCTGCAGATCGCCCCCGACGGGCGGCGCATCCTCTGGATGGCGCACGAATGCGCGCCCAAGAACTACACCGCCGTCGATGTCTCGGACCCGCGCGCGCCGCGGATGATCCTGCAGACCGAGTTGCCGCATCGCAACGTGCGCTCCAACTCGCTCGAGATCTGCGATCAGATCATGGCGGTGGCGTATCAGACCGGCACGGTGGGGGCGGAGCCGGCCGGGATCGAGCTCCTCGACATCTCCAAGCCCGAGGCGCCACGCCGGGTGGGATATTTCGATTGCTCCGGCCCCGCCTCGCGCGGGGTGCACCAGCTCTGGTTCGTGGACGGCAAGACCATCCATTTCTCCGGCGGGGCGGTGGATTTCATCCCCCGTAACAAGTTGGACGACCAGTGCTACCGCGCCATCGACGTCTCCGCCCCGGCGCGCCCGCGCGAGCTCGGGCGCTGGTGGTACCCGGGCACCAAGGAGGGCGACGACGCGCCGCCGCCGCCGCGGCATCCGAAATTCGACACCGGCTTTCGCGCCCACAACACCAATGTCTATCCGGAACGGCCGGACCGCGCCTATGTCGGCTATATCGACGGCGGGGCGGTGATCCTGGACATCTCCGACATCGGTCGGCCGAAGCAGGTGGGCGGCTGGAACCCGCATCCGCCGTTCCCCGGCTTCCTCCATACCGCGATGCCGCTGTTCGACCGCGACCTGCTGATCTGTTCCGATGAATGCGTGCGCACTGAGGGCCTCGACTGGCCGAAGCTGGTCTGGATCCTCGACATGCGCCGGGAGGACAATCTGGTGCCGATCGCCACCCTGCCGCTGCCGCCGGTGGGCGATTACGCGCCGGGCGCGCGCTACGGGGCGCACAACATGCACGAAAACCGGCCCGGGCCTTCGTTCCGCTCCGACCGGCTGATTTTCGGCACCTATTTCGGCGGCGGGCTGCGGGTACACGACATCACCGACCCGTTCCAGCCGCGCGAGGCGGCCGCCTATGTCCCGGTCCCGCCCGGCGGGCCGGGCACCAGGCCATCGATGATCAACGACGTGTATGTCGATGAGAACCGCATCGTCTATGCGGTGGACCGGTTCTCCGGCGGGCTCTACGTGCTCGAAATGACGGTGTGACCGTCAGGGCCCAGCCGGCGGCAGCGGGGAAAACCCACGCCGGAACGCGCCGCGGGGCAGGCGTTCGGTCCGCCAGAACCCGCCGAAGCTGGCGGCCAGGAACGCCTCTGGCGCGCTCGCGTCCAGGCGGACCGCGCGGATGCCCGGGGGGGCGGGCGCGTCGTCAAGCAGCACCGCGACCAGGCCGGTTTCGGTGCGGAAGGCGATGTCGGCGAACCCATGGCCCTGGGGTCCGGGCAGCCAGGCGCGCGGCAACGGGCGCGGCGCGGACCAGAAAAAATCCTCCGGCGCGAACAGCCCCTCGTAGCGGGCCAGGCTGGCCGCGATCTCGTCGTGCGCGGCGGCGATGGCGGCCTCGGCCCAGTCGAAGCAGGCGGTGACGAAGCGTTCGCGCTTGCGGGCGTAATCGCCGCACAGGGTGGCGAACCAGGCGCGGGCGGCGGCGACGCGGCCGGCGTGGTCGGGCGGCATCCCGGACAGCACCGCGAGCGGCAGCGGCTCGGTGTTCAGGCGCAACAGGCCGCCGCTGTCGGGCACGCCCAGCAGGCGCGGGTCATCGGTGGCCAGGGTGCGCGGCAGGCGGTCCAGGCCGTAGAGGATGCGCCCGCTCATGCCGCGGGCGCCGCGGTTTGCGGGCGCCGCCGCCGAAGGCGGATCGGGTTGCGGTTCATGGCGTGGCGGTCCGGGGCGGAGGCGTGCGGTCGCGGCCGAGCAGATCGCCCTGGTCGCGCCGGGCGCGGTCTTCCCGCCCGGCGCGGCGGAAGCCGGCCTCGGTGGCGAGCGGAGGGAGGTCGGGTTTGTGGCCGGCCAGCAGCTCAGCGATGGTGAGGATCTGCAGGCGCGGGTGGCGTTTGTTGCCGAACGGGCTCTCGAACAGCCCGGCCTTGGCCGCTTCCTCCTGCATCGGGCGGGTGGGTTCGGTCAGGGTGATGAACAGGCCCGCCTCGGCGCGTTCGCGCTCGACCACGCCGCGCAGGTCGCGCAGCATCTGCACCGAGACGTTCTCGCCCCCCTTCACGCTGACGATGGCGCGCGCGAGGCGGTTGCGGTCGGCGGCCATGTAGCGCCATCCGTCGATGCCGGTGTCGGCGCCGCGCTTCCGGCCGCCGAAGGGCACCGCGTCCACCAGCGAGACGGCCCACCACTGGAACTGGTATTTGTCGCGCCGGGCAAGGTCGCGCGCGCCTTCGATATCCTTGGGCGTGCCGTGGACATCGAAGCGAATCCCGGGGAAGGCATCGCGCAGGCGGCGTTCGATCAGGCTGATGGCGAGATGGGTGATGTCGATGCCGATCCAGCCGCGGTTGAGTTTTTCGGCGGCGTGGACGGCGGTGCCGCAGCCGCAGAACGGGTCGAGGATGGTGTCGCCTTCGTTGCTGCTGGCGGCGATGATGCGTTCGAGCAGGGCGAGCGGCTTCTGGGTCGGGTAGCCGAGGCGTTCGGCGGCGGTTCTCCCGATCGCGGGGACCTCGACCCACACGTCGCCGACAACGGTTCCCTTGCTCTCCGCCAGGTACTGCTTGAGTTTCGGGTATTTCCCGCGCCGCGGCCAGTAGATCCGTCCCTCGGCGTCGAGCCGGTCCAGCGTGTCGGGGTGGTAGCGCCAGTGACGACCGGCGCCGATCTTTGCCAGATCGACATCTCTCCATGGCTGGCCGCTGGGTCCCTGCGTGATTCCCGCGCCCGTCAGGTTATCCAGGCTGTATCGTCCGATCTCATCCTGGTACCGGTATTCCCTGCTGATCCAGCCCGCGTCCGGTGCGATCCGGACGGGATCGAACAGCGCGGTCTCGTGATTGCGGCAAAACTGAAGGATCGTGTCGTGAAGGCGCGGCCATCGATGCGTCGCGTTGTGAGCGGCGGTTCGCCGCCATGTGATCTCCGACATAAAGTTTTCTGGCCCGAACACCGCATCCAGCAATATCTTCAAATAGTGACTCGCCGTCGGATCGCAGTGCAGATACAGGCTGCCGGTCGGCCTCAGCACCCGGTGCAGTTCGATCAGCCGCGCCGCCATCATCGCCAGATAGGCCATCATGTCGTTCTCGCGCAGGAAGCTCCGCATCGCCTGCAACATCGCCCCGGCCTCGCCGTAGCGCGGGTTGCGCAGCACATCCAGAAACGCGGACTCGGCCTCGGTACCCCAGTGCCAGGTGTCCTCGAACGCCTCGATCTGCGCGCGGCTCTGCTGGCCGGACGGCGCCTTGAACAGCACATTATAGGTGGCGTTGGAATTGAACGGCGGGTCCAGATAGATCAGATCGACCGATTCGTTGCGTACATGCGCACGCAGCACGCCGAGGTTGTCGCCATAATACAGGCTTCCGAGCATATCGTTCCGGCTCCAAGAGTGGGCGGGAGACTCGCACAGAGACCGTGCCGCCTCAACCCGCCCGCGCGCCCCCGCTTGCCAGCCCGGCCCGGCGCCGGCATCACCGGCGTTACCCCATCGCACCCGGACCTTGCCATGCCCCGCCCGCTCGCCGGAATCCGCGTCCTCGACCTCACCTCCGTGGTGGTCGGTCCGTCCTGCACGCTGCGTCTCGCCGATTACGGCGCCGAGGTCATCAAGCTGGAATCCCCCGAAGGCGACGTGCTGCGTACGCTCGGCGGCCCGTCCCCCAGCGGGCGGATGTCGGGCAAGTTCCTCCATTTCAACCGCAACAAGCGCAACATCTGCCTGGACCTCAAGCAGCCTGCCGCGCGCGCCGCGCTGCTGCGGGTGATCGACGGCTGCGACGTGGTGGTCTCCAACATCCGCCCCGACAGCCTGGCCCGGCTGGAGCTGGACGCGGCCAGCCTGCGCGCTTCCCGCCCGCGGCTGATCCATTGCACCATCACCGGCTTCGGCCCGGGCGGGCCGTATCGCGGCCGGCCGGCCTATGACACGGTCATCCAGTCGGTCGCCGGGGTGGCCGGGCTCGCCGCCCGCCGCGACGGCGCGCCGGCCTTCGCCCCGCTGCTGCTCTGCGACCATGTGGTAGGCGAGATCACCGCCGGCGCCATCCTGGCCGCCCTGTTCGGCCGCGAACGCAGCGGCCAGGGCACGGCGATCGAGGTGCCGATGCACGAGACCATGGCGGCCTTCGTGCTGACCGAGCACCTCGGTCCCGCCAGCTTCGAGCCGCCCTGCGGACCGCCGGGCGATTCCCGCGTGCTGGACCCCAACAACCAGCCGCTACGCACCGAAGACGGCTGGATGACCGTCACCGCCAACACCGACGCCCAGGTGGCCGGGTTCCTGCGCGGCATCGGCCGGCCCGAGCTCATCGAAGACCCGCGGTTCCGTACCGTGGCCGACCGGTTCCGCCACGCCGCCGAGTGGTTCGCGCTGCGCCGGGAGGCGCTGACCGGCCGTCCCACCGCCGCCTGGCTTGGGATCTTCCAGCAGGCCGACGTGCCGGCGGCGATCTGTCACACGCTGGAAACCCTGCCCGAGGACCCGCATCTGACCGCGGTCGGGCTGTTGCGGACCGAGGCGCATCCCTCGGAAGGCACCATCCGCACCATCCGCCCCACCGTGCTGACCGAGGGGGCGCCTGCCGACCCCGGACCGCCGGCGCGCGCGCAGGGGGAAGACACCGCAGCGGTGCTGGCCGAGGCCGGGCTCGCGCCGGAGGCGATCGCGGCGCTGGCGATCACCCGCGGGTGAGGGCGCGGGTTTCCAGCTCCTCGAGATAGCGGGCCCAGCGGGACGCCTGCTCGCGGCCCAGGGTGGCGAGGATTTCCCACGAATAGATGCCGCTGTCGTGGCCGTCGTCGAAAATCAGCCGGACCGCGTAGTTGCCGACCGGCTCGATGCCGGCGATGCGCACCGCGCGCTTGCCATGCACCAGCTGGCGCTGGTCCGGGCTGTGGCCCTGGACCTCGGCGCTGGGGCTCTCCACCCGCAGATACTCCGCCGGCAGCGCGTAGGCCGCGTCCGGGAAACGGACCTCCAGCGTGGCGCGGTCCGGCGTGAGGCGCAGTTCGCTGGGCGGAATCACGGGTCGAGACTCCGCGCTTCCTCGACCAGCATGATCGGGATGCCGTCGCGGATCGGGTAGGCCAGGCCGGCCTTGCGGCTGATGAGCTCGCCGGCCGCGCGGTCATACTCAAGCGGCCCCTTGGTCAGCGGGCAGACCAGGATTTCCAGCAGGCGGGGATCAACCGGAACGGGTTCGGGCATGGCACGTCTTTCAGGAGGGGCGGGTGCCGTCTTGCGGTTCCGCGGCACCCATGCGGAGCAGCGCGAGCAGCGCGGCGGCGCGGGCGGGCAGGTCGGGCGCTTCCAGCAGCGCCTGTTTCTCGGCCGGTTCGAACGGGCAGAGGATCGAGAGGGTGGTGACCAGGGCCGGGTCGTCGAGCTTGGCGATGGCATCCTGGTTGGCGTCGTAGCCCTGGCGGGCGAAATAGGCGCGCAGCGCGGCCAGCAGCCCGGCGCGGTCCAGGCCGAAGCTGGCCGGCGGCGGCGCAAGGTCATGCAGGAACCGGGCGTAGCCGACGCGCATCCGCCGGTAGCCGCGGCGCATCGGCAGCTCGGCCAGGGTCTCGAACCGGGGCAGGCCGATCAGGGTTATCAGAAATCGGCCGTCGTCGGTTTCCGAGAACGAGGCAAGCCGGCCCAGGCAGCCGATCCGGTAGCAGCCCGGACCGTTCGGCGTGGCCGGGGCGGCGGGATCGGGCTGGATCATGCCGAACATGCGGCCCGCCGCCAGCGCATCCTCGGTCATCGCCAAGTAGCGTGGCTCGAAGATATTGAGCGGCAGCCGGCCCCATGGCAGCAGCAGCGCCCCCGTGAGCGGAAACACCGGGATTTCCTCCGGCAGTGCCTCCGCCCGCGGGTGAAAGCCGGGCATCAGGCGAACAACAGCGCCGAGAGCTTGCGGCGGGCGGCCACCGTGGCCGGGTCCTCGACCCCCCAGGCACCGAAGAACTTGAGCAGTTGCAGCCGCGCCGCGTCCTCGTTCCAGCCGCGCTGGCGGCGCATGATCTCGAGCAGCTGCTCCGCCGCCGCCTCGCGCTGATCCAGCGCGTTGAGCGCGGTGGCGAGCTCGTACCGGGCCTGGAGATCGGTCGGGTCGGCGGCGATGCGCGCTTCCAGTGCGGCCCGGCCGGCGGCGGCGGCGCGGCCTTCCCGCGCCAGGGCCAGCGCCGCGCGGGCGCCGGCGATCTCGGCGTGCTCGGCGATCTTGGCGGGCACCTGGTCCAGCGCCTGGGCGGCCTGATCTTCCTGGCCCAGCGCCATCAGGGCGCGGGCCAGCCCGGCCCAGCCGGCCGGGTTCTCGGGCTCCTGTTCCACCAGCGCGCTGAACATCTCGCCGGCAGATTGGGCGTCCCCGGCTTCCAGCGCGGCCTTGGCCTCGGCCAGCAGGTCGGCCGTGGGCATTGCCCCGCCGGCCTGGCGCAGCAGCGCCTCGACGAAGCGCTTGACCTCGGATTCCGGCTGCGCGCCCTGGAACAAATCGGCGATCTGGCCCTGCCAGAAGGCGGCGACGGTGGGGACCGACTGCATCGGCAGGCCGAGCTGGGCGAGCTGCTGGACCAGGGCGCGGTTCTTGTCCACGTCGATCTTGACCAGCTTCACTCGGCCCCCGGCGGCGCGCACCACTTTCTCGAGCGTGGGGGTCAGGGCTTTGCACGGGCCGCACCAGGTGGCCCAGAA
The DNA here is from genome assembly GCA_049964515.1 of Acetobacteraceae bacterium. Classification (GTDB taxonomy): domain Bacteria; phylum Pseudomonadota; class Alphaproteobacteria; order Acetobacterales; family Acetobacteraceae; genus JAJZVS01. The sequence continues at coordinate 360 of JBMFXF010000036.1, read as the reverse complement.
ATCGACCAGCACCGGCAGCTGGCGCGAGGCCTCGACGACCTCGGCCATGAAGGTCTTCTGGTCGCCGTCGACGATCATCGCCGGGCCTTCGGCGGTCTTGGTCTGGCCGATGATGGTATCCATGCGGAGGGTCCTTGGCGGTGTGGCGGGGGCGGTAGCGCTTAAATGCGCTTTCGCGTCCGCGCGACAAGCGTCGCCGGCGCGGGGCGACCATGCCCGGCTGCCGCCGCTTCGTCCAGGGCAAGGGCGGTCACAGCCGCACCGCCAGCCGCAGCGCCCCCCAGTGCCTGCCGCGTACGGCGATCGGGGCGTCGAACTCCTTCAACATCATGCTCTGCCCCCCGCCCAGAACCCGCCGAT
>JBMFXF010000035.1:0-19042 GCA_049964515.1 Acetobacteraceae bacterium | reverse complement strand
GCCAGCGTGCTCTTGCCCGCCCCGTTGGCGCCGATCAGCGCCACGATCGCCCCGGCCGGCACGTCGAGCGTGACCCCGCGCAGCACCGGGGTGCCGCCATAGCCCGCGCTCAGCCCCTCCACCCGCAGCATCTATGTTCCCTCCGGCGCGCCGAGATAGGCCGCGATCACCGCCGGGTCGGCGCGCACCGCCGCCGGGGTGCCGGCGGCGATCACCCTTCCGGCATCCAGCACCACCACGTGATCGGCGCTCTCCATCACCAGCGCCATGTTGTGCTCGACGATCAGCACGGTGATGCCGGCGTCGCGGATCGCCCGCAGCAGGGCGGCGAGTTCGGCGGTTTCGGTGTCGTTCAGCCCGGCGGCGGGCTCGTCCAGCAGCAGCACGCGCGGGCGGCCCATCAGCGCGCGGCCCACTTCAAGCAGCTTTTGCGCCCCCATCGGCAACTCGGTTGCCGGGATGTCGCGGCAGGGGAGCAGCCCGAGCAGATCGAGCAGCGCTTCGGCGCGCGCGGTTTCCCTCCGCTCCTCCCGCCCGGCCAAGGGCAGGCGCAACATCTGCGCCAGCGCGCCGGAACGGAGCCGGCGATGCGCGCCGACCAGCAGATTCTCGCGCGCGGTCATGCCAGGGAACACCCGCGCGGTCTGAAACGTGCGCAAGAGACCGCGCGCGGCGATCGCATCGGCGCGCAGGCCCAGGATCGGCGCGCCGAACAGCGTCACCGTGCCGGTGAGCGGGCGGACCACGCCGGTCACCAGGTTGAACACGGTGGTCTTGCCGGCACCGTTCGGGCCGATCAGCGCCGTCAGGCTGCCCGGCGCCACGGTGAAGGACACCTCGGCCACCGCGCGCAGGCCGCCGAACGTCACGCCAAGCTCGCGGATTGCCAGCGCGGCGGCAGGCGGCGGGCTCATGGCGCCAGGCGCGCGCGGGCAAGCACCCGGCGCGGCCGGGCGCGGGCCAGCAGGCTGCCGAGCATCCCGGCGGGCGCGAGGAGGAACACGCCCACCAGCACCAGCCCCTCGACCAGCACCTTGTCGTTGGCGAGGGCCTGGACCTCGATCGGCAGCAGGGTCAGCAGCAGGGCGCCGAGCAGCCCGCCGACCAGCGTGCCCTCCCCGCCCAGCACCAGCATCGCGATCAACTCGAAGGAGCGTGGCGTCGCCACCATGTCCGGGCCGAGGTAGTGGAAATCGAACGCATAGAGGCTGCCCGAGAGGCCGCCCAGCACGGCGCATATCACCACCGCAACGAGTTTGCTCCGCCCGACATCGATGCCGAGCGCCGCGGCGGCCAGCGGATCGGTGCGGATCGCCCGCAGCGCCCGGCCGAAGCCGCCGCGCAGCGCGCCGGCGAGCAGCACGATGGCCACCGTGATGACGCCGAGCGCCAGCCCGTACATCGCGCCCGGGGTGTCGAAGGCAACGCCGAAGGCGGAAAACGACGGGATGCCCACCAGCCCGGAGGGCCCGCCGGTCAGTCCCGGCAGGCCGACCGCGAAGGAATCCACCATCAGCCCGAAGGCGAGGGTGGCGAGCGCGAGATAGGCCCCACGCAGCCGTACCGTGACCATCGACAGCACCAGCGCCGCCACCGCCGCCACGGCCATTCCCGCCAGTGTCCCGAGCAGCGGGGAGACGCCGTATCCGGTGGCCAGGATGGAAGCGGTGTAGGCGCCGAGCGCCATGAACCCGGCCTGCCCGAGGTTCACCTGCCCCGCGTAGCCCATCAGCACGTCGAGCCCCAGCACCGCGATGAACAGGATGAGCGCGATGGCCAGCGAGGCAAGCGTGCCCGGCCCCACCACCGCGGGCAAGGCGGCGAAGACGGCAAGCCCGGCGATGCCGAGCCCGGCCAGAACGCGCGGCGACAGGGCGGCGGCGGTGTGCGCGACGCGCGGTTCGTCGCGCACGTCGCTGCGGCGGCGCGCCTGGCCGGCGAACAATCCCTGGGGGCGGAACAGCAAGGTGAGCAGCAGCAGCGCGAGCGCGAGCGCGTTGGCGAACAGGCCGGAGACGTAGCCCGCGGCCAGTTGCTCGGCGACGCCCAGGAACAGCCCGCCCGCCACCGCGCCGGCCAGCGATCCCATCCCGCCCAGCGCGACGGCGATGAACCCGGCGTTGGTGAAGAAATGTCCGTCGTTGAACTGCAACGACATCAGCGGGGCGACGGCGATCCCGCCGATCGCGCCGATGGCGGCGGCGGCGGCGAAGGCGGCCAGCCGCATCCGCCGCAGCCGGATGCCCACCAACGCCGCCGCGGTGGGGTTTTCGGCGCAGGCGCGCAACGCCCGCCCCGGCGCGGTGCGGCTCAGCACAAGCCAGGTCAGCAGCCCCACCGCGGCGCTGAGCCCGGCGAGCCACAGCCCCTGGCTCGGCACCAGCAGGCCGAGCAGCGCCAGCGGTCGTTCCCCGGAAAACGGCGGCACCGCGTAAGGTTGGCTGCCCCACACCAGCAGCGCGATGCCGTCGATCACGATCAGCAGCCCGGCGGTGAGCATGAGCAGGCTGCTGTTGGACAGGCGCGTGAGCGCGGGCACGAAGGTCACCGCGCCCAGCGCCAGCCCGAACAGCGCGGTCAGCCCGACCGCAGCAAGGGCGGCGACCGGCCAGGCGAGCACGCCCCACCCGAGCAGGCTCTGGTAGGTGAGGGCGCCCAGGATGCAGAACCCACCCTGGGCGAGGTTGATCACCCCGGTGACGCGATGGACCAGGGCGAAGCCGAGCGCGACCAGGGCGAACACCAGGCCCTGAATCAGACCGCCGAGGAGGATCTGTCCCGCCTGGTCCATCGCCGCCGCGGCTGCCGGTCAGTGCGCGAGCGGGGTGCCGGCCGGGGCGCTTACCGGCACCCACATGTTCCGGGCCGGCGTCCAGCGCGTCACCACCACACTCGAGGCACCCAGGCCGCGCTGCGGGTGACGTTTGAAATTATAGATCCCATCGACCCCGGCGAAATCGGTCTGCCCGGCGATCCATGCCCGCACCTGCGCGGCACCGGCCGAGGGACCGAGCTTGCGCAAGGCCGCGATCAGGATCTGCGCCGGGTCCCAGGCCAGCGCCGCCGCCACATCCGGCAATGCTTTTGCCTTGGCGAAGGCGGCCACGAATGCCTGCTGCGCCTGCTTCATCCGCGGGTTCGTCACTTCCGGTCCCGCCATGTAGGGCCAGGCGTCGGAGGCGATGTAGAGCTGCCTTGGCAGGAAGGCGGCGTAGTGACTCATCTGCGCGTGCGTCATGTTGCCGTCGGTGGTGCCGACCGGGATATCGAGCCCGGCCTCGGTCACGCCCTTGAAGACGGTTGCGATCGGTGCGCCGGTGGTCCAGGCGATCAGCGCCTGCGGATGTGCCGCCTTGATGCGCGCCATCTGCGCCGCCACGCTCACGTCGGTCGGGTTGAAATGCACATGCGCGACCATGTGCACCGATTTGTTGCCGGGGCGCGCCAGCGCTTCGGCGATGCCACGGTCGGCGTCCTGGCCGGTGGCGTCGGTGCTGGTGATCGCCGCGATCCGGGTCCAGCCGCGCAGGCGGAAGTAGCGGATCATCGCCCGCGCCATGTCGTGGGTGGACACCGAGGAGCTGAACATCATGCTGCCCGCCTTCGGATACACCCCGGGCGAGAGACAGTATTGTACCGGCCCGGTGGCCATCAGCGGTGCCATGGCGTTGCACATGGCAACGATGGAGGAGCCGATCAACACGGAGGGGTGGCTGGGCACGATCCGGCTGGCGAGTTGCACCGCGGTCTGCGGGCTCGTCTGGTCGTCGTGGAAGACGAAGCGCAGCGTCCGCCCGTCGATCCCGCCCGTCTCATTCACCTGGCCGGCGAGGATCTGCAACGTGCGCTGCTCGGCCTTGCCGAGGAACGCGGCGCCGCCGGAGAGCGGCATGATGACATTGATCGTGTAGGGTTTGGCAGCGCGCGCAGCTGCGCCCGGCAGCAGCAACGCCAGGCCAAGCAGCCCCGCGGCCAGCGAACGAAGTCTCATTTCTGGTTCCTCCCATTGCAGGATCTGGTGGATGATGGGGTGACGGCCCGACCGGGCCTGGGGCAGGAGGTGATGCCGTTCATCGCCCCTCTCTCCCGCCGGTGGCGGAAACCGCGTCGGCTCTGGATGCCGTCTTCTCGTTGCGTCTGCTTCGGGTTCCGGTCCCTGGACGGCCGCCGTCGGCCAGCGACGCCTCGATCACCCGCCCGAGTGCGCGCGTGGAGGGCATCGGCGGATTGTCGCCCTCCGCCTCGTCGGCGGCGAGGTTGGCGATCGCGGCGAGCAGCACGCGGCGGGTGGCCGCCACGTCGGCGGCGGAGCTGCCGCGCAGGGCGCAACGATTGACGTCTTCGGCGAGGGGCACGAGGAGCGGTCGCAGCGCCCGTCCGCGCTCGGTCAGACGGACGCGCAGGGTGCGCCGGCTGGCCGGGTCGGGCGCGCGGGTGACGAAACCGAGCTTCTCCATCGCCGTCAGGGCCGCAAACGCGGTCGGTTCGGTCAGGCCCGCACGCAGCGCCAGTTCGCGCTGGGTCAGCCCGTCGTGCGCCCACAGAATGCGCAGGAACACCCAGTGGCCGAACGCCACGTCGTGGCGGGACAGCCGCATCTGCAGGGCGCGGTTGAACCCCCTGGTCGCGGTGCGGACCAGATGGGCCAGTCGCTCGTCGGGCAGGCGGGCGAACACGTCCTCGGGCGGTCCGGACCGCGGGGCGGGCGGAGCGCGGCGGCTCATGCCGGCACCTGGCGCGAAAGCGGGATCTCCCGTCCTTCCCGCGCGGAACGAAGGATGGCGAGGCAGGCCTCCAGCGTGGCCCGGCCCCATTCGCCGCTCTGCACCGGGGCGCGGCCTTCCGTGACGGCGTCGAACAGCGCATCCAGCACCTCCCGGCGTGGCGGATAGGCCGGGCCGGCGGCGACAAAATCCACCGCGCCGTCGGCATGGATGGCTACCCCGGTGGGCGAGGGAAGGAGGTCTGCCCCGTCCAGGCTTGCGATCACCTGGCCGAAATGCGGATGGGCGTCGGGCGGGGGCGTGCTCGCGGGCGCTCTGTCGTAGCAGCGTGCGGCACGCAGCGCCGCCTCGCCGGCCGGCCCGGCCGCGGCGAGGCGGCGGCGGGCCGCAGCATGGCTTCCAGGGTCCTTGCGTCGCCCGTCCTCGCCGATCCAGCCGGCCAGCGAGTCGGTATCGAAATGGGCGTAACCGCTGTAGCCGAGAGCAGCGAAGGCGCCGTCCCCGAACCGCAGCAGGGCGCTGTAGGCCCCCTCCGTCGGACGCGCGGGGTCCCAGGCCGCGCAGGCGGCAGACAGCGAGGTCAGCATTCCGCCGGCCAGCAGCCGCGCGATATCGACCTGGTGCGCCGCCTGGTTGAACACCGCGCCGCCGCCGCGCGCGGTGTCCAGCTCCTCCGGCCGGCGGGGGCGGTACAGGAAGTCGGTGTAGGCGAGCAGCGTCAGCATCCGCAGCCGGCCATAGCGGCCCGCGGCGATGATCCGGCGCGCGAGCAGGATCGGCGCGTCGAAACTGTGGCTCGGGCCGACGATCAGCTGGACCCCGCCGCGGCGCGCGGCGGCGATCATGGCGTCGGCTTCCGGCAGGTCCAGCGCCATCGGCTTTTCCACCAGCACGTGCTTGCCCGCGCTCGCGGCGGCGATGGTGTCGGCGGCGTGGCACTGATGCGGGGTGGCGACATAGACGGCTGCCACCGCCGGGTCGGCGGCGAGCGCGGCGGCGTCGGGGTAGGTGGGCGCGTCGAATTCGGCGGCGAAGCGGGCGCGGGCCTCTGGCCGCGGGTCGGCGGCGGCGACCAGGGAGAACCGCGGGTCGGCGAGGAACGCGGGACGCATCAGCGCGAAGGCGCGGCCGAGCCCGATCACCCCGAGGCCAATCCGGTTCGTCATCGGCAGGGCCGCCATGCTTGCGATTCACTCCCTATTGATTAGAAGGCTAATGGTTGGCCTTCCCCCTGGCAAGAGGCCACCAGATAGCCGGTTTCCCCGCCGAGCCGACCAGTGCCCGCTGGCGGTGGGGGACGGAACCGGCCGCCCGCCCCGCAGTCCGCGTCCCGCTGCGGCGATCTGCAGCGATGGGCTCGTGCCGGCAACCGGGGGGTGAGAGCGCAGCATCGCATCTCTTTGATGCCGATCAAGGCGGTCCGATCGGCCGCGTGAGCTCCTGCGTAACGCTGGGGCGGGCCGTTCCGCCCCGGGCGATTTTGACGCAAGGAGACGATCATGAAACCGTCGCGGTGCGCTGTCCCGCTGTTCCGGCTCTTCGCTGTTTGGAGCGGGTAGCGTGCCCGTATAGACAAAGCTGAGCCGACCGCGCCGCTGGCGAACCGTGCCCGACCTCCCGGTCGGCCAGAAACGCCAGGAGTTCGGTCACGAGCGAGGCCTGCGTCGCGCTTCGGCCACGATCGCGTCGATGTCCGGGGTGACAACCGGCGCGCTGGTGAGTGGCCGGTTCTGTTCCAGCGGGTCAGGAGCCCTCCCGGTCAGCTCGACCCCCAATGCGGCCAGGGCACGCAGCACGCGGCCGAGGCTCGCGCCCGGCTTGCCGCGCTCCACCTGGTTTACCCAGAGGCGACTGACGCCGATTCGGTCGGCCAAGCCGGCCTGGTCGAGCCCCCGCGCACGTCGCCGCGCCTTCATCAGGGCACCCACGGCTGCGGGGGTTCGGAGGGGAATGTCGTCCATGTCAGCGATTGAAGACCGTGCTGGATGGAAGCAATAAAATACATCTCCCGCCCCTCGGCACCGAACTCGTGTGACAGCCGGTGACAAGCCATCGTCCGGCGGATTCGATGCGTCCCCCCGCTTCGGACGACAGCGACGGGAAGACCTCCCGCCGCACCGCCATCACCGCGAGGCCGCCCGCTTCCCTACTTCCCCCCCAGCGTCGCCTCCGCCGAGACGGTGGCGCTCACCGTCACCGCCTGGCCCACCGCCACCGGCGCCACCGCGCGCGCCATCGCGAACATCGGCCGCGGCAGCACCGAAGGCGGCGGCCCCAGGATCACCTCGCGGAAGCCCAGAAACCGCAGCCCCAGCAGCCCCGCCGCCTGCTCCGCCCGCCCGCGCAGCGCCGCGATCGCCTTCGCCATCGCCGCCCGGCGCGCGTGCCGGCGGGTCGGCCCGGAAAGCCCCCATTGCAGCCCGGAAACCGCCATCCCGCGCGCCTGCAACCGCCCCACCAGCGCCAGCAGCGCCGCCCCGTTCCCGCTGGTCAGGGTCAGCCCCGCCGAGGCCTGCCAGGTGCCCCCGCCCGGCGTGCCCGGCGGGTGCTGCCAGGTGCTGTAGCCGCCGGTCTCTGCCCGCACCCCGGCCACCTTGCGCGCCGCCGCCAGCGCCGCCGTCATCGCCTGGTTCACCGCCGTCTGCGCCGCCGCCGCGGAGGCGGCCGTGGCCTGCGCCGAGACCGAGGCCACCAGCTGATCCGGCGGCACCGAAACCCGCGCCGTCTCGGACAGGCGCAGCAGGGTCGCCGCGGAACCGCCCGGCGCGCCCAGCGCCAGCGCCATCAGCATCACCGGCAGCCGCGGAAGTCTCATGCGCGCGTCTCCTCAGACCAACCCGCCGGGGCCGGCGTCTTGTCGCGGAACCGGCACCATGTCCGCGCCACGCAGCGCCAGCATTCCGGCTTGCGCGCCTTGCACACGTAGCGCCCGTGCAGGATCAGCCAATGATGCGCGTCGCGCAACATCTCCGCCGGCACGCGCTTGAGCAGCGCCTGCTCCACCGCCAGCGGGGTCTTGCCCGGGGCCAGGCCGGTGCGGTTGCCCAGGCGGAAGATATGCGTGTCCACCGCCATGGTCGGCTCGCCGAACGCCACGTTCAGCACCACGTTGGCGGTCTTGCGCCCCACCCCGGGCAGCGCCTCCAGCGCGGCGCGGTCATGCGGCACCTGCCCGCCGTGGTGGTCGCGCAGGGCCGCCGCCAGCCCCGCCAGATGCCGCGCCTTGGCCTGCCACAGCCCGATCGAGCGGATGAACGTGCCGATCCCCTCCGCCCCCAGCGCGGCCATCGCGGCGGCGTCGGGGGCGGCGGCGAACAGCGCCGGCGTCGCGCGGTTCACCGCCGCGTCGGTGGTCTGCGCCGACAGCACCACCGCCACCAGCAGGGTGAACGGATCGGCATAGACCAGCTCCGACCGCGGCTCCGGCCGCTCCGCCGCCAGCGCCTCCAGGAACCGGCGCACGTCCGCGCGCGGCATCATCCGCAAGCGTTCCCGCGCAGGGTGAACCCGCGCACGATCCCGCCCTTGACGGCGAACACCGTCTCGCATTCGCGCAGCACCGCGGCGGGCGGCGGCGCGTTATACCACCCCAGCGGTCCCGGAAACCCCCAGGCCGGCCCGAATATCGGCGGCGGCGGCACGAACTCCACCTGCCTGCGGTCATAGGCCAGATAGGTCACCCCGGCATGATCGAAACTGCGGTCCGGCACCCCCTCCACCGCGATCAGCACCGACAGTTTCTGCCCCACCAGCCGCTGCAGCCGCGCTTCCCGCTCCGCCAGCAGGTTGGCGCAGGCGGTCAGGCTCAGGACGGCCAGCCCGACGGCCAGCCAGCGGAACGGGTTGCGCATGGCGACGTACGGTATACCACGGATGCTGCAATCCCGCCGCGCACCCCCATGTGCGCCCGGTGACCGCTACCGGAGGCCCATCGATGCCGCTTGCCATCCTGCTCGCCCGCGCCCAGTTCGCCTTCACCGTCGGCTTTCATATCGTGCTGCCGGCCTTCTCCATCGGGCTGGCCAGCTACCTGTTCGTGCTGGAAGCGCTGTTCCTGTTCACCGGCCGCGGCGTCTATCTGGATGTCTACAACTACTGGCTGCGGATTTTCGCCGTGGTGTTCGCCATGGGCGTGGTCTCCGGCCTGGTGATGTCGTACGAGTTCGGCACCAACTGGTCGGTGTTCGCCGAAAAGACCGGCCCGGTGATCGGCCCGCTGCTGGGCTACGAGGTGCTGACCGCGTTCTTCCTGGAATCCGGCTTCCTCGGCGTGATGCTGTTCGGGCGCAACCGGGTCGGGCCGGGGCTGCATCTGGCCGCCACCGGCATCGTCGCGCTGGGCACCCTCATCAGCGCCTTCTGGATCCTGTCGGCGAATTCCTGGATGCAGACCCCGGCCGGCTTCGCCATCAGCCCGCACGGGCGGTTCCTGCCGGTGGACTGGTGGGAGATCATCTTCAACCCCTCGTTCCCGTACCGCCTGGTCCACATGGTGCTGGCCAGCTACCTCTCGGTCGCCTTCGCGGTCGGCGCGGTCGGCGCCTTTCACCTCCGCCGCGACCGCCAGAGCCAGCCGGCGCGGCTGATGTTCTCGATGGCGCTGTGGATGGCCGCGATCGTGGCGCCGATCCAGGTGCTCGCCGGCGACCAGCAGGGGCTCAACACGCTGCACTATCAGCCGGCCAAGGTGGCGGCGATGGAGGGGGATTTCCGCACCGTGCCCGGCACCTCGCTCAAGCTGTTCGGCCTGCCCAGCCTCGCCGCCCGCCGCACCCTCGATGCCATCGCCATCCCGCATCTCGGCTCCCTGATCCTGACCCATGAGTGGGACGGCACGGTGAAGGGGCTGGACAGCTTCCCCCGCCGCGACTGGCCGCCGGCGCCTTGGGTGTTCTGGTCGTTCCGCCTCATGGTGGCGCTCGGCTTCGCCATGGTCGGGGTGGGGTGGTGGAGCCTCTGGGCCCGCTGGCGCGGCCGGCTCTACGCCTCGCCCTGGCTGCTGCGCGCCACCCTGGCGATGGGCCCGGCGGGATTCATCGCGGTGCTGGCCGGCTGGGTCACCACCGAGGTCGGCCGCCAGCCCTACACCGTGTACGGCCTGCTGCTGACCACCCAGAGCGCCTCCCCGATCGCCACCCCGGGGGTGCTGTGGTCGTTCGTGACCATCGCCCTGGTCTATCTGGTCGTGTTCGGCATCGGGCTGCGCTACATCCTGCGCCAGATGCGCCGTCCGCCGATGCAGGGCCAGCACGGTCCGGAGCCGGGGGTGCCGGTGCGCTCGGCCGGCATCACGCCGGCGCAGGCGCTGAAGGCGGGAGGCTGACATGGCCTTCTGGCTGCCGGTGATCTGGGCCGGGCTGATCGCGGTCGCGGTGCTCGCCTATGTGCTGCTCGACGGGTTCGACCTCGGCGTGGGCATCCTGTTCGGGGTCGAGCACGACGAGGCCGACCGCGACCTGATGGTGAACTCCATCGCCCCGGTGTGGGACGGCAACGAGACCTGGCTGATCCTGGGCGGCGGCGGGTTGTTCGCGGTGTTCCCGAAAGCCTACGGGATCGTCATGCCGGCGTTCTACCCGCTCATCATCTCCATGCTGATGGCGCTGATGTTCCGCGGCGTGGCGTTCGAGTTCCGCTTCCGCGCCGTCCGCCCGGGCTCGCGCCGCTGGTGGGACCGGGCGTTCCTGGCCGGCTCGCTGGTCGCGGCGCTGTGCCAGGGGATGGTGCTGGGCGGGCTGCTGCAAGGGGTGCGGGTGGCGCACGGGCAATACGCCGGCGGCTGGTTCGACTGGGCGACCCCGTTCACCCTGCTGTGCGGCATCGCGGTGGTCACGGGCTATGCGCTGCTGGGCGCCACCTGGCTGATCTGGCGGGTCGAGGGACGGCTGCAGCGCGCCATGCGCCGCCACGCCAGCCGGCTGGGGCTGGCGGTGCTGGCGCTGATCGGGGTGGTGAGCCTGTGGACGCCGCTGCTGAACCCGGTGTTCCGCCACCGCTGGTTCGACTTTCCCGGCATCCTGCTGACCAGCCCGGTGCCGCTGCTGGTGGCGCTGGCCGCCTGGGGGTTCTGGCGGGGGCTGCGCCGGCAGGCCGAACTGGCGCCGTTCCTGTATGCCATCGCCTGGTTCGTGCTGAGCTACGCCGGGCTCGGCATCAGCCTGTGGCCGATGATGGTGCCGCCCGCGGTGAGCATCTGGCAGGCGGCGGCGCCGCCGGCCTCGCAAGGGTTCCTGCTGGTGGGGGCCGCGGTGCTGCTGCCGGTGATCCTGGGCTACACCGGGTTCGCCTACTGGGTGTTTCGCGGCAAGGTGCGGCCGGGGGAAGGGTACCACTGATCCGGGGCGAGGTGTTGCCGTCGATCGCCTCCGACGCGGGGGCGACGAAGCCGGTCCGATCGGGCCGGGTGGCGTGCAGCCAGGCGGTGAGGTGATCGTAGTCGGTGTCGCCGCTCGGCGATGGCGCCGCAGACCACAGGCAGCGGGACCTCGGCCAAACGGCCGATCACGAAGCCGCCGCCGGCAAGCCGGCCACCCTTGCCGAACCCTTTATGGCTTGGCGGGGCCACAAGGCGCCGTCCAGGCCGGGTACTCCAAGATTTCAGCCATGGCGCCGGGCGATGCGCATAGTTCCGGCTCGCACCCCCCCCGCCGGCTTGCCGCCCCCGCCCGCTTGCCCCTAGGGTAGCCCGTGTCCCGCCCCGCTCCCGCCCGCCCGATTCCCCCAGCCGCGTCGCGGCCCGCGCCCGCATGACCCCGCTGCTCCCCGCCGACGAGGCCGCGCTCGCCGCCATTCTCGCCGCCACCACGGCGCCGCTCGCGATCGTCGGCAACGCCACCAAGGCGGCCATGCTCCGCCCGGTGCAGGCGGCGCAGACGCTCTCCACCGCCGCCCTCACCGGCATCCCCCTCTACGCGCCGAAGGAACTCGTGCTGCGCGCCGGCGCCGGCACGCCGGTGCCCGAGATCGAGGCCATTCTCGCCGCCTCCGGCCAGCACCTGATCGCCGAGCCGCCCGATTTCTCCGCCCTGTTCGGCACCGCGCTTCCGGCCACCATCGGCGGCATCGTCGCGGCCAACCTGTCCGGCCCGCGCCGCATCGCCTGGGGGGCGACGCGCGATCACCTGCTCGGCATCCGCGCGGTGAACGGGCGCGGCGAGGTGATCCGCTCCGGCGGGCGCGTGCTCAAGAACGTCACCGGGCTCGACCTTTGCAAGCTGCTCGCCGGCAGCCACGGCACCTTGGCGGTGCTGACCGAGGTCACCTTGAAAGTACTGCCCGCGCCGGAGGCGGTGGGCACCGTCGCACTCGCGGTGGCCGACCCCGCCGCCGGCGTCGCCGCGCTGGCGGCCAGCCTCGGCGCCCCGTACGGCGTCTCCGCCGCCGCCTTCCTGCCCGCCGAGGCGGCCGCCCGGGTCGGCCTGACCGGCCCGGTGGCGCTGGCGCGGATCGAGGATTTCGCGCCCTCGGTCGCCTATCGCTGCGGGCGGCTCGCTGGCGAACTGGCCGGGTTCGGCCGCGCCGAGGTGCTCGATGACGCGACCTCCCGCACGCTGTGGCGCGCCATCCGCGATGCCGCCCCGCTCGGCGCCGACCCGGCCGCGGGCGAAGCGGTCTGGCGGCTCTCGGTCCGTCCCTCGGCCGGCGCCGCCGCGCTGGCGGCCAGCGGCCTGCGCGGCTTCCTGGACTGGGGCGGCGGGCTGGTCTGGCTCGCCGGCCCGCCGACCGAGGCCACCCACCAGCGGGTCGCTGCCGCCGCCCGCGGCCAGGGCGGCAGCTGGACCCTGTTCCGGGCGCCGGAAAGCCTCGCCGCCGCGGTCGCGGTGATCCCACCGGAGCCCGCCCCGCTGGCGCGGATCGGTGCGGCGGTGAAGGCGGCGTTCGACCCGCGCGGCATCCTCAACCCGGGGCGGATGGGCGCCGGCCGATGACCCAATTCGCCTTCCCCACCCTGGCCGTGGTGCCGCCGCTGCTGGTGTCGTTCGGAGTGCTGGCGTTTCTGCATTGGCGCGGCAAGATGGGCAACCAGATCCTCGACCTGCGGTTCGTGCTGATGGTCGGCGCCATCATCCTGATGTTCGCGCAGATCCTCGCCGCCGGCACCTGGCCGGTGGTGTCCTGGGTGTGCTTCCCGCTGGCGATGCTGTGGCTGCTGGTATCGCTGTTCCTGCTGCGCCGGCAGTGGCATCAGTAGCGCCATGCAGACCCGCTTCAGCCCCGAACAGCTGCGCGACCCGGACCTCGCCGCCGCCAACCAGGTGCTGCGGACCTGCGTGCATTGCGGCTTCTGCACCGCCACCTGCCCCACCTTCCGCCTGCTCGGCGACGAGTTGGACAGCCCGCGCGGGCGCATCTACCTCATCAAGGACATGCTGGAGGCCGGGCGTCCCGCCGGCGCGCTGGAAGCGAAACATATCGACCGCTGCCTGTCCTGCCTGTCCTGCATGACCACCTGCCCGTCCGGGGTGCATTACATGCACCTGGTGGATCACGCCCGCACGCATATCGAGCGGAGCTTCCGCCGCCCCTGGCACGAGCGCGCGCTGCGCGGGCTGCTGGCCGCGGTGCTGCCCTATCCGGCCCGGTTCCGCGCCGCGTTGCGGCTGGCCCGGCTGGGGCGCGGGCTGGCCGGGCTGCTGCCCGCCTCGCACCCGCTGGGGCGGCGGCTGGCGGCGATGCTGGCGCTGGCGCCGGACCGGCTGCCCGCCGAAGCCCCCACCGCGCCCGGGGTCTATCCCGCGCAAGGGACCCGGCGCGGACGGGTGGCGCTGCTGGCCGGCTGCGCGCAGCAGGCGCTGGCGCCCGGGATCAACGCCGCCACCATCCGCCTGCTCACCCGCATGGGGGTGGAGGTGGTGGTGCCGGCGGCGGCCGGCTGCTGCGGCGCGCTGACGCATCACATGGGCCGCCACGAGGCGGCGATGGCGGCGGCGGCGGCGAATATCGCCGCCTGGTCGGCCGTGGCCGAGGCCGGCGGGCTGGACGCGATCGTGGTCAATGCCTCCGGCTGCGGGACGGTGGTGAAGGATTACGGCTTCATGTTCCGCACCGCCGCCGAGCCGTTGCGCGCGCAGGCGGCGCGCGTCGCGGCGCTGGCGGTGGACATCACCGAGTATCTCGCGCGGGTGGGCTACGCGCCGAGCCGGCCGGCGCCGGGGCTGCGGGTGGCGTATCATGCCGCGTGCAGCCTGCAGCACGGCCAGCAGATCACGCTGGAGCCGAAGGAGTTGCTGACCCGGGCCGGGTTCACCGTGGTGGAACCGGCCGAGGCGTTCCTGTGCTGCGGCTCGGCCGGCACCTACAACCTGATGCAACCCGAGATCGCCGGGCAGCTGCGCGCGCGCAAGCTGGAGACGCTGGCGGCGCTGACGCCGGATGTGATCGCGGCGGGGAACATCGGCTGCATCACCCAGCTTGCCGGGGGCGGGGTGCCGGTGGTGCACAGCGTGGCGCTGCTGGACTGGATGGCGGGGGGACCGGTGCCGGCGGAGCTGGGGGGAATGGCGGAATCGCCATGAGGGAAATGATCGGAGGGCCTATGCGCGCGCTCACGATGGCTCCTCCGCAGATCGACCACCCCAGCTGTTCGCGTCGCTGCCGGAAGCAGCCCGAGCCGGGTCGTGAGGCCAGGGGTGCCGGCTGATCTCGACAAGCCGCATTTGTGGAAGGCGGACATCGCCCGGTCCGTCGATATGTATAACGGCTGGTTTATGGACTTCGCGCCCGCAGCGTTCCGGGAAACGCGCGTCAAGGTGACCGGGGAGGTCGAGACGACGCTTTGTCGCACCGAAAATTTGACGGATCTGAACCCGACGCTGCTGCGCGAACACCCGGGCGTGCTGCCAACGTTGCGAATGTCGGCGTGTCCGCCGATCGCGGTCGACCGGCTGGTCGGCTTGGCCGGCGTATCGAAGACCCTGGTCGCCCGCATGGAGGCCGGTAAGCTCCCGCGGCGCATGGGCCTCGCCGCGCTGAATGCCGATCTCGAGAGGATTGGCGCGATCATCGCGCGCATGGCCGACCGCGACATCTTCACCTGGCTGGACTCCGGACGCGACGGAACGGCGGCGGAGGTGCATCGTGCGGCGACCATTGTCGCGGATCGCCTCACAAATGCCGACGCCAACCCGATCATCCGCAACGCGCAGGAGCAGCGCCAGCTCGCGGCGATCGGCGCATGGCTCGAGCGACGCGGCTACCACCGGCTGCCTCAGGGCGTCCGATACGATGCGATGCCACCCGGCACCTACAGCTTTCGCCTCAACGTGCCGGTGAAGCCTGGAGGTGGGGCGTCCACCGTCAACATCCCCGTCGACGCCGCGGTGATGCCGTTGTCGGCTCACCCTCCCGCGCTGCCACTGATGATCGAAGCGAAATCGGCCGGCGATTTCACCAACACGAACAAGCGCCGCAAGGAGGAGGCGCAGAAAGCCAATCAGCTGCGGCAGACGCACGGCAATTCGGTGCGGTTCATTCTGTTCCTGTGCGGATATTTCGACAGCGGCTATCTCGGCTACGAGGCGGCCGAGGGAATCGATTGGGTGTGGGAGCATCGCATCAACGATCTCGCGCAGTTCGGGATCTCGCCATGAGCGCGCTGCCACCGATCGAGGATCACCGCCTTGCCCTGCAGGCCGCGCTCGATGCCGACAAGACATCGGCCGAGCGGAACAAGCTCGGCCAGTTCGCAACGCCGACGGTACTTGCTTCCGACTTGCTCTCCTATGCCCGCCGCCTGCTGCCGGCGGATGCGCCGGTACGGTTTCTCGATCCGGCCATCGGCACCGGCTCCTTCTATGCCGCGCTGCTGCGGGAGTTCCCGACCGGGCAGATCGAAGCCGCGCAGGGCTTCGAAATCGACCCGCACTATGGCAACCCGGCGCAAGAACTCTGGCGGAACCATCCGCTCGCGATGACGCTGGGCGACTTCACCTCGGCGACGCCGCCGGGACCGGGGCGGGGCTTCAACCTGGTGATCTGCAATCCGCCTTATGTGCGGCATCATCACATCGACAAGGCCGCGAAAGCACGGCTGCTTGCCGCGACCGCGGCGGCATCCGGGATCAAAATGTCGGGGCTGGCCGGCCTCTACTGTTATTTCCTCGGTCTCGCCCATGCCTGGATGGAACCGTACGGGGTGGCCGGCTGGCTGATCCCCAGCGAGTTCATGGATGTGAACTACGGCGTGCCGGTGAAGCGGTACTTGCTGAGCCAGGTCGAATTGATCCACGTTCATCGCTTCGATCCTGGAGATTTGCAGTTCGGGGACGCGCTGGTGTCCTCGGCTGTGGTCTGGTTCCGCAAGCGCAAGCCAGACGCCGGACATCGGATCGCCTTCTCCTACGGCGGCACTCCGGCCGCGCCCAGGATCTCGCGCGTGGTGCCCGCGGCCGAAGCGCAGGAGGCGGCGAAATGGACAAGCCTCGCCGCTGACGGCGTGCGAACAGTCAAGGACGGTCTCCGCCTTGCAGACTTCTTCGACATCAGGCGCGGCATCGCGACCGGAGACAACGGGTTTTTCATCATGTCGCGCGAACAGATCGCGGCGCGCGGCCTGCCGTTCGAATGTTTCACAGCGATCCTGCCGGGGCCGCGCCACCTTGAAACCGACATCGTCGAGGCGGAATCGGACGGCACGCCGAAGCTCGCGCGGCAATTGTTCGTGCTGGATTGCCGGTTGCGGGAAGCCGAGGTCGCAGCCCGTTATCCGGCGCTGGCAGCCTATCTGGAAACCGGCCGCGACACGGTCGCCGCGACCTATCTGTGTAGTCGCCGCACACCCTGGTACGCGCAGGAATACCGGCCTCCGGCACCGTTCCTCTGCACCTACATGGGCCGGAACATCGAAATGCGGGATAAACCGTTTCGGTTCATCCTGAACCGGTCGCGCGCGACCGCCGCCAATGTCTATCTGCTGCTCTATCCGAAACCGGCACTGTCGCTGGCGCTCGCATCTGATCCGACGCTTGCCCGCAAGCTGTGGGAGTTCCTGAACGGGATCGACGCCGCGACGCTGCTTGGGGAAGGGCGTGTCTACGGAGGTGG
This sequence comes from Acetobacteraceae bacterium, assembly GCA_049964515.1. Taxonomy (GTDB): domain Bacteria; phylum Pseudomonadota; class Alphaproteobacteria; order Acetobacterales; family Acetobacteraceae; genus JAJZVS01. The sequence continues at coordinate 2,276 of JBMFXF010000035.1, read as the reverse complement.
TCTCTACAAGATGGAGCCCCGGGAGTTGGCGAAGGTGCCGGCCGATGCGATCACGGCGATCCTGCCCACGGCCGATCGGCCGGCAACCCAAGGCGAAATGTTCAAGGATCGTGCCGCATAGGGACGGTCAGGTCAGCCTGCCCCCGATCATCAGACCTTCCCGTGACGGTATTCGCCCCCCACCAACTCCGCATACAACACCGGATCCGTCGCCCCCTCGGTCCCGAACAGCAGCACCCGGCTGTCCGCCCCCAGGCCGAGCGCCGCCCGCGCCACCGGATCCGCCGCCACCTCGGCCAGCCCCGCCGCGCCGGCCGCGCCGGACTCCCCGGCCACCACGCCTGCCGCCGCCAGCGCCCGCATCGCCGCCACCGCCGCCCGGTCCGGCACCGCCACGAACGCCGCCGCCGCGCGTTCCAGCGCCTGCCAGGCCAGCAGGCTCGGCTCGCCGCAGGCCAGCCCCGCCATCACGGTTTCCAGCTTCCCGGGCGCCGTCACCGCCCGCCCGGCGCGCGCCGAAAGCAGCAGGCAGGCCGCCGCCTCCGCTTCCACCACCACCAGCGCCGGCGCCGGGGTGAACGCGGCGCGGCTCTGCGCCGCCACCGCGGCCCCCACCCCGCCCACGCCGCACTGGATGAACACATGCGTCGGCGGCGGTCCCGCCCATTGCGCCGCCGCCTCCGCCACCATCACCCGGTAGCCCTGCATGATCGCGCGCGGCACCTCGGTATAGCCGGGCCAGGAGGTGTCGGAGATCACCAGCCACCCCTCGGCCGCGGCGGTGGCGGCGCAGGCGCGCACCGCGTCGTCGTAAGTGCCGGGCACGCGGCGGACCTCCGCGCCCAGCGCGGCGATCGCCGCCTCCCGCCCCGGGGAGACGGCGGCGTGGATGAAAATCACCGCCCGGCAGCCCACCCGCCGCGCGCCCCAGGCCACCGCACGCCCGTGGTTGCCGTCGGTGGCCGAGGTCACCACCCGCTCGGCCGGTCCGCGCCGCGCGGAGTCGGCCGCGACCGCCTGCTCCACCGCATAGGCGCCGCCGAGCGCCTTGAAGCTGCCCAGCCCGAACCGCCCGCCCTCGTCCTTGAGTCGCACCGTCGCCACCCCGGAGGCTTCGGCCAGCGCCGGCAGGTCGCGCAGCGGCGTGGGCGCGTAGCCCTCCCAGGCGGTGATGGCGTTCCAGGCGCGGCGGAACCCGGCCTCCGGCAGCACCACCACGCCGGACGGGCCGGGCGCCGGGTTGACATGATATTGCAACGGTCTCGATCCCTATCCCAGGCGGCGGCGATAGAGCGCGATCAGCCGTTCCCAGTGCCGTTCCGCCGCCGGCTTGTCGTAGCACCAGCGGCCGGGGAAGGCGAAGCCGTGATGCACGCCCGGTTGCAGTTCGATCTCGCCGCTGGCGCCGGCGGCGGCGAAATGCGCGCGCAGCTGCTCCACCATCGGCAGCGGCGCGAGCTCGTCGTGCTCGGCGCAGGAGATGTAATGTTCCGCCCGCGCCTTGGCGAAGGTCAGGTGCGGGCTGGCCTCGGCATCGCTCACCAGCCAGGTGCCGTAGAAACTGGCCGCGGCGGCGACGCGGCCGGGGAAATGCGCCGCGGCGGCCAGCGCATAGGGGCCGGACATGCAATACCCGTGCGCCCCGGCCGGTCCCGGGCGCACCGAGGGTTGGGTATCGGCCCAGGCGAACATGGCGGCGATGTCGCGCAGCACCGGCGGGATGGTCATTCTGGTACGGATCGCCCGCATCCGCTGATGTTCGGCGCTGCCATGCGTCAGCACCTCGGCGGAGAACACCGAATCCCGCCCGGCCCGGTAATAGAGGTTGGGCAGCAGCACGACATAGCCCACGCTGGCCAGGCGGCGGGCCATGTCGCGCAGTTCCTCGCGGATGCCGGGGGCGTCCATCAGCAGCAGCACCAGCGGGTGCGGGCCGCGATCGGGGTGGGCGGCGAAGCTCTCCATCGCGCCGTCCGGGGTGGGCAGGTCGAAAATCTGTTCGTGCACGGGGCGGGGCCTCCGGGTGGTTGGGGGGAGCATAGCGCGGAACCGGCGGGGCGGCAGGGCAGGAAAATCGGGGCTACCAAGAAAAATCTCTTGACACCCGGAATTGTTCCCTTTATGTTCGCGGCTCCGTAACCCCAACCCCGAAAGGACCCGCCCCCACCCATGCTGCTCGCGTTCCTCACCGCGCTGCTCTCGAGCCTGGCCGGACGCGTCACCCAGCTGGGCGCGGAACTCGTCCCCACCTCGGAGGCGCCGAACGCCCCGAAAAC
>JBMFXF010000034.1:0-19124 GCA_049964515.1 Acetobacteraceae bacterium | reverse complement strand
CGGACACGTCGCGGGTGATCGAGGGGTTGTCGGATTTGCGGCTGATCTTATCGACCTCGTCGATATAGACGATGCCGCGCTGCGCCCGCTCCACGTTGTAGTCGGAGGCCTGCAGCAGCTTGAGGATGATGTTCTCCACATCCTCCCCGACATAGCCGGCCTCGGTCAGGGTGGTGGCGTCGGCCATGGTGAACGGCACGTCGATGATGCGCGCCAGGGTCTGCGCCAGCAGCGTCTTGCCCGAGCCGGTGGGGCCGAGCAGGAGGATGTTGGACTTGGCGATCTCGACGTCGTTGTTCTTCGCCCCGTGCGCCAGGCGCTTGTAGTGGTTGTGGACCGCGACCGAGAGCACCTTCTTGGCGTGGTCCTGGCCGATCACGTAATCGTCCAGCACCTTGCAGATCTCGCGCGGGGTGGGCACCCCGTCGCGCGACTTGACCAGATGGGTCTTGTGCTCCTCGCGGATGATATCCATGCAGAGCTCGACGCATTCATCGCAGATGAACACCGTCGGGCCGGCGATGAGCTTGCGGACCTCGTGCTGCGACTTGCCGCAGAACGAGCAGTAGAGGGTGTTCTTCGAGTCGCCGGACTTGCTCATGACCGCTCCTGCCCCGTTCGCCCGGGGCCAATCCTCAATGTTAACCCGGGCGGCCGGACGCGGCAAGAACCGGGCCGCGGCGCGCGCCGCCTTCCCCCCGCTCCCCTGTGGCATTCCCATCGGGAAGACTGCGCCGGACGCGCGGAGGCTGCAAGCGCCTGGACGGGGCGGGTCAGGATTTGGTGGCCTCGGGTTCGGGCAGCGGGCGGTTCTCCACCACCTGGTCCACCAGGCCGAAGTCGCGCGCTTCCTCGGCCGACATGTAGCTGTCGCGCTCCAGCTTGCGCTCGATCGCCTCGATCGGCTGGCCGGTGTGGCGGACGTAGATCTCGTTCAGCCGCTTGCGCAGGCTGAGGATCTCGCGCGCCTGGATCTCGATGTCGGTGGCCTGGCCCTGGGCGCCGCCGGAGGGCTGGTGGACCATGATGCGCGCGTTGGGCAGGGCGAAGCGCTTGCCCTTGGCCCCGGCGGTCAGCAGCAGGCTGCCCATGGAGGCGGCCATTCCGATGCAGACGGTGCTGACCGGGCTGCGGATATACTGCATGGTGTCGTAGATCGCGAGGCCGGCCGAGACCACCCCGCCCGGGCTGTTGATGTAGAACGAGATGTCCTTGGACGGGTTCTCCGATTCCAGGAACAAAAGCTGGGCGCAGACCAGGCTGCTCACCTCGTCGAACACCGCCCCGGTCAGGAACACGATGCGTTCCTTCAGCAGGCGGGAGTAGATGTCGAACGCCCGCTCCCCGCGGGCGGTCTGCTCGACCACCATCGGGACCAGGGTGTTGGCGTAGAACTCGGCGGGATCGCGATCCCTCATGGCGGGCACCTTCGGCCGGAGGAGCGGGAAAGCAGAGATAGTACGCCGGGACGCCGGCGCAATCCTGGGGGTCAGGCCGCCGCCGGGGGCGGGGCGACCTCGGTCAGGGTCTCGACCGGGACCACCTCCTCGGTGACTTTGGCCAGTTCCAGCACGAAATCGACCACCTTGTCCTCGAAGATCGGGCCGCGCAGATATTCCCCCGCCTGCGGGTTGCGGCGGTAGAACTCCATCACCTGGGCCGACTGGCCGGGATAGCGGGCGGCCTCGGCGCGCATGGCGCGGGTGATCTCCTCCGGCGCGACGGTGATGTTGTGGACCCGCCCGGCCTCGGCCAGCAGCAGCCCCAGGCGCACCCGGCGCTCGGCGATCGCGCGGTATTCGGTCCGCAGCGTCTCCTCGTCCTTGCCGGCATCGTCGGCATCGGCGTTGCCGGCCTTGCGGTCGGCCTCGACCCGGGCCCAGATCTGCGCGAACTCGGCCTCGGCCAGCGCCGGGGGCAGCGGGAAATCGGCCAGATCCGCCAGCCGGTCCAGCAGCGCCCGCTTCAGCTTCTGCCGGGCCAGCCCGTCGTACTCGCCCTGCAGGCGACGGCGGAACAGCCCGCGCAGCTCATCGACCGATTCGAAGGAGAGCTGCTCGGCCAGCGCCGCCGGATCGGGGTATTCGGCGCGCTGGATCGCCTTGGCGGTGACGGTGAATTTCGCCGCCTTGCCGGAGAGCGCGGCAACCCCGTAGCCTTCCGGGAACTGGGCCTCGATGACGCGGGTCTCGCCGGGGCGGATGCCCTCGATGCCTTGCGAGAAGCCCTCGATATAGCCCGGCCCGCCCACTTCCACCTCGGCGTCGGTGGCCTTGCCGCCCTCGAACGGGGTGCCGTCGATGCTGCCCTCGTAATCCAGGGTGACCACCTCGCCCGGGGCGGCGCCGCGGCCAGCGAGTTCCTCCTCGGAAAGCGGGATCAGCTTGCGGTTGCGCTGGCGCAGCGCCTCGATCTGCTCGTCGATCGCCGTCTCCGGCACCTGCGCCTTCTGGCGGGTGAGTTCGATCGCGGCGAAATCGGGCAGCGCGATCTCGGGCAGCACTTCGAGCTCGAGGGTGAACTCCACGTCCTGCGGCGGGGTCTTGGAGACGAAATCGATCTTCGGCTGGATCGCCGGGCGCAGGTTGCGGTCGGCCAGCAGGGTGCGGGTGGATTCGTTGACCGCCTCCTCGAGCGCCTCCTCCAGCACCGCGGTGCCGAAGCGCTGGCGCAGCACCGTCATCGGCACCTTGCCGGGACGGAAGCCGGGCAGCTGGATGGTGCGGCCGAGCTCGGCGAAGCGGGCGGCGCGGCGCGGTTCGAGCTCGGAATCCGCGAGCACGACGGTGAAAGCGCGTTTCAGGCCGTCGGCCAGGGTCTCGGTCACCTGCATCGGATTCGCTACTCTTTCTGTCTGCGATTGAAGCGGGGCGGTATGGTGCGGGCGGGGGGATTTGAACCCCCACGGCTTGCGCCACCGGAACCTAAATCCGGCGTGTCTGCCATTCCACCACGCCCGCCGCCCGGCCTGCCGGCCGGCCGCCGGCCGTGGCGGCGGGCTTTAGCCGGTTGGGGTAGCCTGGGCAAGGGCGGGTTGACCCGGCCCGCGCCCGGGCGGAGCCTGCCCGAAACCGCGGGAGGTCCCGATGCGCATCCATAATCTCTACACCGACGCCGCCGGCGAGAGCCATTTCCGCGACATCACCGTGGCATGGGTCGAAACCCGCAACGCCTCCCGCCTGTCGGCGCGGCTGCCGGCCACCGGCATCATCTTCCGCGAGACCGCGGCCGAGTACGACCTCGACTGGCACCCCGCGCCGCGGCGGCAATACATCATCAATCTCGACGCCGGGGTGCGGCTCACCGCCTCGGACGGGGAATCCCGGATCATCGGCGCGGGCGAGGTGATCCTGGTCGAGGACACCACCGGCAAGGGGCATCTGTCGCAATCGGTGGGCGGGACCCTGCGCCACTCCATCTTCGTGCCGATCGAATGACCGCGGCGGCGCTGGTCCTGGCACTGCATCTGGGGGTGATCGGCTTCAACCTGTTCGGGCTGGTGGCGGTGCCGCTGGGCGCCTGGCGCGGCTGGGGCTTCGTGCGCATCCGCTGGTGGCGCTGGCTGCATGTGCTGGCGCTGGCGGCGGTGGCCGGCCAGGCGCTGGCCGGGCGGGCCTGCTTCCTGACCCTGTGGCAGGATCGGCTGGCCGGGCGGGCCGGCGGGGAACCGCTGATCGCGGGGGTGGTGGACCGGCTGATCTACTGGCCGCTGCCGCTGTGGGTGTTCGCGGTGCTGTATGCGGCGGTGTTCGGCTACGCGGTGGCGCTGCTGTGGCTGGTGCCGCCGCGGCGGGGTGGCGGCTGACCCGTGCCGGCGGACCGACCCGGCGGCGTGATGTCCGCGGGCCCCAACTTTTTCCTTGCGTCCATCTCCGTTCCGCGCTAAAAGACGGTAAGACAGTACCGTAATACCTATATTCACCGCCTGGCCAGGAGCCGGCACATGGATACCCCCCCCACCCTTGCGCTCGCCATCACCGGCGCCGGCGGCGCGGGCGCCATGCGCGCCGGGGAAATCCTGCTCGCCGCCGCCGGCCGCGCCGGCCTCTTCGGCCGCATGACCCGGGCCATGGGCCCGCAGATCCGTGGCGGCGAAGCCGCCGCCCTGCTGCGCCTCGCCCCGGTCGCCATCGAAAGTCCGCCCGACAGCATCGATCTGCTGATCGCCCTCGATTGGGACAATTTCGCCCGCTTCGCCGATGAAATCCCGCTGACCCCGGCAAGCCTGGTGCTGACCGACCCGGACCAGGGGCCGGTACCGCCGTCGGTGGCCGCCTCCGCTGCCCGCGTCGCCGCCCTGCCAGCCAAGGCCCTGGCCCGCGCCATCCCGGGTGGGCGGGCGAACATGGTGGCCCTCGGCGCCGCCGCCCGCCTGCTCGGCCTGCCGCAGGGGCTGGTTGCCGAGACCATCGCCCGGCATCTCGGCGCCAAGGGCGCGGAGGCGATGGCGGCCAACCACGCCGCGCTCGGGCGCGGGTTCGCCGCCGAACTGCCCGGCCTCGGCCTCCGCCTCACCCCCGCACCCACGGCCGTCCCGCGCTGGCAGCTCAGCGGCAACCAGGCAACCGGCTACGGCGCGCTCGCCGCCGGCGTCCGTTTCGTCGCCGCCTATCCCATCACCCCGGCCACCGAGGTGCTCGAATATCTCGCCCCCGCGCTGGAAGAGACCGGCGGCGTGCTGGTCCAGGCGGAGGACGAGCTGGCGGCGGTCAACATGACCATCGGCGCCGGCTTCGCCGGCATCCCGGCGCTCACCGCCACCTCCGGCCCCGGGCTGTCGCTGATGGTGGAGGCGCTGGGCCTCGCCGTCGCCTCGGAAACCCCGCTCGTCGTGGTCGATGTCATGCGCGGCGGCCCGTCCACCGGCATCCCCACCAAATCGGAGCAGAGCGACCTCAACATCGCCCTCTACGGGTTGCACGGCGACGCCCCGCACCTCGTGCTGGCGCCCAACGGGATCGGCGATTGCGCGCGCACCACCGCCTGGGCGGTGGGGCTGGCGGAGACGCTGCAGGTTCCGGCGCTGGTGCTGTCCGACCAGGCGCTCGGCCAGTCGCGCGCGGTGATCGCACCCCCGCCGCCCGCCGCGCCCACGCCGGGGCGGCTGCTCGCCGCCGCGCCCGCCGCCTTTCGCCGCTACGAGGTGACGCCCTCCGGCCTGTCGCCGATGACCCTGCCCGGAACCGAGGGTGGGGCCTATGTCGCCGACGGGCTCGAGCACAGCCCGCGCGGCGCGCCCTCCGCCACCGCCGCCGATCACGCGGCCCAGCTCGCCAAGCGGGCGCGCAAGCTCGAATGCTTCGATTTCGGCCCCGACTGGGCGGATGCCGAAGGCACGGGGCCGACCGCGATCCTGACCTGGGGCAGCCCGACGGCGGCGGCGCAGGAGGCCGCCCGCCGGTCCCGCGCCGAGGGGCGGGAGCTGCGCGTGATCTCGCTCCGTCTGCTCGCGCCCGCCCAGCCCGCCCGGCTCGCCGCCCTGCTCGCAGGCGTCACCCGCGTTCTGGTGGTGGAACAAAGCGAAGGCGCGCAGTTCCACCGCTACCTGCGCGCCTTCTATGACCTGCCGCCGGCGGTCTCGGTGCTGGCCCGCCCCGGCCCGTTGCCCATCCGTCCCGGCGAGATTCTCGCCCGTCTTCGCGGGCAGGAGGAGGCTCCATGAACGCGCTCACCGCCCAGGACTTCAAATCCGATCTCAAGCCGATCTGGTGCCCCGGCTGCGGCGATTATTCGGTGGTCGCCGCGCTCGCCAAGGCGCTGGCCGAAGTCGGCCGTAAGCCGGAGGAGATCGCGTTGATCTCGGGCATCGGCTGCTCCTCGCGCCTGCCCGCCTATACCGCGGTCTATGGCTTCCACGGCGTGCATGGCCGCGCGCTGGCGGTGGCAACCGGCGTCAAGCTGGCGCGGCCGGAGCTCACCGTGCTCGCCGCCGGCGGCGACGGCGACGGGCTCTCCATCGGCGGCAATCATTTCCTGCACGCCTGCCGGCGCAACGTGGACCTGACCTATCTGCTGATGGACAACCAGGTCTACGGCATGACCAAGGGCCAGGCCTCGCCCACCACTGCGCCGGATTGGTGCGAGAGCAAGCTCACCCCGCACGGGCCCGGGCTCGCCCCGGTGATGCCGCTGGCACTGGCCCTGGCCGCGGGGGTCGGTTTCTTCGCTCGCGGCTTCTCGGGCGATCCGAACGGGCTCGCGCGCCTGATCGCGGCGGCGATCCGCCATCCCGGCTTCGCGGTGGTCCATATCCTCAGCCCCTGCGTGACCTTCCGCCCCGAGCAGCGCGGCTGGAAACAGCGTGTCCACGCCACCGAGAACCCGCCGGAGACGAACCCCGCCGCGGCACTCGCCCGCCTGGCCGGGGATGACGGCTTCACCACCGGGGTGCTGTTCGCCGGGCCGCGCCCGGCCTTCATGCCGCCCCGGACGGCGCGGCGGACGCCGGCGGCACTGGCGGCGCGCTTCGCCGTGTGACCGGGGCCGCCGTTCAACCGTGCAGCGACTGGTATTTCGCCAGCAGCTCCGCGCGGCTCTCGCGGAAATCCGGGTGATCCTCGATGCAATCGGCCGGGCACACCAAGCGGCACTGCGGCTCGTCCTCGGCGCCCGCGCATTCGGTACAGCGCAGCGGATCGATGGTGAAGATCGGCTCGCCCGCGGCGATCGCCTCGTTCGGGCAGACCGGGCGGCAGGCGTCGCAGCTGGTGCAGTTCTCGGTGATTATCAGCGCCATGACACGGGTCCTTTCACGCGGCCGGGGCCAGTTCCGCCTCGCGCGCCAGCCGGGCATGGCGGAACGCGCCCCACAGCGACGCACCGATCGCGCCGGCATAGATCGAGTCGGGATGGTTGCGGACCGGCAGGCTCACCTTCTCCTGTGTCATCGCCGCCTGCATCGCCGCCACCAGCCCCTCGTCATGGGCCAGCCCGCCGGTCATCAGCACCGTCCCGTCCACGCTGCCGATGGTCTTCAAGAGCTTGGCCAGCCGGTCGGCCATCGAGCCATGGATCCCGCGCAGGATGTTGGCCGCCGTGATCCCGCGCGAGACCATGTTGATGACATCGGTCTCGGCGAGCACCGCGCAGATGCCGCTGACTTTCTCCGGGCTGTCGCCCTGCTTGGACAGCGCGCCGATCTCGTCCTGGGCGATGCCCAGATAGCGGGAGATGTTTTCCAGGAACTGTCCCGACCCCGAGGCGCATTGGCTGGTCATCTTGTAGCTCAGCACCTTGCCGCGCGCATCGAAGCGGATCGCCCGCCCGTGCAGCGCGCCCACGTCCAGCGCCGCCCGCGCCGAGGGATCGAGGAAGATCGCCCCGCGCGCATGGGTGGTCATGGAATAGAAATGCCCGGTGTGAAAATCGAGCGACTCCCCCTCCCCGGTGGTGGCGACATAGGCGATATCTGCCGCCCGCAGCCCGGCCGCGTCCAGCGTCTGGTGCCAGGCTTCGGTCGCCAGCCGGTACGGATCGCGCTGGCGCACCCGGTCGGTGCGCCTGGCCAGCAGGCGCGGGGTATCGCCCTCGAAGCCGAACACGACGGTCTTGACCGCCCCGGTGCCGACATCGATGCCGACGGTGTGGATCATGACGGCCCCTTTCAGTGCATGACGGCGCGATGCGCGAAGGCGGCGGCCCCCAGCGCACCGGTATAGATCGAGTCCGGATTGATATTGATCGCCACCTCCCCGTAGTTCTCGCGGATCAGCTGGCGCAGCTCCTTCACCGCGGCCTCGTTCTTGGCCACCCCGCCGGTGAAGGTGAACTGATCGCGCACGCCGCCTGAGCGCGAGATGATCGACATCGCGCGCAGGATGATGGCGCGATGCAGGCCGGCGATGATGTCCTCCCGCTTCTCCCCCAGCGCCAGCCGGTCGCGCAGCTCGGCGCCGGCGAACACGGTGCAGGTGGAGTTGATGCGCAGGCTGCGGGTGGCCTGCATCGCCAGCGGCCCGAGCTCGTGGACGCCGATGTTCATCTCGTCGGCGATATAGCCGAGGTAGCGTCCGCAGCCGGCGGCGCAGCGGTCGTTCATCTGGAAGTTCTCGACGATGCCGGCCGGATCGACCTGGATCGCCTTGGTGTCCTGCCCGCCGATGTCCAGCACCGTGCGGGTGCCAGGATACATCATATGCGCGCCGAGACCGTGGCAGAGGATCTCCGAGCGGATATGCTCCTTCGGGAACGGCAGGGTGACGCGGCCATAGCCGGTGCCGACCACCGCCGCCTCCGCGATCTCCACCGCGAGCGCGGCCCGCAGCGGGCCCGCCACCGCCTCCGGCAGCGGGCCGAGCCCGTCCAGCGCCCGGGCGAGGCTCGCGGTGATCTCCCCGCGCGGCGGGCGGTTCTCCACCTCGATGATCGCCTTGTCATAGACGTTCAGCAGCAGATCATAGGAAACGCCGGCGGCTTTCGCCGCGTCCTGGGCGAGCGCCATGAAGCGGGCGCCGGCCAGGTCGCGGAAGAAATCCGACCGGCGCCGCGCGCCGGGGGCGAACAACCCGTCGAGATCCGCGCGCAGCCCGGCGAAGATCGCGCCGATTGCCCCGCTCACCGCCGCTTCATGCCCGCGGAACCGATCGCCCGCCGCCTTGTCACGGCAGGTCGCCTCCAGGTCGTCCAGCTGCTCGGCGAACTGATGGCGGCGGAAGTCGCGCTCCAGCGCCGTCAGGAAGGTTTCTCCCGCGGGGTCCTCGCCGAGGGCGCGGGCCAGCAGGGTGAAGCGGGCCCCCAGCAGCGCCTCGTATTTTGCCACCTTGCAGGCGGTGTCGTAGTTGGCCCGCGAATTGGTGATGCCGCGGCCGAGCACCTCCTGGCCTTCGTCCAGCACCACCGCCTTGGTGGTGGTGGAGCCGAGGTCGATGCCGATGAAAGCGCGCATGGTACCCCCTATGCCGCGTGTGCGGGCGCCGCCCCGGCGCGGCGTTGTTCGACCATCTGGAAATAGCTCTCCAGCCGGTTCTTGATGTTGGCCGGGGAGAAATAGCGCGGATCCACCAGGTCGCTCTCGACGAACGCGGCCGGCTTGCCGGTGCGCCGCTCGATTTCGCGCAGCACCAGCAGCTGGCCGGCGGAGAAGCTGTTGCAGCTTTTGATCGAATTGATCAGCAGCCCGTCGGCCTGATAGTCGTTCATGTACTGCTCGATCAGGTCGATCCGCGCCGGCAGGTTGCGGTTGGTGTAGCAACCGAGACAGTATTCCGCGAGACTTTCCAGCGGCCGGGCCGGATCATGGCGGAATCCCTGATCGTAGAGCCCGCCCACCTTGGTGTAGGTGGAGGCGACCACCACCGCGCCGTCCTCGTAGAACATCTTCCAGAAGTCGCGGAAGCTGGTCCAGTTGGGGGGGCCTTCGACCACCAACCGGTAGCGTTCGGCGGGCATGTCGCCGGCCGGCGTGACCGGCCCCTGGCCGGCGGCGATGCGCTCGGCGATCTCGGCGCGCAGCAGCCGGTAGTAGTCCTCGGCATCGGCGGTGCCGCGGAAGGCGGTGAAGATCGGGCCGATGTAATACACCCCGCCGAAATAGGCGTCGATCGGCGACGGTCGCAGCTTCGCGGTCTCCAGCACCCAGACGAAATCCTCCTCCGCACGCGCCGAGCGGGCGAGGTTCTCCCGCAGCCGGTCGATGTCGAATTTCACCCCGGACAGGCGTTCCAGCTTCGGGATCACCTCCTCGCGCAGCTGGCGGACCACATAGGCGATCATGTTGGCGGTGATCCGCCCGTCCCCCTGATAGGGCACGTGCAGCATTGCGGTTTCGCAGCCGTAGTGATCGCGCAGCAGCTCGAACCATTTCATGAAGGTGAAGCAGCCGGTATAGGACAGCAGCAGCAGGTCGGGGTCGGGCAGCTGCTGGCCATCGGGGCCGATATTGCCCTTGGCGATCATGCCGAGGTCGGCCTTCACATAAGTACACACATCTTCCGACTGGCCGCGCTTCTCGGCTTCCATGATGTAGCCGCCGGTCTTCTTGCGCAGCCCGTTCTGGATCGCGTTGATCTCCGGCAGGTTGTTGAGTACATCGAAGCACATGATGAGCTCGTTGAGATTGCCGGGGACGAAGGTGGAGACCACCTTGCGCCCCTCCGCGGCAGCGGTCTCCAGCCGGCGGTAGTTGCCGGAGATCATCTCCTTCTGCTTCAGCATGGAGCTGTCTTTCACGACCGGTGCTGGCGTACTCATGCGGCGCTCCACAATTTGATGGAATCGGCGAAGGTGCCGGCCTGCTCGCGGATCGGCTGCATCTGGCCGGAGTTTTCGGCGTATTTGAACGCGATGCAGGGGATGCCGTGGGCGGCCAGCGCGCGCTGCAACATCGGGCGTTCCAGCAGCGCCGGGTCGCAGAAGCTGGGGGTGGCGAAGATCACCCCCTCGGCGCGGGATCGGCGCACCTGCTCGATCAGCCCGGCGCCCTTGTGCGAGCGGTCGGGCTCGTATTTGGCCGCGGTGTCCACCGAGCCGTGCAGATAGGCCGCCGCCAGCGCCGCCAGCGGGTCGCCCTCGGTCGGGACATCCGCCCGCTCCCAGCGATTGACCAGCATGAAATCGTCATCGACGATGTAACAGCCGGCGAGTTCGATCGACTTGATGAGGTTGAGCGGCGGCTGCTCGCAGAACGCCCCGTTGATCACCACCCGGGAGTTGTCCCGTCGGGGCCGGTCGGCCGCGGCGGCGGCGGCCAGGTAGTCGCGCAGCAGCGCGGAATGGCGGGTGACCGGCAGCACCATCCCGGCCCGCATCAGCAGATAGACTTCCGACGCGGGCGCGTTCCAGGGCTCGCGGGCGCGGAATTCATAGACCTTGCGCACCAGGGCGCGGTTCTCGTTGTAGAGCAGGATCGCGCCCCGCAGCGCCGCGTCGGTGACCGGGGAGCCAGCGAGCTTGCCCAGGATCTCGCGCAGCTCGCCGAGCTCGTTCACGTAGAACGCGCCGCCCACATCGTCGCGGAAGTTCTGCGGCACGTCGAAATAGCGGGCGCTGGTTTTCGGGAACATGATCTTCCACATGCCCGAGAGGTTGCGGATCACGTCGCAGATCGAGGGGAACAGCATCGCGTCCAGGAAATCGAGCCGGCCGGTGACGCCGAGTTCGATGGTGCTGCGCGGGATGCGACAGATATAGCTCTGGTAATACGCATCCCCCTGGATCACTTCCAGCCGGTCGCCCCCGCCCAGTACCCCAAGGGCGAGCCCGCCGGCGGCGTGGATCAGTTCGCGCGGGACATAGAACGGCATGTAACCGACGACGATCCGCCCCGGCGCCTCGGCCTTCCACGCCCTTGCGGCGGTGAAATCGAGGTCGTCATAGAGCGTCTCGCACTCGGCCACGATCTCGGCAAGGCTGCGGGTCATTATCGGTGCTCCCAACGTGGCGGGCGGCGGTCGAGGAAGGCGGCGAGCCCCTCGTTCGCGTCCGCGGTCCGCATCAACTCGTCCAGATATTGCCGTTCCAGCGCGCCGAGCCGCGCCCGCGTCGCCGCCGCCAGCGGCGCGCGGACGGCGCGCATGGCCTGGCTCAGGGCGGCGGCACTCCGGTCGGCCAGATTGGCCTCGAACCAGGCCAAAGCCGCCGCCTCCGGGTCGGCCGCGACCGCCTGCACGAGGCCGGCGGCAAGGGCCGCCTCGGCGCCGAGGCTCGCACCCGAAAGCAGCAGCGCTTCCGCCGCCGGCTGACCGATCCGCCCCGGCAACAGGCAGGAGGCCGCCGGGGCGAACACGCCGAGCCTGATCTCCGGTTGGCCGAACTGCGCGTCCGGCGCGGCGAACAGGCGGGTCGCGGTCAGCGCCAGCTCCATCCCTCCGCCCAGGCACTGGCCGCGCACCGCCACCAGCACCGGCGCCGGCGCCTCCAGCAGCCGCAGCAATACGTCGTGGAAATCGCGCAGCATGGCAGCGCAGGCGTCCGGCAGATGCTCGGCCACGCTGGCGCCGAAGCTGAAATGCGGCCCCTCGGCGTCGATCAGGATGCCGCGCAGCCCCGGCTCGGGTTCGGTCAGTGCCGCGGCCAGCGCGGCCAGCATCGCCCGGTCCAGGATGTTGGCCTTCGGGCGCGCGAGCCGCAGGCGCAGCAGCGCACCCGCCCGCTCCCGCCAGACGCGAAGCGGCGCGGTCACGCCGCCCCCTCGGCGCGCGGGATCAGGCTTTCGGTCAGCGCCTCGGTCCAGGGTGCGCCCTCGGCCAGCGCCCGGCGCAGGGCGATGAAATCGATCTCACGGCGGTCCCTCGGCCCCTCATGGAAGGCCCGGAACCCGGCGCGCGCCTCGGCCATCATGTTGAGCGCGAGCCAGGCGCGGGAGTCCTCCTTGTTGCGGTTCCACGCTTCCAGCTTCGGTTTGCGCAGCTCCTCGAGGCTCTTGGTCAGACATTCGGGGAAGGTCAGCAGCAGCTTGCCGCAGAGTTGCTCCACCTTCTCGTCCAGCCGCGAGAGATCGACCGTCCCGCGCGCCAGCAGCGCCTTGCCTTCGGCCAGCGCGGCGCCGGTCTTCGGCTCGCCCAGCGCGAACCGGCCCCATTCGTCCAGCACCCGGTCGGTGACCACCAGCGGGTTGGGCACGAAGCGGCCATCGACCCGCAGCGCCGGGACGATGTCGTGCAGCATCCCCATCCGATACGCCTTATGGGCGGACCAGTGCTCGCAGAGGGTTCCGGATTCCAGGGCCCGCTCCATGCCGATCATCAGCGGCAGGAAATCGGTGGCCCCGCCGATCGCGGCCGAACCGTGCTTGGGGCCGGCCTGGCCGATGCGCGCGAGGTCCTGGGCGATCGAGAAATCGCAGGCCATGCCGATTTCCTGCCCGCCGCCGATGCGCATGCCGTTGATGCGGCAGACCACCGGCTTGTCGCAGCCCAGGATGGCCGAGACCATGTCGTTGAACAGCCGCATGTACTGCCGGTATTCCTGTGGGTTGCCGGCGTAATATTCCGCGTATTCGGCGGTGTTGCCGCCGGTGCAGAAGGCGCGGTCGCCGCTGCCGGTGAACACCACCGCCACCACGTCGCGCGCGACGGAGGCGGCGCGGAAGGCCAGGATCACACCCTTGACCATCTCGGTGGTGTAGGAATTGAGCTGGGTCGGGTTGTCGAGGATGATCCAGCTGTTGAAGAGCCCGGCGACGGCGGTTCCGTCCGGCAGGTGGGCGGGGCGGCGTTCGACGCGAAGACCGGGGCAGGGGGTCTCCGCGGCGATCGTATGGGTGACCAGATGGAGGGGGCGGGTGCGGGCGGCGATGGCTTTGGTGGGCTCGGGCATAAGGCGTGGCCTCCTCGCGGGCGGGTAATCGGTATTCCGGCACCCGATTACTGTTTATCGATCGGCCCGCAAAATCCCCCACCGGCCGCCCCGGCGCATTGATCCAGATCAATGCGCGATGGATTCCCGGCGCCGATGCTGCGACGCGGATGGCCCGTCGAATCCGGTAAACCGGTAGGGATTTCCGTCCATAGCCGGCCCGCCCCGGCCAACGCCACCGGAGGATCGTGCATGAAGGATTCGCTCCGCCCCGGGCTCACCCACGCCGAAACCCGCCACATCGACCGCGAGCGGACCATCAGCTTCATGGGCGAGGCGCTGGGCATCTACGGCACCCCGGAAATGCTGCGCGACATCGAACACACCTGCCGCAATCTGCTCGCCTCCCATTGCGACCCCGGCGAGGATTCGGTCGGCATCGGCGCCGCCTTCGACCACACCGCCGCCACCCCGCTCGGGATGGACGTCCGCATCGAGGTCACCGTCACCGCCGTCAACGGCCGGCGGGTCGAACTCGCGGTGACCGCGCGCGACGCCATCGAGCCGATCTGCACCGGCACGCATAGCCGCTTCGTGGTCGATGTCGCGCGCGCGAAGCAGCGTCTCGATGACAAGATCGCGCGCTGGAGGGGGAAATGAGCCAGGCCCGCGCCCGTCCCGCGCCGTGGCATTTCGACACCGCGGCAGAGTTCCTCTCGGCCGACGCCATCGCCGCCCTCCAGCTGGACCGGCTGCGCGCCACCCTCGCCCGCACCTACGCCGCCGTCCCCCGGTTCCGCTCCCGCTGCGACGCCGCCGGCGTCCATCCGCGCGATCTTCGCCGGCTCGACGACCTGGGGCGGTTTCCCTTCACCACCAAGGCCGATCTGCGCGAGGCCTATCCGTTCGGCTTGTTCGCGGTGCCGCGCGCGCAGGTGAGCCGCCTGCACGCCTCCTCCGGCACCACCGGGCGCCCCACCGTGGTGGGCTACACCGCCGCCGACCTCGACCGCTGGGCCGGGCTGATGGCCCGCTGCTTCGCGGTGGCCGGGGCGCGGCCGGGCGATGTCATCCACAACGCCTATGGCTACGGGCTCTTCACCGGCGGCCTGGGCGCGCATGACGGCGCCGAGCGCCTGGGGGCGACTGTGGTGCCGGCCTCCGGCGGCGGCACCGAGCGCCAGATCGTGTTGTTGCGCGATTTCGGCGCCGACGTGCTCTGCGCCACCCCTTCCTATGCGCTCAACATCGCCGAGGTGGCGGAACGGCAGGGGGTCGATCTCCGCGCCTCCCGCCTGCGCCTCGGCATGTTCGGCGCCGAGCCCTGGTCGGAAGGGATGCGCGCGGCGCTGCAATCCCGCCTCGGCGTCGTCGCACGCGACGTCTATGGGCTCTCGGAGATCATGGGGCCGGGCGTCGCGGTGGAGTGCGAGGCGGAAAACGGGCTGCACGGTTGGGAAGACCATTTTCTGTTTGAAGTGATCGATCCCGCCACCGGCGCCGTGCTGGAACCGGGGCAGACCGGCGAACTGGTGATCACCACGCTCACCAAGGACGCGCTGCCGATGATCCGCTACCGCACCCGCGACATCACCCGGCTGGATCGCTCCCCGTGCCCCTGCGGGCGCAACCATGTCCGCATCATGCGCATCACCGGGCGCGACGACGACATGATGATCCTGCGCGGGGTGAACGTGTATCCGACGCAGATCGAGGCCGCCCTGACCGGGGTCTCCGGCGCCAGCCCGCATTACCGGCTGGTGCTGCGCCGCGCCGGGGCGATGGACGCGCTCACCATCGAGCTGGAGCCGGACCCGGCGCTCGCCGGCGCGGCCTGGCCAGCACTCGCCGCGGCGGTGATCCATCAGGTCAAATCGCTGGTCGGCGTGACCGTCGCGGTGACGCTGCAAGCTCCCGGCTCCCTGCCGCGCTCGGCCGGCAAGGCGGTGCGGCTCTGCGACCTGCGCCCGAAGGATTGAGGAGCCGGGAATGACCGCCACCACCACCGTCCCCAGCTATTGCTACAACTGCGTCGCCGGCCCTGACCTGATGCGGGTGCGGGTAGAGGACGGGGTGGCGGTGCGGATCGAACCCGACCTCTCCGCCGCCGCCATCCACCCGGGCCTCGGCCGGGTCTGCGTGAAGGCGTTCGGCCTGATCCAGAAGACCGACAATCCGCACCGCGTGCTGACGCCGATGCGGCGGACCAATCCGCGCAAGGGCCGCGACCAGGACCCGGGCTTCGTGCCGATCTCGTGGGATGAGGCGCTCGATACCATCGCCGCCCGCCTCGCCGACATCCGCGCCCGCGGCCTGCTGGACGAGGCCGGGCTGCCGCGGCTCGCGGCCACCTTCGGCCATGGCGGCACGCCGCAGAGCTACATGGGCACCTTCCCCGCCTTCCTCGCCGCCTGGGGGCCGATCGACTACAGCTTCGGCTCCGGCCAGGGCGTGAAATGCGTCCATTCGGAGCATCTCTACGGCGAGTTCTGGCACCGCGGCTTCACCGTCACCGCCGATACCGTGCATACCCGCTACCTGATTTCCTGCGGCAACAACGCCGATGTCTCGGGCGGCGTCTGCGCGGTACGCCGCGGCGCCGACGCCCGGGCGCGCGGGATGAAGCGGATCCAGATCGAACCGCACCTCTCGCCCACCGCCGCCGGCGCCGCCGAATGGGTGCCGATCAAGCCCAAGACCGACGCCGCCTTCCTGCTCGCGCTGGTCCACGCGCTGCTGTTCGAGGCCCCGCGC
The DNA here is from genome assembly GCA_049964515.1 of Acetobacteraceae bacterium. Lineage (GTDB taxonomy): Bacteria > Pseudomonadota > Alphaproteobacteria > Acetobacterales > Acetobacteraceae > JAJZVS01. The sequence continues at coordinate 3,137 of JBMFXF010000034.1, read as the reverse complement.
GCGCGGCTGGACCTGCCGTTCCTGCGCGCGCGCACCGCGTCTCCCTACCTGATCGGCCCGGACGGGCTCTATCTGCGCGATCCCGACACCGGCGCGCCGCTGCTGTGGGATGAAACCACCGCCCGCGCGGTGGCGCACGATACTGCCGCCGCGCGCCCGGCGCTGGAAGGCGCCTTCACCGTCCCCGCCGCGATCACCCGCGGCCCGGACGGGGAGATCACGAACTGGCGCGACGTTCCCGCCCGCACCGCCTTCACGGTGATGGCCGAGACGCTGCACCCCTGCACCCCCGACTGGGCCGGCGCGATCTGCGACATCCCGCCCGCCACCATCCGCCGCATTGCCAGGGAATACCTGGACCACGCCTGCGTGGGCGAGACCATCACCATCGACGGGCAGACCCTGCCGTTCCGTCCGGTCGCCGTCACCCTGGGCAAGACCGTCAACAATGGCTGGGGCGCCTATGAATGCTGCTGGGCGCGCACCATGCTGGCGGTGCTGGTGGGTGCGCTCGAAGTTCCGGGCGGCACGCTCGGCACCACGGTGCGTCTCAACAAGCCGCACGAGAACCGCCTCGCCAGCGTCACCCCGGGCGAGGACGGGTTCATGGCGGCGCATTTCAACGCCACCGACCGCCGGGACTGGGCGGTGCGGCCCACCGGGCGCAACGCTCATCGCAGCCTGGTGCCGATCGTCGGCAACTCGCCCTGGGCGCAGGCCCTGGGGCCCACGCATCTGGCCTGGATGTTCGCCGAGGACCCCCCGGCCGAATGGCCGGACCCGCCGCCGCCCGAACTCTGGTTCGCCTTCCGCACCAACCCCGCGATCTCGTTCTGGGATACCGCGCGCATCACCCGCGCCATGGCGCGGATGAAGTTCATCGTCGCCTTTGCCTACACGATGGACGAAACCAACCACATGGCCGACATCCTGCTGCCGGATGCGACCGATCTGGAAAGCACCCAGCTGATCCGCATCGGTGGGACCAAGTATGTCGAGCAGCACTGGGACCACCAGGGCTTCGCGCTGCGCGCCGCGGCGGTGGCCCCGCGCGGGCAGGCGCGCGATTTCACCTGGATCGCGACCGAACTCGCCCGCCGCTCCGGGCTGCTCGAACGCTACAATGCCGCCCTCAACCGCGGCGCGGCCGGCGCCCCGCTCAAGGGCGAGGGGTTCGATTTCTCGCTGCCCACCGACCAGGTCCACGATCCCGAAACGATCTGGAACGCGGTCTGCCAGGCCGCCACCGCCGGGCTTGGCGAGCCGCCGCGCGATCTCGCCTGGTTCCGCGAGCACGGCCATTGCGTGGTGCCGTTCCGCCGCCAGGACTGGTACCTCACCCCCACCATGGAGCGGCTCGGGCTGCGCTACGAGCTCCCCTACCAGGAGCGCCTGCTGCGCGTGGGCCAGGAACTGGGCCGACGGCTGCATGAGCAGGGCATCCGCTGGTGGGATCGCCAGCTCGACGAATACATGCCGATCCCGCAATGGCACGACGTGCCGGCCCGCTGGGAGGCCGCGCTCCGCGCCGCCGGCGCCGATCCGGCTGACTATCCGCTCTGGGGCATCACCACCAAGCTGATGCCCTACACCACCGGCAACAACGCCGGCATCCCGCTGATGGCCGAGGTCGGCGCCAATCTGCGCGGCACCGGCGCGGTGATCGTCAACGCCGCCACTGCGGCCAGGCTCGGCATCGTCAACGGGGACTGGGTGGAGGTCCGTTCGGTGATCGGCGCCACCACCGGGCGCGCCGCGGTGGTGCAGGGCTGCCGGCCGGATACCGTCGTCATCCCCGGCCAGTTCGACCACTGGAAGACGCCGGTGGCCAAGGATCTGCATCACGCCTCACTCAACACCATCACGCCGATTTCGCTCGACCTGACCGACGCCACCGGCTCTGGCGCCGATGTGGTGCGGGTCAGCCTGCGCCGCGTGGCCGCCCCGGCGGGGCAGGAGGCAGCATGACCCGCTACGTGATGGTGGCCGATCTGCGCCGCTGCGTCGGCTGCCAGACCTGCACCGCGGCGTGCAAGGAGGGCAACAACACCCCGCCCGGCGTGCAGTGGCGTCGGGTGCTCGACCTGGAATCCGGCACCTACCCCGAGGTCCGCCGCGTGTTCCTGCCGACCGGCTGCCAGCACTGCGACCACCCGCCCTGCCTCGAGGTCTGCCCTTCCACCGCCACCTGCAAGCGGGCCGACGGGATCGTCACCATCGACGAAGACCTTTGCATCGGCTGCGGCTACTGCCTGATGGCCTGCCCGTATGACGCGCGCGCGCTGACCGCGGCGCCGGGCTTCGCCTTCGGCGCCACGCCGACCGCGGCCGAGGCGGCGCGCCGCCCCGCCGGCACCGGCGTCGCCAGCAAGTGCGATTTCTGCGCCGGGCGCATCGATGCCGGGCGGGCGCGCGGCCTCACCCCCGGGCGCGATCCGGAGGCCACGCCCCTCTGCGTGAACAGCTGCATCTCGGGCGCCCTCCGGTTCGGCGATCTCGACGATCCGCACGGTCCGGTCGCCGCGCTGCTGGCGGAACATCAATGGTTCCGGCTGCACGAGGACCAGCGCACCGGCCCCGGCTTCTATTACCTGTGGGATGCGGCCCCGCCATGACCCCGCGCACCCGCCAACGGCACTGGGACTGGCGCGCGGCCGGGAATTTCACCGCCGGCGGGGCAGGGTCCGGGCTGATCGTGACGAGCGCCGTGGCCGCCCAGGCCGGTGCCCCGTTCCGCCTGCCGCTGCTGGCCGGCGCGCTGCTGATCGCCGGCGGGCTGTCGCTGGTCTGGCTCGAGATCGGCCGGCCGTGGCGGGCGCTCAACGTGTTCTTCCATCCCGCCACCTCCTGGATGACGCGCGAGGGCCTCCTCGCCTTGCTCACGCTGCCCTTGGCGCTGGCCGGGGCCGCGACCGGCGCGCCGGGCCTGGCGCTGGCGGCGGGGCTGGCGGCGGCCGGGTTCCTGTTCTGCCAGGCGCAGATCCTGCGCGCCGCGCGCGGCATTCCGGCCTGGCGGCAGCCCGAGCTGGTCCCCGCCATCCTCGCGGCGGGGCTGGCCGAGGGCAGCGGGCTCTACCTGCTCACCGCGCCAGCCGGCCGCGTCTGGCTGCTGCTGGCCCTGCTCGCGGGCCTCGTCC
>JBMFXF010000033.1:0-19132 GCA_049964515.1 Acetobacteraceae bacterium | reverse complement strand
GCATCATCCGCCACCGGCACGATCGGCGTGAAATCCCGATGCGCGATCCAGTCCGGCCGGGTCGGCGTGCGGATGTAATTGGAGACCGTATTCAGCGTCAGATACACGATCTTGCGCGGATAGGGCGTGATATTCCCCGCCGAGCCATGCACCAGGTTGCCGTGGAACATCATCACCCCCCCCGGCTTGCCGGTCGGCGCCACGATCCCGCCCCGGTCCACCAGCCGCGTCACCGTGTCCTGATCGAGCGTCCAGAGCGGATAGGAGGTGGTGGCCAGATCATGTCCCGCCGCCAGCACGCCCTCGGTGTGGCTGCGCGGCACCAGCATCAGCGGGCCGTTGATCGGCATCACCTCGTCCACGAAGACCGCGATGTTCATGGCACGCGGCTCCGGCATCCCGTCATCGCGGGCCCATGTGCCGTAATCCTGGTGCCATTGCCATACGTCGCCGTCGAACGCGGCTTTGGCGTTGATCTTGAACTGGTGCATGTAGAGCTGCTCGCCGAACAGCTGCTCGATCGGTTCGATCAGGCGTGGATGCGCGCCCAGCAGCCGGAAGGCCTCGTTATAGGTATGCGCGGCGAAGGCGGTGCGCGGGGCGCCGGATTTCTCGCGCCAGATCTGCTCGCGCGGGGTATCGAAGATCGCCACCGCCTGTTCGCGCAGGACGGCGGTTTCCTCGGGGGTGAAGAGCTCGGGCAGGAACAGCCAGCCCTCGGTATGGAACTGGTCGAGTTGTTGCGGAGTCAGGCGCATGGTTCGATCTCCCTCAGCCGGCCAGGTAGCCGCCATCGACATAAAGCTCCGCGCCGGTGACATAGCTCGCCTCGTCCGACGCCAGGAACAGGATCGCGTTCGCCACCTCGTCCACCTCTCCGGTGCGGCCCAGCGGCACCCGCTTCAGCATCTTCGCCCGCACCACTGGATCGGCGGTGGCGCCCGAGGTGCGCATCGGCGGCATCAGTCCAGGGTGGACGGTGTTGACCCGGATATTGTCCTTGCCGAATTGCACCGCGGCGGATTTGGACATGATCCGCACCGCGCCCTTCGACGCATTGTAGCCGAGATGGATCTGGTTCTGTCCGGTATTGCCCGAGATCGAGGACAGGTTGACGATCGCCCCGCCGCCTGACTTCCGCAGCTCGGGAATCTCGAACTTCATGCCCAGGAAGACGCCGGTGGCATTCACCCCCATCAGCCGGTTCCAGGCCTCGGTCTCCATCGTGTCGGTGACCTTGCTGCCGCTGATGCCGGCATTGTTCACCCCGATATCCAATCGTCCATAGGCGGCCACCGTCGCCGCCACCGCCGCGCGCCAGCTCGCCTCCTCGGTCACGTCGAGATGGACGAAGCGCGCCTCGCCGCCCGCCGCGCGGATCGCGGCCACCACCGCCTCGCCCTCGGCATCCAGCAGGTCCGCCACCACCACCTTCGCGCCCTCGGCGGCGAAGCGCCGCGCTGTCGCCGCCCCCATGCCGGACGCCGCCCCACTGATGATCGCCACCTTGCCCGCGAGCCGCATGGCGTTTCCCCTTCTCTGCAACCCGCTTCACCCTGCCATGCCGCGGCGCGCTTGGCTACCGGCGAGTACGGGGCTAGATGGCGCGACCCCCAGGAGTTCCGGCGCATGGCGCATCGCGGCTTGACCTTCGGCATCTTCCTTGCCCCGTTCCATCGCCTGGGCGAGAACCCCACCCTGGCGATCGGGCGCGATCTCGAGCTCATCGAATGGCTGGACCAGCTGGGCTACGACGAGGCCTGGATCGGCGAGCATCATTCCGCCGGCTGGGAGCTGATCGCCTCGCCCGAACTCATCATCGCCGCCGCCGCCGAGCGCACGAAGCACATCAAGCTCGGCTCCGGCGTGACCTCGCTGCCGTATCACCACCCGTTCCTGGTCGCGCAGCGCTTCGTGCAGCTGGACCACATGACCCGCGGCCGGGCCATGCTGGGCTGCGGCCCGGGCGCGCTGACCTCGGACGCCTATATGCTGGGCATCGAACCTTCCACCCAGCGCCCTCGCATGTTGCAGGCGATGGAGGCGATCATGCGGCTCTTGGACTGCAAGGAGCCGGTGACGATGAAGACCGACTGGTTCGAGATGCGCCAGGCCCGCCTGCATCTCGCCCCTTATTCGGACCCGCATTTCGAGATCGCGGTCGCCAGCACCATCACGCCCTTCGGCATGATCGCCGCCGGGACGCATGGCGTCGGCGTGCTGTCGATCGGTGCCGGCCTGCCGGGCGGGCCGGAGGCGCTGGCCAGCCAGTGGAAGATCGCCGAGGACGCCGCCGCCAAGGCCGGCAAGACGGTCAGCCGCAAGAAATGGCGGGTGGTGGTGAACGCGCATGTCGCCGAGGACGACGAGCAGGCGCTGCGCGAGGTCTCCGCCGGGGAGCGGGTGGAGACCGTCACCTATTTCGAGGACACGCTGGGCCGCCCGCCGGGCCGGTCCGACGATCCGCTGCGCGAGGGGGTGGCCATGGGCACCACCCTGGTCGGCTCGCCGGAGACGGTGGCGAAGGGCATCCGTCGGTTGCTGGAATACAGCCAGGGCGGCTTCGGCGGCATTCTGTTCCGCGCCCATGAATGGGCCAATCGCGAGCAGACTATGCGCAGCTACGAGTTGTTCGCCCGCTACGTGATGCCCCAGTTCCAGGGCGCGCTGGACAGCGTCGCCGGGTCCGCCGTCTGGGCGCGCGAAAACCGCAAGCAGGTGTTCGGCGGCACGGTGGAGGCGGTCAAGCGGGCCTTCACCGATTTCGGCGCCGCGGTGCCGGAAGAGTTCAAAGCGCGGACCATCGGCGCACGGGACGATTGAGGCGGGGCCGCTACTCTCCGGCCAGGCTCTGCCCCTGCGCCACCGCGGGGCGCCGGCGGCGGGTGTTGCGATCGCGCAGCCGCGTCACTTCCTGACGCAGCTGCGCCAGCCGCTCGGTGCGCGCCCGACGCTCCCGGCCCAGCAGGCGCGGCGGCCGGCCGGCCATCAGCTCCAGCACCGAAAGCAGCTCCTCGGCGGTCTGCAGGTCGCCGATCCCGCAGGCTTCGTCCAGCACATCCTCGATCCGGTCCGACAGGCGGCGTCTCAGCGAAACATACATGCGATCGATCCGATCCTGCGGCAGCGACGGCTCCGCCGCGGGCCTTGGAGCGGTCCGCCACCGGCGCAGCCAGGCGCGGGGTTTGTTCAGCACGGTCTCATCCCATCCGGCGCGGCAGGGCGCCCGGGGATGCTGTGCCACCGCTGCGGTTACAGCGCTGTTTCAGCCGCCCCGCTTGCGCGCCCGACCGCGCCGCGATACCGGGGCGGCCCGCCACGAGGCCCCGCATGAGCATCGACCAACCCGCGCTGTCCCGCTGGCTGACCGGCCCCCGCGTGGCGGGCCTGCCCGCCCCGTTGCTGGGCGGGGCCGCGCCCGCGCTCTCCTTCGAGTTTTTCCCCCCCCGCAGCGAGGCGCTGGAGGCCCAGCTCTGGGCCTGCATCCGTCGCCTCGAGCCGCTCGGCCCGCGCTTCGTCTCGGTCACCTATGGCGCCGGCGGGTCCACCCAGGCGCGCACCCACCACACCGTCAGCCGCATCCTGGCTGAAACCGCGCTGACCCCGGCGGCGCATCTGACCTGCGTGGGCGCCACCCGCGCCGAGGTGGATGCGGTGGCCCGCCGCTACTGGGACGCCGGGGTTCGCCACATCGTCGCCCTGCGCGGGGATGCGCCGCCCGGTGTGCCCTACACGCCGCATCCCGATGGCTACGCCTTCGCCGCCGATCTGGTGGCCGGGCTGCGTGCCATCGCCCCGTTCGAGATTTCGGTCGCCGCCTACCCCGAGACCCATCCGGCGGCGGTCAGCCCGGAGGCCGACCTCGATAACCTCAAGCGCAAGCTCGATGCCGGGGCCTCGCGCGCGATCACCCAGTATTTCTTCGATACCGATCTCTATCTGCGGTTTCTGGATCGGGCGCAGGCCGCCGGGATCACGGCGCCGATCGTGCCGGGGATCATGCCGGTGTCGAATTTCGTCCAGGCGGCGAAATTCTCGGCCGCCTGCGGAACCTCGGTGCCGCCCTGGCTGGCCCGGCTGTTCGAGGGGACCGAGGACGATCCCGAGATCCGCCGCATGGTGGCAGCGGTGGTGGCCGCCGAGCAGGTGCGGCTGCTGCAGGCCAACGGGGTGGACGAGTTCCATTTCTATACGCTGAACCGCCCGGATTTGACCTACGCGATCGCGCATATCCTGGGGGTGCGACCGAAGGCGGCGTAAGCCGGCTGGCTGGGGCGGGAGGATTCGAACCTCCGCATGGCGGAATCAAAATCCGCTGCCTTACCACTTGGCGACGCCCCATCGTGCGGGGTGAATAGGTCGCCCCGGCAGGAAGGTCAAAGCGGCCCTTGAGCCGCCCCGTCGTGGCTTCTATCACCCGGGCCGGAACGAGCAGCTGCGGGAGCGCCCCATGTCCCACCGTCAGATCGCCACCGTGTTCGGTGGCGCCGGCTTCATCGGCCGCTATGTCGTTCAGCGACTGGCCCGCCGCGGCCTCACCGTGCGGGTGGCCGGGCGGGACCCGCTGGCGGCGGCGGCGCTGAAGCCGATGGGCGCGGTCGGGCAGATCGTGCCGATCTTCGCGCCGGTGACGGTGGAGGCCGATGTGGCCCGCGCCGTCGCGGGAGCGCGGTGGGTGGTGAATCTGGCCGGAATCCTGGCCGAACACCGCGCCGGAGATTTCGACCGGATCCATGCCGAGGGGGCGGGGCGGATCGCGCGGCTCGCCGCGGCGGCGGGGGTGGAGCGGCTGGTGCATCTCTCCGCGCTCGGCGCCGACCCGGCGAGCCCCAGCGCCTACGGCCGCAGCAAGGCCGCCGGCGAGCAGGCGGTGCGGTCCGCCTTCCCCGCCGCCACCATCCTGCGCCCGTCCATCGTCTTCGGGCCGGAGGATCGGTTCTTCAACCGCTTCGCCGGACTGGCGCGGATTTCCCCGGTGATGCCGGTGATCGCCGGAGCGACGAAGTTCCAGCCCGTCTATGTCGGCGATGTGGCCGATGCGGTGCTGGCCGGGCTCACCCGCCCGGATGCGGCTGGGCAGGTGTTCGCGCTGGGCGGGCCGGAGGTTCGCAGCTTCCGCGCCCTGCTGGAGGCGATCCTGCGCTGGACCGGGCGGGACAAGCCGCTGGTGACAATACCGACGGGGATCGCCCGGCTGCAGGCGCGACTTGGCGAGCTTGTGCCCGGCAAGCCGTTCACCCGTGACCAGCTGGCGATGCTGGAACGGGACAACGTGGTGGCCCCAGGGGAGCCCGATCTCGCCGCTCTCGGCATCGCGGCGACGCCGATGGATCTGGTGGTCCCGGCCTACTTGGCGCGGTTTCGCCCGGGCGGCGGACGGAGGGTCTGGCCGGAGGGGAACGAGAAAAGACCCGATACGGACCTTTCTGCGGCCTGATTCGGTCGGGAGCGGGTCGGCCTCGCTCTACGACGGCAGGATTGAGGCAGAAAAACTGACCTGATCGGCCCTTTCCCTCTTCTCTTGCCGGGTGGTCTCGGGTATGAGGGACCGCGCCGCAGCCAGGAAGGGGATCGCGCCATGCCGGAGCACATGCTGCGGTTTGTCAATACGCCGCAACAGACGCCGGAAAAGCGCGCGGTGGCCGAGCGCGCCCGGGATTTCAGCGAGATCTATCGCATCTTCGCCGATCAGGAAGCCGCCCGTCAGGCCAGCCGGTGCAGCCAGTGCGGGGTGCCGTTCTGTTCGGTGCATTGCCCGCTGCATAACAACATCCCCGACTGGCTGAAGCTGACCGCCGAGGGGCGGCTCGAGGAAGCCTACGAGGTCGCCGCGGCGACCAACAATTTCCCCGAGATCTGCGGCCGCATCTGCCCGCAGGACCGGCTGTGCGAAGGCAACTGCGTCATCGAGAAAGGCTTCGAGAGCGTCACCATCGGCGCGGTGGAGCGCTACATCACCGATACCGCCTTCGATCGCGGCTGGGTCAAGCCGATCGTCCCGCGGCAGGAGCGCGATGCCTCGGTCGGCATCATCGGCGCCGGGCCGGGCGGGATGGCGGCGGCCGAGGAACTGCGCCGGCGCGGCTATCAGGTGACGCTCTACGACCGCTACGATCGCGCCGGCGGGCTGTTGATATACGGCATCCCCAATTTCAAGCTCGAGAAGCAGGTGGTGCTGCGCCGGCACGCGCTGGCCGAGGCGTCGGGCATCCGCTTCGTGCTGAACTGCGCGGTCGGCCGCGATGTCAGCCTCGACGAGCTCCGCCGGCGCCACGACGCGGTGCTGATCGCGACCGGGGTTTACAAGCCGCGCGAGATCGGCGGGCCGGGGGCGGGGCTGGCGGGCATCGTTCCGGCGCTGGATTTCCTGATCGCATCCAACCGCGACAATCTGGGCGACACGGTACCCGAGTTCAAGTCCGGGCTGTTGAACGCGGCCGGAAAACGGGTGGTGGTGATCGGCGGCGGCGATACCGCGATGGATTGCGTGCGCACCGCGGTGCGTCAGGGCGCGGCCTCGGTGCGGTGCCTCTACCGGCGCGATCGCGCAAACATGCCCGGTTCGATGCGGGAGGTGAAGAACGCCGAGGAGGAAGGGGTGGAGTTCGTCTGGCTCTCCGCGCCCGAGGCGTTCCTGGGCGATACGTCGGTCACCGGGGTGCGCGCCGCACGGATGCATCTGGGCTTGCCCGACAGTTCCGGCCGGCAGGCGGTGGAACCGATTCCCGGCAGTCATTTCACCGAGCCGGCCGATCTCGTCATCAAGGCGTTGGGCTTCGACCCCGAGGACCTGCCGGCGATGTTCGGCGAGAAGGGGCTCGAGGTCACGCGCTGGGGCACGCTGCGCATCAATTCGCGCAGCTTCATGACCAGCCTGCCCGGGGTGTTCGCCGCCGGTGACATCGTGCGCGGGGCCTCGCTGGTGGTATGGGCGATCCGCGACGGGCGGGACGCGGCGAAGCGAATCCATGAGTTCGTGACGCAGCAGCGTGCGCTGCCGGCGGCGGCCGAATGACATGACGGAGGACAGGACCATGACCGACCGGATCGAATCCGCCGCCGAGTTCCTCGCCGCATGGGAGAAGAACACCGCCGCGCTGCGCCACAGCTACGACCCGGCGCAGGAACACGATGCCTGCGGCGTCGGCCTGATCGCCTCACTGGACGGCACCCCACGGCGGGATGTGGTGCAGGCCGGTATCGACGCGCTGAAAGCGGTCTGGCACCGCGGCGCCGTGGATGCCGACGGCAAGACCGGCGACGGCGCCGGCATCCATATCGAGATCCCGCAGGACTTTTTCGCCGACGCGGTGCAGCGCGGCGGCGCCCGGCTGATGCCGGGGCCGATCGCGGTGGGCCAGGTGTTCCTGCCCAAGACCGACCTCGGCGCGCAGGAACGCTGCCGACAGATCGTGGAAACCGAAATCCTGAATTTCGGCTACCTGATCTACGGCTGGCGCCAGGTGCCGATCAACGTCGAATGCATCGGCGAGAAGGCGAACGCCACCCGCCCTGAGATCGAGCAGATCATGCTGTGGAACCCCAAGGGCGGGGACCCGGACAGTTTCGAGCGCGACCTCTATGTGATCCGCCGGCGGATCGAGAAACAGGCGATCGCGGCGCAGATCCCGGAGCTCTATTTCTGCTCGTTGTCCTCGCGCTCGATCATCTACAAGGGGATGTTCCTCGCCGAGCACCTGACGGAGTTCTACCCCGACCTCAACGATCCGCGCTTCGTCTCCCGCTTCGCCATCTACCACCAACGCTACTCGACCAACACGTTTCCCACCTGGCGGCTGGCGCAGCCGTTCCGGATGCTGGCCCATAACGGCGAGATCAATACCGTCACCGGCAACATCAACTGGATGAAGGCGCACGAGACCCGCCTGGCGGCCGAGGCGCTGGGGGCGTGGATGGAGGATGTGAAGCCGGTGGTGCAGGCCGGTGGCTCGGATACCGCGACCCTGGACAATGTGTTCGAGTTGCTCTGCCACGCCGGACGCGACGCGCCGATGGCCAAGGCGCTGATGATCCCGGCCTCGATCGGCCAGGATGCGACGATGAAGCCGGCGCACCGCGACATGTTCCTTTACTGCAACGCGGTGATGGAGCCCTGGGACGGGCCGGCGGCGATCGCCGCGACCGACGGGCGCTGGGCGATCGCGGGTCTCGACCGCAATGGCCTGCGCCCGCTGCGCTACACCATCACCACCGACAAGCTGCTGATCGTCGGTTCGGAAACCGGAATGGTGAAGCTCGATCAGGAGCGTATCGCCGAGAAGGGCCGGGTCGGCCCAGGCCAGACCATCGCGGTGGATTTCGCCGCCGCGCGCTTTTATCGCGACGAGGAGCTGCGCGATCTGCTCGCCGCGCGCCAGGATTTCGGCGCCTGGACCAAGCGGATCACCGAGATCGACCGCATCGTCAAGACCGACGCCGCCGAGCCGGTGCTGTACGAGGGCGAGGCGCTGCGCCGCCGTCAGGTCGCGGTGGGCTTCACGCTCGAGGAGCAGGAGCTGATCCTGCACCCGATGGTGGAGGACGCACAGGAGCCGGTCGGCTCGATGGGCGATGACACGCCGATCGCGGTGCTGTCCGACCGCTACCGTGGGCTGCATCATTTCTTCCGCCAGACCTTCAGCCAGGTCACCAACCCGCCGATCGACTCCCTGCGTGAGACGCGGGTGATGACGCTCAAGACCCGGCTCGGCAATCTCGGCAACGTGCTGGACGAGGATGCCAGCCAGTGCGACCTGTTGCAGCTGGATTCCCCGGTGCTGTCCACCGCCGAGTTCCAGGCCATGCGCGCCTTCATGGGCCGGTCGGTGGCGGTGGTGGATGCGACCTTCCCGGTGGCCGATGGGGAGGCCGGGCTGCGCGCCGCGATCGAGCGTATCCGCCGCGAGGCTGAGGAGGGCGTTCGCGCCGGCTGCACCCATGTCATCGTCACCGACGAGGCGGCAGACGCCGAGCGCGCCGCGATCCCGATGATTCTGGCGACCGGGGCGGTGCACACCCATCTGGTGCGTCAGTCGCTGCGGACGTTTACCAGCCTCAACGTGCGCAGTGCCGAGTGCATGGACGTACATTATTTCGCGGTCTTGATCGGCGTCGGCGCGACCACCGTGAACGCCTATCTCGCGCAGGAATCCATCGCCGATCGGCACCGGCGCGGCCTGTTCGGCGACGTCACGCTGAAACAGGCGGTAACGCGCTACAAGAAGGCGGTGGACAAGGGTTTGCTCAAGGTGATGTCCAAAATGGGCATCTCGGTGATCTCCTCCTATCGCGGCGGCTATAATTTCGAGGCGGTCGGGCTGTCCCGCTCCCTGGTGGCCGAGTTCTTCCCCGGGATGACCTCGCGCATCTCCGGCATCGGCCTGCCAGGCATCGCGCGCAAGGTGCTCGACCAGCACGCGCTGGCCTGGAACGAGGACGCGGTGGCGCTGCCGGTGGGCGGCGTCTACAAGCTGCGCCGGCATGGCGGGGAGACGCACGGCTTCGACCCGGCATTGATCCACATGCTGCAATCGGCGGTGGCTTCCGACAGTTTCGCGCTCTATCGGCGCTATGCCGAGGCGGTGCGCAAGCTGCCGCCGATCGCGCCGCGGGACCTGCTGGATTTCCGCCGCGAAGGACGCACCCCGATCCCGGTGGACGAGGTGGAGAGCGTCACCGAGATCCGCAAGCGCCTGGTGGCACCGGGCATCAGCCTCGGCGCGCTGTCGCCGGAAGCGCACGAGACGCTCTCGATCGCAATGAACCGGATCGGCGCCAAGTCGGATTCCGGCGAGGGCGGCGAGGACCCGGCCCGCTACAAACCGCGCCCGAACGGTGACAACTCGTCCTCGGCGATCAAGCAGATCGCCTCCGGGCGATTCGGCGTTACCGCGGAGTATCTGAACAACTGCCGCGAGATCGAGATCAAGGTCGCGCAGGGCGCCAAGCCGGGGGAGGGCGGGCAACTGCCGGGAATCAAGGTCTCGGCGCTGATCGGGCGGCTGCGGCACTCCACGCCCGGCGTGATGCTGATCTCGCCGCCGCCGCATCACGACATCTACTCGATCGAGGATCTGGCGCAGCTGATCTACGACCTCAAGCAGATCAATCCGGATGCCACGGTCTGCGTGAAGCTGGTTTCGCGATCCGGAATCGGCACCATCGCGGCCGGCGTGGCAAAGGCGAAGGCGGATGCGATCCTGATCTCCGGCCATTCCGGCGGCACCGGCGCATCCCCGCAGAGCTCCATCAAATACGCCGGACTCCCGTGGGAGATGGGTCTCTCGGAGACCCACCAGGTGCTGATGCTGAACCGGTTGCGCCATCGGGTGAAGCTGCGCACCGACGGCGGCATCAAGACCGGGCGCGATGTGGTGATCGCGGCCATGCTGGGCGCCGAGGAATTCGGCATCGGCACCGCCTCGCTGGTGGCGATGGGTTGCATCATGGTGCGCCAGTGCCATTCCAACACCTGCCCGGTGGGTGTCTGCACCCAGGACGAGGCGTTGCGCGCCAAATTCGAGGGCACGCCGGAGAAGGTCATCAATCTGTTCTCCTTCGTTGCCGACGATGTGCGCCACATCCTGGCCGAGCTCGGCTTCCGCACCCTGGCCGAGGTGATCGGACGAACCGATCTGTTGCATCAGGTCAGCCGCGGCGCTGACATCCTTGACGATCTCGACCTCAACCCGCTGCTGGCGCAGGCGGATCCCGGGCCCTATGCACGCTACTGTACCTTGGATGGGCGCAACGAGGTGCCGGACACCCTGGATGCGCAGATGATCGCGGACGCCGCGGCCCTGTTCGAACACGGCGAGAAGATGCAGTTGCAATACACCATCCGCAACACGCATCGCGCGATCGGCACCAAAATCTCCTCGCGCATCACCCGCCGGTTCGGGATGTTTGGCCTGCAACCGGGGCATCTGACGGTGCGGCTGCGCGGGTCGGCGGGGCAGTCGCTCGGGGCGTTTGCGGTGCAGGGGCTGAAGCTCGAGCTGTTCGGCGACGCCAACGACTACGTCGGCAAGGGCCTGTCCGGGGCAACCATCGTGATCCGGCCGGCGCCCTCCTCCACGCTGCTGAGCCAGCACAACACCATCATCGGCAACACGGTGCTGTATGGGGCCACCGCCGGCGCATTGTTCGCGGCCGGCCAAGCTGGTGAACGTTTCGCGGTACGCAACTCCGGTGCCGAGGCGGTGGTGGAAGGCTGTGGCTCGAACGGGTGCGAATACATGACCGGCGGCACCGCGGTGATCCTGGGACCCGTCGGCGACAATTTCGGCGCCGGTTTCACCGGCGGCATGGCGTTTGTCTATGATCCCGAGGACTTGTTCGAGAAGCGGGTCAATCCCGATACGCTGCTATGGCAGCGGATCGCGCATCCGCACTGGAACAAGGTGATGCGGGATCTGGTCGCCCGCCATGTGAAGGAGACGAACTCGCGCTACGCGACCCGATTGCTGCACGAATGGGACCGGACGGTTGCACAGACCTGGCAGGTGGTGCCGAAGGATTTCATCAAGCACCTCCCGGTCCCGCTGAGCCGCGGCACGGCCCAGGCACGGCGCGCCTAACGCGCCGCGCCTGGGTTAGCGGTCAGTACATGTGTTGGCCGCCGTTGATCGACAGCGTGCTGCCGGTGATGAAGCTCGCATCATCGGCGGTCAGGAACGCGACGCCGCGCGCGATGTCTTCGGCATGGCCGAGCCGGCCGACCGGGATGCGGGCGACGATCTTGGCCAGCACATCGGCCGGCACCGCGCGGACCATCTCGGTATCCACATAGCCGGGCGCGATCGCGTTCACGGTGATCCCGTAGCGTGCGCCTTCCTGCGCAAGAGCCTTGGTGAATCCGTGGATGCCCGATTTGGCGGCGGCGTAGTTCACCTGCCCGTACTGCCCGGCTTGGCCGTTGATGCTGCCGACGTTGACGATGCGCCCGAACTTGCGCTCGCGCATCCCGTCGAAGGTCAGCTTGCACAGATTGTAGCAGGAGCCGAGATTGGTATCGATGACGGCGTCCCACATCTCGCGCGACATGCGCGCCAGCGTGCCGTCGCGGGTGATGCCGGCGTTGTTGACCAGAATTTCGACCGGTCCGTAACGCTCCACGATGCCGGCGATCGCCGCCTTGCAGGCTTCGAAATCGGAGACGTCGAAGCGCACCACCGGAATGCCAGTTTCGGCATGGAATGCTTCCGCGGCGGCCTCGTTGCCGGCGTAGTTGGCGATCACGGTGCGGCCTTGCGCGGCGAGCGCGCGGCTGATCTCGGCACCGATGCCGCGCGAGCCGCCGGTGACCAATGCGACGCGAGCCATCCTGGAACTCTCCCTCGGTTTGGGTTAAAGCCAGGAGAGGCTAGCACCGCAGCGGGTCGGTTGCAGCGGGGAAATCGCAGCTATGCCCCGGTTCGGCCCTGATTTTGCCGTCCCCGCGCGGTTTACCAGCGGCGCGGGGACACCCGCACCACACCAAGGAGTGACCACCTGATGGCTCTGTCGCGATTTTTGCCGGCGCTGCGGAACGGGCTCCGCCCGGCCTTGTTCGGCCTCGCCCTGGCTCTGATTTCCCTGGCGGGGGCGCAGGCCGCCCATCACACCAAATCCATGGCGCATCATGCCGCCGGCACGGCGCTACAGGGCTACAGGACCGAGGCCGCGGCCAAGCGCGCATGTGGCACTGACAAGGTGGTCTGGCGCGCCCGCGGCAGCAAGGCATTCCATTCCGCCGGCTCGAAATATTTCGGCAAGACCAAGCATGGCTCATACGTCTGCGAGAAGGCCGCGTTGGCGAAAGGGCTGCACGCGGCGAAATCGTGACCTGATCGGGGGGGCGGTCGGCCCTGCTGCCGGCCGCTCCCGGTTCGAGGATGGAGATGGGTTTGAACGATCAGTCCAGGCCGTCCAGCAATGGCTAGGCGCGATTCCTCGGGTCCGGTGCGGATCGACCGGGTGGTGACGCGCGGGGGCGATGGCGGCATGACCTCGCTCGGCGACGGTAGCCGGGTTGGCAAGGAGTCGCTCCGGATCGAGGCCATCGGCGCGGTGGATGAGACCAACGCCGCGATCGGGATGATCCGCTCCGTACTCGGCGGGCGCACTCCGGATGCGGCTCTCGCGCAGCGGCAGAACGAACTTTTCGACCTCGGCGCCGATCTTGCGGTGCCAGGGGAGGGGGGATCGCGTCTGCGGATGACGGATGCCGCAGTGTCGCGGCTTGAGGAGGAGATTGCCGCAATGAATGCGGCATTGCCGGCTTTGACCAGCTTCATCATGCCCGGCGGCTCGCCGGGATCGGCGGCTGCCCATCTGGCGCGGACGATCGCCCGCCGGGCCGAGCGCGAGGTCATTCGTCTGGCCGCCGTGGAGCATGTCACGCCTGCGTCCCGGCGTTACCTGAACCGCCTGTCTGACTACCTGTTCGTGCTGGCCCGGGCCCTCGATGATACTGGCGCCGGTGTGTGGGTGCCGGGCGGCGCCGCTACGCCATCATCCCCCCCCGAAACGCATCTTTGATGCGCCGGACGGTGTTGGCCGCGTCCACCACGATCATATCGAAGCGAACCCCTTCCGTTCCCCAGTCGGGGTGTTCGGCGAGGACGATCTCGGTCGCGTCGAACAACCGCTGTTGCTGACGCACGCTGAGCGAATGGGCGGCATCCGCCAGGCTTCGGCGGGCTTTCACCTCGACCACCGACATGAACCCGGCACGCTGGGCAAGAAGATCGATTTCACCGGCGTCGGTGCGAACCCGCCGCCCCAGAATCTCCCACCCCTCCCGCTCCAGCGCTTGTGCAGCGAGCGATTCGGCTTCCCGGCCTCGGGCAGCTGCGCGCCTGCCGCGGGCCGTGCGCTGAACGGAAGAGCAACGGATCATCGGCGCTCCGAGAGACTGCCCGCAAGGTCAAGTGCGGCAAGAAGGCTGGCGGGATTGGCAACGCCCTTGCCGGCAATGTCGAACGCCGTGCCATGATCGGGAGACGTGCGCACGATCGGCAGACCCAACGTTATATTCACCCCGCGATCGATGTCAAGGGTTTTGAGAGGGATCAACGCCTGGTCGTGGTACATGCAGATCGCGGCGTCATAGCGCGCGCGCGCCTTGGCGGTGAACATCGTATCCGGCGGCCACGGGCCGGACACCCGCTCCCCTTCCGCGATCAACGTGGCAATAGCCGGGGCAATCAGGTCGCGCTCCTCGCGGCCGAGCGCGCCGTCCTCCCCGGCGTGGGGGTTCAATCCGGCGATCGCCAACCGCGGGTGGGGGATGGCGAAGTCGCGTCGCAGCGCCGCGGCGGTGGTGCGGGCGGCGGCCAGGATCCGCGCCGGGGTCAGCGCCGCGATCGCCGAGCGCAAGCTCTGGTGCACGGTGACCGGCACCACACGCAACCCGGGGATGGCGAGCATCATCTCCTGTTGCCCGCTCGACCCGGTCAGGGCGGCCAGGAATTCGGTGTGGCCGGGGTAGCCGAAGCCGGCGCCATACAGCGCCGCCTTGTTGATCGGGTTGGTCACGATCGCCCGGGCCTGCCCAGCGAGGGTCATGCGCACGGCCGTCTCGATCGATCGAATGACCGCCGGGGCGTTGGCCGCATCGGGCTGGCCAGGGAGCGCGGGAACGGCGAGTGGCACCGGATGCACCGGCAGTGCGTCGGGAAATCCTGCGGGGTCACCCTGCGCGGCGATGCGAACCGGCAGATCGAGGGCCCGCGCAAGGGCGCGCAGCCGATCCGGATCGTCAAGCGCCACGAAGACCGGCCCGGTGTGGCGGCGGGCAAGCCACGCCTTCAGCGTCAGCTCACCGCCGATGCCGGCCGGATCGCCCATCGTCAGGGCGATCGGCGGTAGGCGCTCAGATATGGAGCGCCCGGCCATCGACTGCGAGGGCGGCTTCCTTCACCGCTTCCGACAAGGTCGGGTGGGCGTGACAGATGCGGGCGACATCCTCGGCCGAAGCGCCGAACTCCATCGCGGTGGCGAGTTCGGCGATCAGGGTGCCGGCATCCGGGCCGATGATATGCGCGCCGAGCAGCCGGTCGGTGGTCGCGTCGGCCAGGATTTTCACGAAGCCGTCGGTATCGCCCAGCGCCCGGGCGCGGCCGTTGGCGGTGAATGGGAACTTGCCGGTCCTGTAAGCGGTGCCGGCTGCCTTCAACTCCTCCTCGGTGCGGCCGACGGCGGCGACCTCGGGCCAAGTGTACACGATGCCCGGAATCACCTCGTAGTTCACATGACCGGCCTGGCCGGCCAGGCGTTCGGCGAGGGCGACGCCCTCGTCCTCGGCCTTGTGGGCGAGCATCGGGCCGGCGATCACATCCCCGAGCGCGTAGATGCCTTGGATGTTGGTGGCGTAATGGGCGTCGGTGACGATCCGTCCGCGCGCGTCGCGGGCCACGCCGAGCGCATCGAGGCCGAGCCCCGCGGTGACGGCGCGGCGGCCGACCGCGACCAGAACGATGTCGGCCTCCAGCGTCTCGGCAGGGCCGCCTTTGGCTGGCTCCAGACGCAAGGAGACGCCGGTCTCGGTGGCAGTCGCCTCGGTCACCCGGGTGCCGAGGCGGAACTTCAGTCCCTGGCGGGCGAGGATGCGCTGGAAGGCCTGCGCCACCTCGCCGTCCATGGTGGGGACGATGCGATCGAGGAACTCCACCACCGTGACCTCGGCGCCGAGGCGACGCCAGACCGAGCCGAGCTCGAGGCCGATATAGCCGCCCCCGATCACCACCAGATGGCGTGGGACGGTGGCGAGTTCCAGCCCCCCGGTCGAGGAGACGATACGTCGTTCATCGACCGCGACGCCGGGCAGGGGGGTGGATTCGCTGCCGGTGGCGATGACGATGTGCTTGGCTTCGTAGTCGGTGCCGGCGACGCTGACGCGGCCGGGGGCGGGAATGCTTGCCTCTCCCTTGAGCCAGGTGATCTTGTTCTTGCGGAACAGGAACTCCACGCCCTTCACGTTGGCGCCGACCACTTCGGCCTTGCGCGCCTGCATCCTGGCCAGATCCAGCGTGACCGCGCCGGCGGTGATGCCGTGGGCGGCGAAATCATGCGTCAGCGCGGCGTAGTTTTCCGACGATTGCAGCAGCGCCTTGGACGGGATGCAGCCGACGTTGAGGCAGGTGCCGCCCAGGGTCGGCCGCTTCTCCACGCAGGCCACGCTGAGGCCGAGCTGGGCGGCGCGCAGCGCGCAGACATAGCCGCCAGGACCGGCACCGATGATGATGAGATCGAAGGACTGGGACATGACCCGGCTGCTACGCGCCCGCTCGGGGCTTGTCCATGGGGTCAGGCGGCCGGCCGCAGCAGGCGGCGCAGGCTGAAGCCCGCCCTGGACGGCGGTGGGGCGGCCGAGGCGGCCTCGGCCAAGCGCACCGGCGCGGCCTGACGCGCGAGCTCGGCGATGGCGGCGCGAAACCCCGCGTGCTTGCCGATCGCCGGCTCGCCCAGAGTGGCCGCGGCACTGATCTGACGGGGCAGATTCGGGATCGCCACATCCACCGAGACGCCCAGCGCCTCCTCCACCTGGCGGCGGGTGATGCCACCCGAACTCGCCGCCCGGTTCAGCACCACGATGGCGCGCCGGCTCTGCCCGGGGGTCGCCGGCAGCGCCAGCAGCCGCAGCGCGTCGCGCAGCGAGGCCAGCGTGGGTTCCATCACGATCACCCGCTGGTTGGCGAGGTCCAGCAGCTCGCGGAACAGCGGGTCGGGGCGGAACGGCACGTCGGCGACGATGAAATTATAGCGCTTACGCAGCGCTTCCAGGAGGGCTGCCGCGGCGCCCGGGGCCGGCGCCAGCGGGGCGGTCAGTTTCTCGTGCGCGGCCAGAACATGCAGCCGGTCCGAAGCGGGGACGGCGGCGCGCTCGGCCAGCAGGCTGTCGATGCGCTCGGGGGTTTCCAGCGCCTGGCGCAGGCCGGCGCCGGGGCGCAGGTTCAGCAGGAAGCTCGCCACGCCCATGTAGAGGTCGGGGTCCAGCAGCACGGTGTGCCGACGCGCCAGCACGCCGAAATGCCAGGCGAGGTTGAGCGCCACCGTGCTTGCCCCGGTGCCGCCGCGGGCGCCGGTGATGGTGATGACCTGGCTGCCCAGAACGCTTTGTTCCGAGACCGCCTGGCCGGAGACGACGGGGGCGAAATGCAGCGCCACCTTGTCCCGGGTGAGCGGCTTCGGCAGGTAGTCGCGGATGCCGAGGCCGCGGGTCAGAGCGCGGTAGAAATCGAGATCCGTGGGATCGCCGATCGCCAGCACGATCACGTCGGGTTCGCTCACCTCGGCCAGCGCCGCCAGCGCGGAGAGGGGATCGTCCTGGCCGCCGAGATCGACGATCAGCACCCGCGGCGTGGCGGATTTCTGCATCGCGGCGATGGCGGCGTGGATGCCGCCGCGGCGGATGTCGAGCGCGGCGCTGACCGCCTCGGCCAGCCCGTCGCGCAGCGCGATCTCGGTCTGCCCGTCGGCGGCGAAGGCGATCATGCCGGGGCGGTCGGGGCGCGCCTCGGTCACGGTGCGCCCGCCTTGACGCCGGCGCTGAGCGGCTTGGCGAAGCCCTTGGCGGCGGTCGGGGTGGCGCTGGAGGCCGGGGGGGCTTCCGGCCACAAGCGATCGATGGCGCCGACCGCGGCCCGGCCGTCGCTGTCGCCGGCGCCGTGGCCGCGGATGAGATCGCCCGGGCGCGAGGCCATGGCCGCGATGTTGGCGGCGTTGGCATCATCCGGATGCCAGACGCCGGGGCGGTTGTACGTATCGTATTCGTGGCAGCCGCCGAGGGCGAGGCAGAGCAACAGGGTCAGCGGGCGGAGGGTGCTGGTCATTTCAGGATGAACCCCGCTTCGCCGGGCACATGCCGTGGCAGGGAGGGGTCGCGCCGGCCGAGCTGGCGCATCCGCAGCAGCCGGTCGAAATCGGAGGGCGCGTGGTAATGCGGCGCCGGGACCTGCAGCGCGGCCGGGTTGTCCACCGGGCGGACGATGATCGGGGTGACGATGATCACCAGCTCGGTCTGCTGGCGGCTGAACTGGTCATCGCGGAACAGCGCCCCCAGGATCGGCACGTTGCTCAGGTTCGGGATGCCGCTGGCGCCGTCGTTGATGGTGTCCTGCAACAGCCCGCCGATGGCGAAGCTCTGCCCGCTGCCCAGCTGCACGGTGGTCTCGGCGCGGCTCACGGTGAGCGAGGGCACCACGAAGGTGGCGTTGCCGGCGGCGATGCTCACCGCGTTGGCGTTGCTGATCTGGCTGACCTCGGGGGCGACATGGATGGCGATGCGGTCGTGGCTGAACACGGTAGGGCGGAAATTCAGCGAGACGCCGAAATTCTTGTAGGTGATGGTCACGCCGTTGTTGGGGCCGGCCGGGATCGGCACCGGGAACTGCCCGCCGACCAGGAAGCTGGCCTTCTGCCCGCTCATCACCGTCAGGTTCGGTTCCGCCAGCATCCGCACCAGGCCGTCCTGCGCCAGCGCGTCCAAGGTGCCGTTGAGGTTGACGGATTTCAGCGAGTACTGGCCCGCGTTGGAAAACGCTGACGCCGGCACGTTTCCGTTCGTCGCCAGGTTCAGGAGTCCATCCCCGGCCGAGGCGACGCCGATCCCGATGGTGCCGATGCTCCCGATCGTCCCCAGCGCCTGCCAGTTGATCCCCAGCTTGTTGCTGATCGTCCGCGACATCTGCACGATCCGCACCTGCAACGTCACCTGAACCGAGGCGCGCACCGTGATCTGATTGTCCACGCTCTGCCCGGCCGGCACGAAGCCGCGCGCCACCGCGATCGCGCGCGCCGCCTCCGCCGGGGTGGCCACCGTGCCGGTCACCAGCAGCCCGTTCGGCTCCTGCGCCACCGAAAGCGCCACCCCCGGCAGCACCCGCGCCAGCGCCGCCCGCGCCTCCCCGGCCACCTGCTGCGAGGGCACCACCGCCACCCGCAGCATCGCCACCGGATGGCCGTTGCTGTCCAGCGCCGCGATGGTGGTGTGCCCCGGTGCAATACCGAACACGAACAGGCTGGACGGGCTGGCCGGCCGCGCCTGCGCCACCGCCGGATTGGCCACGAATACATTGGCCACCGGCGCGGAGAGATCGACCACCCGCCCGTCGCCGGGGCGCAACGTCATCGCCCCCGCCGCGCCGGC
>JBMFXF010000032.1:0-19263 GCA_049964515.1 Acetobacteraceae bacterium | reverse complement strand
GCCGGTTTCGCCGCCGCGGCCGGCTTGGGCGGCGCGGCTTTCCCGGCCGCGGCCGGCTTCTCGCTCAGCTTCACCGCCGCCAGCCCGTCCGCCGAGGCTTTCGCCGCCGGCCGCACCGCCGCCTTACCCAGGGGCGCTTCCAGGGGCGCGCCCTTGGTCCCGCCCTTGCCCGCCGATACCTTGCCAGCCGATCCCGTCATCACGTCCCTTTACCTCGCGCGAAACGGCGGACGGCCGCGCCCGCCGATCCTGCCTCCAAATGGAACGATGCCACCCATGACGGCCCGGGCGCCGACCGGCCCCACCGTCATTTGTCTATCATATAGCACGCCGCGGCCCGATCGTCATGGGGGGGCGCGCGCTTCGTTGACAAGCCCCCGCCAAAGGCTCTACCCCGCGCCTCACGCCGGAGGGGTGCCCGAGAGGCTAAAGGGGACGGACTGTAAATCCGTTGGCGCACGCCTACGTTGGTTCGAATCCAACCCCCTCCACCACCCGCCCTCATACCCGCAGGCCCATGCCGCTCCGCTGCCCCGACCCAACGCCGCGGCCCGGCGGCTGACATGACCATGCGACAGCACCACCGGCTGCTGCTGGCCCTCGCTGTGATCGTGCTGGCCCTGGCGCTCTGGCGCAGCGGTCTCTGGCACAGCCTCACCTGGAGCGCGCTCGGTCGCCACCAGGCATGGCTGCGCGCCCTCGTCGCCGCCCACCCGCTCGCCGCGCCGATCCTCTTCGTGCTGCTCTATGCGCTGATCGTGACGTTCTCGATCCCGGAATCGGCGTTGGCCACCGTCACCGCCGGGCTGCTGTTCGGCGCTCCGCTCGGCGGCGCGCTGGCGGTCGCCGGCGCCTCGCTCGGCGCGGTGGCGCTGTTCGCGATCGCCCGCACCGCGCTGGCCGGCTTCATGGCCCGCCGCGCCCAGGGCCTGCTCAGCCGCATCCGCCCCGGCCTGGAACGCGACGGGTTCCGCTACCTGCTGGCGCTGCGCCTGCTGCCGATCGTGCCGTTCTGGCTGGTCAACCTGGGCGCCGCGCTGTGCGGGATGCGCCTGTTTCCCTACGCGCTCGCCACCCTGATCGGCATCATCCCGGTGACCATGGTGTTCGCCTGGATCGGTGCCGGGCTGGGCGACGTGCTGGCGGCGGGGGGGCGGCCGGATCTCTCGCTGGTGTTCTCGCCGCGCATCCTCGGCCCGCTGCTCGCGCTTGCCGCCCTGTCGGTGGCACCCACCGTCTGGCGAAAGCTGCGCCGGCAATGACCGCGCGCTACGACATCGCCGTCATCGGCGCCGGCGCCGGCGGGCTCTCGGTCACCGCGGTCGCCGCCCGGCTGGGCTTGCGCGTCGCCCTGATCGAGCGTGACCGCATGGGCGGGGATTGCCTCAACGCCGGCTGCGTGCCCTCCAAGGCGCTGCTGGCCGCCGCCCACGCCGCCCGCGCCGCCCGCCGCGCCGGCCGCTTCGGCGTGTGGGCCGAGCCGCGCATCGACTGGGCCGGGGTGCGCGCCCATGTGGCCGGGGTCATCGCCGCCATCGCCCCAACCGATTCCGCCGCCCGCTACCGCGCGCTGGGCGCCGAGGTGATCGCGGGCGAGGCCCGCTTCGTCGCCCCCGACCGGCTGGCGGTGGGGGAGCGGGAGCTGCGCGCGCGGCGGATCGTCATCGCCGCCGGCTCGCGCGCCGCCATTCCGCCGATTCCCGGGCTGGATACGGTCCCTTATCTGACTCACACGAACATCTTCGACCTGCCCGCCCCGCCGGCGCATCTGCTGATCCTGGGCGGCGGGCCGATCGGGCTGGAGCTGGCCGATGCCTTCGCCGGGCTGGATGTGCCGGTGACGGTGGTGGAGGCCGGCCGCATCGCCGGGCGGGAGGATCCGGAACTCGCCAACCTGCTGCGCGGGGCGTTGCTGGAAAACGGGGTGCAGCTGCGGGAGGGGGTGGCGGTCGCCGCGGTGGAACCCGGCCCGACCCTGGTGCTGGCCGACGGCTCGCGGATCACGGGCAGCCATCTGCTGGTGGCAACCGGCCGCCGGGCGGACCTGGCGGCGCTGGCGCTGGAGGCCGGCGGGGTGCGGGCATCGGCCGCCGGCATCGCCACCGACCGCGGACTGCGCAGCCTGACCAACCGGCGCGTCTATGCGGTGGGCGACATCGCCGACCCGGCGGGCATCGGACCGCGCGCCTTCACCCATCTGGCCGCGCACCACGCCGGGATCGTGATCCGTCGCGCGGTGTTCCGCCTGCCGGCGCGGCTCGATCTGCGCGCCTTCCCGCGGGTGACCTACACCATGCCGGAACTGGCGCAGATCGGCCTGACCGAGGCGGAAGCGCGCGCCGCCGGGCATGACCCGCGCATCCTGCGCTGGCCGCTGGCCGAATCCGACCGCGCCCAGGCGGAACGGGCGCCGGAGGGGCTGGTGAAGCTGGTGGTGGCGCGCGGGCTTGTGCTGGGCGCCGGCATCCTGGCCGAGGGCGCCGGCGAGATGCTGGGCGGGCTGGCGCTGGCAATCGGGCGCCGGGTGCCGATCTCGGCGCTGGCCAGTATGATCGTGCCCTACCCGACCCGCGCCGAGGCCATCGCCCGCGCCGCCGGATCCTATTACCTCGACCGGCTGTTCGGCGCGCGGACGCGGCGGCTGGCGGCGTTGCTGAGCCGCTTGCCATAGCGGCCGATTAGGGCTTGCTTCATACAAATGCACTACCCTGGCCCGCATGAAGCGCAAACATGAAATGGGCATGATCGGCCCGCTGGCCGGCGCGGCGGTGATTCTGGCCGGTCTCTATGTGGCCGGCCCTACTTTCGCGCTGCTGCGGCTGCGCCGCGCGGCGCGGGAGGGCAACGTCCGGGCGCTGCACCGGCTGGTGGATTTTCCCGCGCTGCGTCGCGGGCTGGCGCATCAGCTGGCGGCCAGCGCGCTGGGCGCGCCCGCCGGCCCGCAGGGGCTGGCGCCGTTCGGGTTTTCCTTCGTCGCCGGCATCGCGCAGCACGAGATGGCCGTGGTGCTGACCCCGGCGAGCTTGATCCGCATGGCCCGGCAGGGTCCGGTCAGCGCGCACTGGCATTTCCAGTCGTTCCGGCTGGACAGCCCGACCGAGGTCACGCTGCGCCTGCACGCCGCCGGCGAGGGCAGCATGGGTCTCACCATGCGGATGGAGGGCGGCGGCTGGCGGCTGACCGGAATCCGGATGCCGGCGCAGGAATGGCTGCGGGTGGCCGCCGCCCGGGCGCCGTAGCGCCCTCCCCCTTGGCCGGGATCAGGCCTCCGCCGTCTCCACCATCGCCCGGGCCGCCTGGATGGCGTCGAGCGCGGCATCCTCCACCGCGGTATCGGATTTGTCGGCGGCTTCGTAGGCGGCCTCGGCCGCCGCCAGCCGCCGCTCGCCCTCGGCGCGGCGCAGCTCGGCCACCGGCACCGCGTCGGTCGCCAGCACGGTGCAGCGCTCCGGGGTGATCTCGGCGAAGCCGCCGGAGACGAACAGCCGGTCGGTGATCTCCTCGCCGGTGTAGAGCGCGATCGCGCCGCCCCGCAGGGCGACGATCATCGGCGCATGGCCGCCGAGCACGCCCATGTCGCCCTCGTCGGCCGGGATCACCGCCATATCCACCGGCCGCGACAGCACCAGCCGCTCCGGGGAGACAATCTCGAGCGCGATCGGCATCAGGCGGTGGCTTTCAGGGTTTCGGCCTTGGCAACCGCTTCCTCGATGGTGCCGACCATGTAGAACGCGGCCTCCGGCAGATGGTCGTATTCGCCGGCGCAGATCGCCTTGAAGCTGCGGACGGTATCGGCGATCGGGACGAACTTGCCGGGGAAGCCGGTGAACACCTCGGCCACGTGGAACGGCTGGCTCAGGAAGCGCTGGATCTTGCGCGCCCGCGCCACCACCAGCTTGTCCTCCTCCGACAGCTCATCCATGCCCAGAATGGCGATGATGTCCTGGAGGGATTTGTAGGTCTGCAGGATGCGCTGGGTCTCGCGCGCGACGTTGTAGTGTTCCTCGCCGACGATGCGCGGATCGAGCGAGCGGGAGGTGGAGTCCAGCGGATCGACCGCCGGGTAGATGCCGAGCTCGGCGATCTGGCGCGACAGCACGGTGGTGGCGTCCAGATGGGCGAAGGAGGTGGCCGGCGCCGGGTCGGTCAGGTCGTCGGCCGGCACGTAGATCGCCTGCACCGAGGTGATCGAGCCCTTCTTGGTGGAGGTGATCCGCTCCTGCAACGCGCCCATGTCGGTGGCGAGCGTCGGCTGATAGCCCACCGCCGAGGGAATGCGGCCCAGCAGCGCCGAGACTTCCGCGCCCGCCTGGGTGAAGCGGAAGATGTTATCCACGAAGAACAGCACGTCCTGGCCTTCCTCGTCGCGGAAATACTCCGCCACCGTCAGGCCCGAGAGGCCGACGCGGGCGCGCGCGCCCGGCGGCTCGTTCATCTGCCCATAGACCAGCGCCACCTTCGATCCCTCGGTGGAGCCGTTCTCGCCCAGCTTGATGACGCCGGCATCGATCATCTCGTGGTAGAGGTCGTTGCCCTCGCGGGTGCGCTCGCCCACCCCGGCGAACACCGACACGCCGCCATGCGCCTTGGCGATGTTGTTGATGAGTTCCTGGATCAGCACGGTCTTGCCGACGCCGGCGCCGCCGAACAGCCCCACCTTGCCGCCCTTCAGATACGGCGCCAGCAGATCGACCACCTTGATCCCGGTCACCAGCACCTCGGCCGAGGTGGCCTGATCCTCGAAGCTCGGCGCCTCGCGATGGATCGGGTAGCGCTGCCTGGTGACGATCGGGCCGCGCTCATCGACCGGATCGCCGATTACGTTGAGGATGCGGCCCAGCGTCTCCGGCCCCACCGGCATGGTGATCGGCGATCCGGTGTCGGTCACTTCCTGGCCGCGCACCAGCCCGTCGGTGCTGTCCATGGCGATGGTGCGCACGGTGCGCTCGCCCAGTTCCTGCGCCACTTCCAGCACCAGGGTGCGGTCCTGCACCTTGGTATGCAGCGCGTTCTGGATGAACGGCAGGTCGCCGTCGAACTGCACGTCCACGACGGCACCCATCACCTGGGTCACGCGGCCGACGATGTTGCTTGCCATGAGTGTGTCCTTTGCGATCCCCGAGTCGTCTCAGACGGCTTCCGCGCCGGAGATGATCTCGATCAGTTCCTTGGTGATGTTGGCCTGGCGCGCCCGGTTGTAGTTGAGCGTCAGCCGCTTGATCATGTCGCCGGCGTTGCGCGTCGCGTTGTCCATCGCGGTCATGCGCGCGCCGTGCTCGCCGGCGGCGGATTCGAGCAGCGCGCGGAACAGCTGCACGCTGAGGTTCTGCGGCAGCAGGCGGGCCAGGATGGTCTCCTCGTCCGGCTCGAAATCGAAGCTGGCGCCGCCCAGCGCCGCGTCCGTCTCCCCGCCGCCGACCGGGGCCGGCACGAGCTGCTGTTCCGTCACGATCTGCGATATGACCGAGCGGAACCGGTTATAGACCAGGGTGACGACATCCGCCTCCCCGGCTTCGACCATCGCCGTCACCCGCGAGGCCAGCGCCTCGGCATCGGCGAATTCCAGCCGCTTCTTGCCGGCGTAGGAGACGTCGCCGATGATGCGCGAGGCCAGCTCGCGCCGCAGATAGTCCCGCCCCTTGCGTCCGACGGCGAGGATTTTCACCGTCTTGCCCTCGGCCTCGAGCTTGCGGGCCAGGGTGCGGGTGGCGCGGCCGATATTCGCGTTGAAGGCGCCGGCCAGGCCGCGGTCGGCGGTGACCGGGACCAGCAGATGCACCCGGTCCGACCCGGTGCCGACCAGCAGCCGCGGCGCCGAGGGGCTGCCGGCCACCGAGGCCGCCAGCGCGCCCAGCATCCGCTCCATCCGTTCCGCGTAGGGGCGCGACGCCTCCGCCTGCGCCTGCGCCCGGCGCAGCTTGGAGGCCGCCACCATCTTCATGGCGGAGGTGATCTTCTGCGTCGATTTGACGCTGTTGATCCGGACCCGGAGGTCTTTCAGGCTGGGCATCGGCGCGGCCTACGCGAAGGTCCGGGCGAAGCCGTCCAGGAAGGCGATCAGCTTCTTCTCGGTCTCCGGCTTGATCTCGCGGTCGTTGCGGACCGCCTCCACGATCCCGGGCTCACGCGCCTTCAGATCGGACAGGAACTGCGCCTCGAACGGGCCCACCCGGTTCACGTCCAGCTTGTCCAGATAGCCGCGCACGCCGGCGAAGATGGCCAGCACCTGATCCTCCACCGGGATCGGCCGGTACTGCGGCTGCTTCAGCAACTCGGTCAGCCGCGCCCCGCGCGCCAGCAGCGCCTGGGTGGAGGCATCGAGGTCGGAGGCGAACTGCGCGAACGCCGCCATCTCGCGGTACTGCGCGAGTTCCAGCTTGATGCGCCCGGCGACCTGCTTCATCGCCTTGATCTGCGCCGCCGAGCCGACGCGGGAGACCGAGATGCCCACGTTCACCGCCGGGCGGATGCCGCGGAAGAACAATTCGGTCTCGAGGAAGATCTGCCCGTCGGTGATCGAGATCACGTTGGTCGGGATATAGGCCGAGACGTCGCCGGCCTGGGTCTCGATCACCGGCAGCGCGGTGAGGGAGCCGGCGCCGTTGGCGTCGCTCATCTTCGCCGCGCGCTCCAGCAGGCGCGAATGCAGGTAGAACACGTCACCCGGATACGCCTCCCGTCCCGGCGGGCGGCGCAGCAGCAGCGACATCTGGCGATAGGACACCGCCTGCTTGGACAGATCGTCGTAGAAGATGACGGCGTGGCGGGCATTGTCGCGGAAGAACTCGCCCATCGTGCAGCCGGCGTAGGGGGCCAGGAACTGCATCGGCGCGGGGTCGGAGGCGGTGGCGGCGACCACGATCGAGTACTGCATCGCCCCGTTCTCTTCCAGCGTCTTCACCAGCTGGGCCACGGTGGAGCGCTTCTGCCCGATGGCGACGTAGATGCAGTAGAGCTTCTTCGATTCGTCGCTGCCGGCGTTGATCGTCTTCTGGTTGATGATGGTGTCGATGATCACCGCCGTCTTGCCGGTCTGGCGGTCGCCGATGATGAGCTCGCGCTGGCCGCGCCCGATCGGGATCAGCGCGTCGATCGCCTTGAGCCCGGTCTGCATCGGCTCATGCACCGATTTGCGCGGGATGATGCCCGGCGCTTTCACCTCGACCCGGCGCTTCTCAGTGGCCGCGATCGGCCCCTTGCCGTCGATCGGATTGCCGAGCGCATCGACCACGCGGCCGAGCAGCGCATCGCCCACCGGCACTTCCACGATCGCGCCGGTGCGCGAGACGGTATCGCCCTCGCGGATCTGGCGGTCGTCGCCGAAGATCACCACGCCGACATTGTCGGTTTCCAGGTTGAGCGCCATGCCGCGCAGCCCGGCGCCGGGAAACTCCACCATCTCGCCGGCCATCACGTTCTGCAGGCCGAACACGCGGGCGATCCCATCGCCGACCGACAGCACCTGCCCGGTCTCGGCGATATTGGCTTCGGTATCGAACGCGGCGATCTGCTTCTTCAGAATCTCCGAGATCTCGGCGGGGCGGATCTCCATATCAGGCGGCTCCCTTCATGGCGTACTGCAAGCGCTGCAGCCGGGATTTGAGACTGGTGTCGTAAAGCCTTGCGCCGACGCGCACGACCAGGCCGCCCAGCAGGTCGGCTTCCACCTGCTCGACGATGTTCACGTTGCCGTAGCCCGCCTCGATCAGCCGGGCCCGCAGCGATTGCCGCTGCACGTCCGACAGCGGATGGGCGGAGGCGACGTGGGCGGTGATGACGCCGCGCTTGTCCGCCACCAGGGTGGCGAAGGCACCGACGATGCTGCGCAGCTCGCGCAGCCGGCGGTTGGAGGCGACCACGCCCACGAAATCCCGCACCGGCTTGCTGAAACCTTCCTGCTCCAGCACCGCCAGCGCGGCGCGGCGGGCCTGCTGCACGTCGATCAGCGGGGAGAGGATGAGCCGGCGGAAATCCGCGCTGGCGTCGATCAGCCGGCCGAGCGCGTCCATCTCGGCCACCACCGCGTCGAGCGCGTGGGCATCCTCGGCATAGGAATAGAGCGCGGCGGCGTAGCGGTCGACCAGGCCACCGCCGGTGGCGACAGTGGCGGCGGCGCCGCCCGAGGACGTGGAGGCTGAGGCCACGAGAACCTTCCCGAAATCCGGACCAGCCGCACCCTGGCGCGGCACAAAAGTCAACCCAACCACCCGCCTGTCGGGTTCCCGAGGCGGTTCCGGTCGATGGCGCGGCCTCTAGCATGGCCCCCCGACCCTGGCAACAGCGTGCCCCTCGCACCGGACCCGGGCCTCGGCTATGGTCGCCTTCGCTGCCGCAGCCCGAGGATCCGCCCATGCCCGCCTACCGCTCCCGCACCACCACCCACGGCCGCACCATGGCGGGCGCCCGCGCGCTGTGGCGCGCCACCGGCATGACCGAGGGCGATTTCGGCAAGCCGATCATCGCCATCGCCAATTCCTTCACCCAGTTCGTCCCCGGCCATGTGCATCTGAAGGACCTCGGCCAGCTGGTCGCCGCCGAGATCGCCAAGGCCGGCGGGGTGGGGCGGGAGTTCAACACCATCGCCGTCGATGACGGCATCGCCATGGGCCACGACGGGATGCTGTATTCCCTGCCCTCGCGCGAGCTGATCGCGGATGCGGTGGAATACATGGTCAACGCGCATTGCGCCGACGCACTGGTCTGCATCTCCAACTGCGACAAGATCACGCCCGGGATGCTGATGGCGGCGATGCGGCTCAACATCCCCACCGTGTTCGTCTCCGGCGGGCCGATGGAGGCGGGCAAAATCATCGCCAAGGGGGAAACACGCGCGGTCGATCTCATCACCGCCATGGTGGTCGCCGCCGATCCCAAGGTGAGCGAGGCGGAGACCGAGGTGATGGAGCGCTCCGCCTGCCCCACCTGCGGGTCGTGCTCGGGGATGTTCACCGCCAATTCCATGAACTGCCTGACCGAGGCGCTGGGCCTCGCGCTGCCCGGCAACGGCACGGTGGTGGCGACCCATGCCGACCGCAAGCGGCTGTTCACCGAGGCCGGCTGGCTGATCGTCGATCTGGCCCGCCGCTACTACGAGCAGGACGACGCCTCGGTGCTGCCGCGCAACATCGCCGGCTTCGCCGCGTTCGAGAACGCGATGTCGCTGGATATCGCGATGGGTGGGTCCACCAACACGGTGCTGCATCTGCTGGCGGCGGCGCAGGAGGGAGAGGTGCCCTTCACCATGGCCGATATCGACCGGCTGTCGCGGCGCGTTCCCAACCTGTGCAAGGTCTCGCCCTCGGTCGCCGATGTGCATGTGGAGGATGTCCATCGCGCCGGCGGCATCCTGGGCATCATGGCCGAGCTCGACCGCGCCGGGCTGATCCACCGCGACTGCGCCACGGTTCACTCCCCCAGCATGGGCCAGGCGCTCGACCGGCACGACGTGACCCGCGCCGCGCCGGACGGGGCGGTGGCCAGCTTCTTCCGCGCCGCCCCGGGCGGGGTGCGCACCACCCAGGCGTTCAGCCAGGCCAATCGCTACGACAGCCTGGATACCGACCGCGCCCGCGGCGTGGTGCGCGACGTGGCCCATGCGTTTTCCAAGGATGGCGGGCTCGCGGTGCTGCACGGCAACATCGCGCAGGACGGGGCGATCGTGAAAACCGCCGGGGTGGATGCGGCGAACCTGACCTTCGCCGGCCCGGCGCGGGTGTTCGAGAGCCAGGAGGACGCGGTGGCCGGCATCCTGGGCGATAAAGTCAAGCCGGGCGAGGTGGTGGTGATCCGCTACGAAGGACCGAAAGGCGGACCGGGGATGCAGGAGATGCTGTACCCCACATCCTATCTGAAATCCAAGGGACTCGGGAAACTCTGCGCGCTGGTGACCGACGGGCGGTTCTCCGGCGGCACCTCGGGGCTGTCGATCGGGCATGTCTCGCCGGAGGCGGCGGAGGGGGGCGATATCGCGCTGGTCCGCGATGGCGACCGGATCGAGATCGACATTCCCAACCGTACCCTGACCCTGGCGGTGCCGGAAGCGGAACTGGCGGCCCGGCGCGACGAGGTGGCGGCGCGCGGCTATGCGCCGGCGGCGCGCAAGCGGGTGGTCTCTCGGGCGTTGCAGGCCTACGCGGCGCTGACCACCAGCGCCTCGCGCGGGGCGGTGCGGGATGTGACGCAGCTGCGGCGGTAGTCCCTAACCCCGCGGCACCGTCCGCGAGATCGCCGGCTGGTCGGAAACCCGCGCGAACCACGCCGCCAGCCGCGGATGCGCGTCCCGCCAGGGCTCCCCGCCAAAGCGAAAATCCAGATAGCCCAGCGCGCAGGCCACGGTGATGCTGCCGATGTCCAGCCCCGCGCCCGGCGGATCCGCTTCCAGCGCCGCCAAGGTCCGCGTCACCGCCGCCGCCATGCGTGCCATCGCCGCATCGCGCGCATCCTCCCGCGGCCGGCCCTGCTCGCCGCGGCGGGCCACCGCCGCGTCCAGAATCCCATCGCCCATCGCCTGCAAACGCAGCGCGCGCAGCCGCGCCGGCCCCGCCGGCGGCACCATCGGCGGCGCATCGCCCAGCGTATCCAGGTACTCGCAGATCACCGGGCTATCGAAATACGCCACCCCGTCGGCGCCGATCAGGCACGGCACCTTGGACAGCGGGTTGGCCGCCAAAAGCTCGGCCGGCGAGGCATGAGGATTGGTGGTGACGGTCTCGATCTGCCCGTCGATCCCGCGCTGGATGGCGCAGGCCATCACCTTGCGCACGAACGGGCTGGAGGGGGAATAGAACAGCTTCACCTGGCGTTGCTCCCGGGTTGATCGGTCAGAACTTGTCCTTGGCCGCGCGCAGGGCGGCGAAACGCGCCACGTCCGGCGCGCGCAGGAACGGGTTGGCGGCGCATTCGCTGTCCATGGTGCAAGGCACGCTTGGCCGGCCGGCGGCGCGCTGCGCCTCGGCCTCGGCTACCCGTGCCTGCAACGCCGGGTTGGCGGCGTCCACGCTCAGCGCGAAGCGGGCGTTGCTCAGCGTGTATTCATGCCCGCAACAGACCAGCGTGTCCCCCGGCAGCGCCTTCAGCTTGGCCAGCGAGGCGAACATCTCCGCCGCCGTGCCCTCGATCAGCCGCCCGCAGCCCAGCGAAAACAGCGTATCGCCCGACAGCAGCACGCCGCCCGCGGCGAAAAAGAAATTGATCTGCCCGCGCGTGTGCCCGGGCGTGTCGATCACCCGGGCCGAGGCATCCCCCAGCGCGACCGTATCGCCCTCGGCCACGGCGCGGTCCAGCCGCGGCAGCCGATGCGCGTCCGCCGCCGCACCCACCACCGGGGCGCCGAAGCGGGCGCGCACCGCATCGGTGCCGGCCACGTGATCGGCGTGGTGATGGGTGAGCAGGATGAGGTCGAGCCGCCCGCCCGCCGCCTCGATCGCGGCGATGATCGGGGGGGCATCGGCGGGATCGACGATGGCGGTGGCGCCGGTGCTGTCGCGCAGCAGCCAGGCGTAGTTGTCCTGCAGGATCGGGACCGGGGTGGCGGTGATGCTCATGGACCGAGGCTAGCAGCGCGCGACCCGGGACGCCACCGGAAGGCGGCGCCCCGGCGGCGGAGTCAGGATTTCACCAGCGGGCAGCCGCCCTGGTTCATCGGCCGCCAGGCCTGATCGGCCGGGGTGATGTGGACGATGTTCGCCACATCCCAGCTGCCGTGACTCTCCGCCGGCGTTTTCGCCTGCAACAGATACACCGGATGCAGCGCCCGGCCGTCCTCGCGGATGCTGCCCTTGCCGAAGCAGGGATCGTCGGTCGGCATCGCCTTCATGCGCGCCACCGCGTCGCGCCCGCTGGCCTTGGCCGCCTTCGGGCCCAGCGAGGCCACCGCCTTCAGGTAGTGCAGCGCCACGGCGTAGTCGCCGGCCTGGCCCATGTTCGGGTACACATGCCCGGGCAGCTTCGGGCTGACCCGCGCGTTCCAGGCCCGCGTGGCCGGATTGGCGTTCCAGTAGTAGGATTCAGTATAATACGTGCCCTGCGCGGTTTCCAGCCCCAGCGCGCGGATGTCGTTCGATTCGATCAGCAGCGCCGCCACCCGCATCTTCTTGCCGATGCCGAACTCATGCGCCTGCTTGATGCAGTTCTGGGTATCCGCCCCGGCGTTCGCCAGCCCCAGCACCTTGGCGCCGGACGATGCCGCCTGCAGCAGGAAGGTGGAGAAATCGGAGGTCGCCGGGAACGGGTAGCGCGCCGTCCCCATCACCTTGCCGCCGGCCGCCTTGATGAGGGCGGTGGTGTCACTTTCCAGGATGTGACCGAACACGTAGTCGGCGGTGATGAAGTACCAGGTGTCGCCACCCTGCTTGACCATCTCCCCGCCGGTGGAATGGGCCAGCATCCAGGTATCGTAGGTCCAATCGACGGTGTTCGGCGAGCAATCCTTGCCGAACAGCAGCGACACCCCGGAACCCGAATCCAGAAAAACCTTGTTCTTCTCTCGCGTGATGGTGCTGACCGCGAGCCCCACCGCCGAGTCGGGAACATCGACGATGGCATCCACGCCCTGCCGGTCGTACCACTGCCGGGCGATCGCGGCGCCGACATCGGGCTTGTTCTGGTGGTCGCCGCCGATCACCTCGATATCGAACCCGTGATCGCCGAAATCCTGCGCCGCCTGGCGCACGCAATCGACCGACACCGGGCCGGTGTCCGCGCTGTAGGGGCCGGACATATCGACCAGCACGCCGAGCTTGATCCTGGGCCGCGCGGCGGCGCGGGCGGGGGTGGCCCAGGGGGCGGCCAAGGCGGCGGGCAGCGCAAGCGTGGCGGCGCCGGCGCCCAGCAGGGTGCGTCGGGACAGAATCATCGAATCGGTTCCTTGTAGGGTCGCAGGCAATCCCCCGGCCGACGCGCGCCGGCCGGGGGGATCGGCTCAGGCTGGGGTGAACATCGGCATCGGCGGCCCGCTTTCGGTCGGCACGAATCGCAGCGCCACCGACTGGCCGATCCGCACCGTGTCCAGATCGCAATCGACGATGTTGGTCAACATCGTCGTCCCCTCGGCCAGGGTGACATAGGCGATGCAGTACGGCACTTCGGCCCGCTTCATCACGCTGAACGAATAGATCGTGCCCTTGCCGGAGGCGTCCTTCCACGCCAAATCCTGGCTCATGCAATGCGGGCAGACGCCGCGCGGATACCAATGCGCCTTGCCGCATTTGTTGCAGTGCGGGATTTTCAGTACCCCGGCGGCGCAGCCCTCGAAGAAGGGCTTGGTCTCGGGGTTGGAATCGATCGCGCCCGCGAACGGAATCTTGCGCTGCTGATAGGCCATGGCGGTCACTCCCGCTCCATGATGAGGGTTGCCGAACCGTGCCGCGTGCCGAGCAGCCCGCCGGTGCCGTGGGCCAGCGCCAGGTTGCAATTCGCCACCTGCACCTTCGGATGCGCCTCGCCGCGCAGCTGGCGCACCGCCTCGATCACCTTGGTGATGCCGCCGCGGTTCGCCGGATGGTTGTTGCAGAGCCCGCCGCCATCGGTATTGAACGGCAGCTTGCCGACGCCGGAGATCAGGTTGCCGTCGGCGACGAAGGCGCCGCCCTTGCCCTTCTCGCAGAACCCCAGATCCTCGATCTGCACCAGCACGGTGATGGTGAAGCTGTCGTAGATCGAGGCGTATTTGATGTCGCCGGGCTTGACCTTCGCCATCTCGAACGCCGCCGCGCCGGAGAACCTCGCGCCGGAATAGGTCAGATCAACCGCGCCGCCCAGCTGGCCCTTCGGCGCCTCGCCCATGCCGATGATCTTCACCTTCGGTCGTTTCAGGCTGGCCGCGATCTCCGGGCGCACCACCACCAGCGCGCCGCCGCCGTCGCTGATGACGCAGCAATCCAGCCGGTGCAGCGGGCTCGCGACGATCGGCGATTTCACCACGTCCTCCACCGTCACCACGTCGCGCAGCATGGCGTGCGGGTTGTGCTGGGCGTGATGCGAGGCCGCCACCTTGATCCAGGCCAGTTGTTCGGAGGTGGTGCCGTATTCGTGCATATGCCGCTGCGCGACCATCGCGTACACGTTCACCACCGTCGGGCCGTACGGGTATTCGAACTGCACGTCCGGCTGCGCGACATTCCCCGCGCGCGGCGTGGTGCCGGTGGCCATGCCCTCGCTGCGCGGGCGGCCGGCCAGCGTGATCAGCGCCACGTTGCAGCGCCCGGCCGCGATCGCCTCGGCGGCGTGGGCCACGTGCAGCAGGTAGGACGAGCCGCCGATATCGGTGGCGTCCATGTGGCGGACCTTGAGGTTCAGGTAGTCCACCATCGAGATCGGCCCCATCCCGGGGGCGTCGCCGGCGCAGAAATAGCCGTCCACGTCGGATTTGCTGAGGCCGGCATCCGCCAGCGCACCGATCGCGCATTCGGCGTGCAGCAGCGCCACCGATTTGTCGGTGGCCTTGCGGGTCGGGTGCTCGTAGGCGCCGGCGATATACGCCGCCCCGTTCAAACTCATTGGGTCTCTCTCCCCCGGTGCTTCAGGAACGGGGGGACTATACCGGCGGGTAGCGCCCGCGCCAGCCCCCCATGCCGGCGGGGTGACAAACCGGGCGCCGGCGCGGCACACTCCGCCCCCTCGCCCAGGAGCTCCGCATGTCCCCGCTCGATGCCATCCGCGCCCATCACGACGAGCTGATCGCCATCCGCCACGATCTGCACGCCCACCCCGAACTCGGCATGGCCGAACACCGCACCGCCGAGACGGTGGCGCGGCTGCTGGAATCCTGGGGGATCGAGGTGCATCGCGGCGTCGGCGGCACCGGCGTGGTGGGCGTGCTGCGCGGCGGCAACGGGCCGGGCGCCATCGGCCTGCGCGCCGATATGGACGCGCTGCCGATCCTGGAGGCCTCCGGCGCCACCTACAGCAGCGAACACCCAGGGGTGATGCACGCCTGCGGCCATGACGGGCACACCACCATGCTGCTGGGCGCCGCCCGCTACCTGGCGGAGACCCGCGCCTTCAACGGCACCGTCAATTTCATCTTCCAGCCCGGGGAGGAAGGGGCCGGCGGCGCGCTGGCGATGCTCGAGGATAAATTGTTCGAGCGCTTCCCCTGCGAGCGCATCTACGGCGTGCACAACCGCCCCGGCCTCGCGGTCGGACGCTATGAGATCAGCGCCGGAGCGTCCTCGGCCGGCGGCGCCTTTTTCGATGTGGAGATCACCGGCAAGGGCGCGCATGGCGCGCGGCCGGAGGAGAGCATCGATCCGGTGCTGGTCGCCTGCCATATCGGTACCGCGCTGCAATCGCTGATCGCGCGCAATCTTTCCCCCTGGAAGGCGGCAGTGCTGTCGGTGACCAAGATCGAAGGCGGCGCGGCCTACAACGTGATCCCCGGCACGGCGCGGCTGGCCGGCACGGCGCGGGCGATGCAGCGGGAGACGCTGAATATGCTGGGCGAGGGTATCGCGCGCATCGCCGGCAACGTCGCCGCCGCCTTCGGCGCCACCGCGACCAGCGATTTCAGGGTGATCTTCGCGCCCCTGGTGAACGATGCCGAGGCCGCGCGCCGGTTCGGCGACGCCGCCGCGGAGCTGGTGGGGGAGGGTGCGATCCGTCGCGACCGCGCGCCCGGGATGGGATCGGAGGATTTCAGCTTCATGATGGAGCAGGTGCCGGGCGCCTATCTCAACGTCGGCAACGGCGACAGCGCGCCGCTGCACAACGCGAAATACGATTTCAACGACAACGCCACCCCGTTCGGATCCGCCCTGTTCGCCCGGCTGGTGGAACGGGAACTGGCGCGCGGGGAATAGCCCCGCGCTCACCCCGCTTGGCGCGGCCGGTAGATCGCCACGTGGCGGATCAGCGCCACCGGCCGCATCCCCTCGGCCAGGGTCAGCACGTCCAGCTCGACGAAGCGATGGCCCTTGCGCTCGTAATTCTCCGCCACCCGGGCCCGGACCGTGATCGTCTCCCCCACCCGCGCCGCGGACAGGTTCCTGAGCGTGCTGCCGACATGCATCCACGGCCCCAGCACCACGTTGTGGCTCAGCGCCCAGTTGCCGGTGCGCAGGATCATGCCCGGATGCGCCAGCCCCGCTTGCCCGCATAACGGGTCGGTCTCGCGCACGTCGCGCAGATAGGCCTGCTGCACCGCCTCGGTCAGCAGCAGCGGGCGCATCCCCAGCAGCGTGCCGACCGCAAGCGATATCTCGTCGGCCGGCGGACGCTGCTCCGGTGGCGCCGGCGGGGCGGCGAAGGCGCCGGGCTCGGGGGCCACGACGGGGAGGCCGGCCGTCCCCTCGGCGCAGGTCTCGCCGTGGCTGCGCACGGAGATGGCCAGGCCCTCCGGCGTCTCAGCCGCCTCCACCACCGCCTCGTCGCCGTCATAGACCGGGCGGGCGAAGCGGCACTGCCCGCTGCCACGCTCCAGCCAGTCCCGCCCCCAGCGCGCCAGCGCCGGATGCGCCATGTAGGCCCACACATCCACCCCGGGCACCAGGCCGCCGGTGAAGCCGAAGCGGCGGGCCACCGCGTCGTCGTGGATCTTGTTCTCCGAGTCCTGGGCCGAGTTGTAGGCGATCACGCGATAGGCGGCGGTCATGGCGTTTCCCCTTTCATTCGGCGGCAAGCCGCGCCGTGGCCTCGGCCGCCTCGGCCCAGACCGCGGTGTCGTGGAACACCGCCCCGCCGGCGGGCGGCGCGGGATCGTCGGAGGTGAGCGCGTTGATGCCGATGCCGCCCTCGTAGCACTCCGACGGCCACACGCTTTCGACCACCAGCACCCCCGGCTGCACGCCGTCGAACAGCCGCACAGGCAGCACCACCGTCCCGCGCGCGTTGCCCAGCCGGGCGCGGTCGCCCTCGGCCAGCCCCAGCCGCGCCGCGTCCTCGGGGTGCATCAGCACCGAGGGCCGGCCCTCGCGGCGGCGCGACCCCGGCGTCTCGGTGAAGCTGGTGTTGAGGAACTGCCGCGCCGGCGAGGTCATCATGCGGAACGGGGTGTCCGGCGCGCGTTCGTCGGTGATCGGGTGATGATCGGGAAACACCGGCATCCCGGCGCCGAACGGGCCGAGCGCCGACCAGTCGGGGCGGAAATGGAACCGCTTGTCGGCTTGCGGGAAGCCATGGTGGAAATGCGCCACCGCCGGCGGTTCCGCCCCGTCCACCCAGCGCCGCGCCAGCACCGTCGCCGCGTCCGGCCAGCCGGAGGCGCGCAGGGTGGCATCGATCAGCTCCATCTCGGTCATCTCGAACCCGGGATGGCGCGCGCCCAGCCGGTGCGCGAGGGCCACGATCACCGCATGGTTGGAGCGGCACTCCCCCGGCGGCTCGATCAACTTCGGCCCGATCTGGATATAGGTGTGCCCGCCGGCCTGATAGAGATCGTCATGCTCCATGAACATCGTCGCCGGCAGCACGATGTCGGACCAGCGCGCGGTCTCGGTCAGGAACTGCTCATGGGTGCAGACGAACAGATCCTCGCGCGCGAAGCCGCGGCGGACCTTGTTGCTGTCCGGACAGACGGTGAGCGGGTTCTGGTTCTGGATCAGCAGCGCGGTCACCGGCGGGCCATCGCCGAGCTCGGTCCGGTCGCCGGTCAGCACCGCGCCGATCCGGCTCATGTCCATCGCCCGCACCGACAGGTCGCGGACATCGAGGCCCTCGATCAGCGTCTTGTCCCAATGGTAGATGCCGCGGTTGGACCACAGCGCGCCGCCGCCCTCGTGCTGCCAGCTGCCCGCCACGGTGGCGAGTGCCGTCACCGCGTGCATGTTGGCGGCCCCGTTGCGGGAGCGCGCGAAGCCGTAGCCCAGGCGGATGTAGCTGCGCTTGCGCGACCCATAGAGCGCGGCGAACGCCTCGATCTCCGCCACCGAAAGCCCGGTGATGGCGGCGGCCCAGTCGGGGCCACGGCTGGCCAGATGCGCCTCGAGCCCGGCCGGATCGTCGGCATGGGTCGCCATATAGGCGCGGTCGGCCCAGCCGTCGCGGAAGCCGATATGCATCAGCGCGCAGGCCAGCGCGCCGTCGGTGCCGGGGCGCGGCATCACGTGCAGATCGGCCACCGACGCGGTGCCGGACCGGTACGGGTCCACCACCACCAGCTTCGCCCCGCGTTCCTTCCGTGCCCGCGCCACATGGGTCATCACGTTGACCTGGGTCGCCACCGGATTGCCGCCCCAGATCACGATCAGATCGGATTTCGCCATTTCGCGCGGGTCGGGGCCGCGATAGCCGCCGACGCCGGCGAACCAGCCGGCCTCGCAGATCGAGGTGCAGATGGTCAGCTTCTGGCGCGAATAGCGCATCGCGTGGCGCAGCCGGTTGATCCCGTCGCGCTGCACCAGGCCCATGGTGCCGGCGTAGTAGAACGGCCAGACCGTTTCGGCCCCGTGCTTCGCCGCCGCTTCGGTGAACGCCCCGGCGGTGCGGTCCAGCGCCTCGTCCCAGGTGATCTCGCGGAACTGCCCCGATCCGCGCGGCCCGGTGCGCAGCAGTGGGCGGGTCAGCCGGTCCGGGTGGTGGATGCGCTCGGCGTAGCGGGCCACCTTCGCGCAGATCACCCCCTGGGTGTAGTCGTTGTCGGCCGCGCCGCGGACGGCGCCGATGCGGTTGCCCTCGACCTCCACCTCGAGCGCGCAGGTGGACGGGCAGTCGTGCGGGCAGACCGAGGCGCGGCGGACCATCAGCTCCGCCAGTCGATCGGATCGTGGGCGATCAGCCGCAGCGCCGCCTCCCACACCATCGCGTAGTGCTCGTCGTTCTCCTGGCGGCGGAACTGCTCGGCGGTGTGGCGGCGGACTTCCTCGGGCGGGGTCAGCAAGGTCTGCCCGCCGGCCAGCGCCGCCACCTGCGCCGCGCAGGCGCGTTCCAGCATGTAGATCATGTGGAACGCCTCGGCGATGGAGGTGCCGCCGACCAGCAGCCCGTGGTTCTGCAGCACCATCGCCTTGTGCGGGCCGAGATCGCGCACCAGGCGTTCGCGTTCCGCGAGATCGAGCGCGATCCCCTCGTAGCCGTGATAGCCGATGCGCCCGTAGAACTTGAGCGCGTGCTGGCTGATCGGCAGCAGCCCGTCGGGATGGGCGGAGACGGCGATGCCGGCGGCGGTGTGGGTATGCACCACGCATTGCAGGTCGGGCCGCGCCATATGGATGGCGGAATGGATGGTGAAGCCGGCGGCGTTGACCCGGCGCGGCGCGCCATCGTCGTCCTCGATCACGTTGCCTTCGGTGTCGATGCGGACCAGGTCGGAGGCGCGCATTTCGTGGAAAT
>JBMFXF010000031.1:0-19529 GCA_049964515.1 Acetobacteraceae bacterium | reverse complement strand
TTCGAGCGGCGCGTGGTGCGCGACAACCGCCCGGTGTGGGTGGCACGGGTGCCGATCCCGGATCTGGGGCCGAAGGACGTGCCGGCGGAGCTCAGGTGGAAGTGCAAGGGGTGGTGGTGAGGGGGATTCGTGCGTCCAAATCATTACGATATCGGAACAGAACCCATCTTGCCCATCCCCGCCGCCCGAGCCACCATCCCGCCGCCCCGCCAACGGAGTCCCCCCATGCCGCACCGCCTCTCCGCCGCGCCCGACACCATCCGCTGGGGCAGCTTCGACTCCCGCTACCCCCCTCTGCTCACCATCGCCTCCGGCGAGACCGTCATCCTCGATTGCGTCTGCGCCGGCATGACCGAGATCCTCCCCGGCCCGGAAACCGGCCTCGCCATCCCCCCCGCGCTGCAAGCCATCCACGACGCCGCCCCGCCGCGGGTCGGCGGCCATATCCTCACCGGCCCGGTCGCCGTGGCCGGGGCCGAACCCGGCGACATGCTGGAAATCGCCATCGACGCCATCAGTTTCGGCGCCGACTGGGGCTATTGCG
The DNA here is from genome assembly GCA_049964515.1 of Acetobacteraceae bacterium. Classification (GTDB taxonomy): domain Bacteria; phylum Pseudomonadota; class Alphaproteobacteria; order Acetobacterales; family Acetobacteraceae; genus JAJZVS01. Next base: position 18,985 of record JBMFXF010000031.1, on the reverse strand, counting down.
GCTTCCGCCCGCTGGCCGGCACCCTGCCGGAGGATTTCCCCGAACGCTACCTCAGCCACATCCCGATCGACCGCGCCCGCAACATCTGCCGCCTGCCCTGGGGCACCGAACTGCCGCTCGCCCCCTTCTTCGGTGTGATGGGCGTCGCCCCGCCGCCGGAATGGGGCGCCATCTCCACCATCGAGCCGCGCGCCCATGGCGGCAACCTGGACAACAAGGAGCTCGGCCCCGGCGCCAGGCTGTTCCTGCCGGTGTTCGTCCCCGGGGCGAATTTCTCCGCCGGCGACGGGCACGGCGTGCAGGGCGACGGCGAGGTGTGCATCAACGCGCTGGAAACCTGCCTGACCGGCACCTTCACCCTGACCCTGCACAAGGGCGGCGGCCCGCGCGACCCCGCGTTGCGCTACCCCCGCGCCGAGACCGCCACCCACTGGATCACCATGGGGATGCACGAGGACCTGGACGTGGCGATGAAGACCGCGCTGCGTGAGATGATCGCCTTCATCACCGCCCGCACCAACCTCTCCCGCCAGCAGGCCTACCAGTTCTGTTCGCTCGCGGTGGATTTCCACGTCACCCAGACGGTCAACCGCGAAAAGGGCGTCCACGGGATGCTGCGCAAGGGCTTGTTGTTCTGACCCGGGTTTTCCACAGGATTTTGTGGCCCACCCCAATTCCGTGCTTGTTCGCCGCGCTCCCGGCGGCTACTAAATGCGGGGCTTGGCAAAAGGGGAGCCACAAGATGGAGTGGACCGAGGAAACCGTCCAGCGTCTGCGCCTGTTCTGGGCCGAGGGCGTGTCCACCGCCGAGATCGGCCGCCGCCTCGGCGTCTCGAAGAACGCGGTGGTGGGCAAGGCGCACCGGCTCGAGCTGCTGGCACGCCCCTCGCCGATCCGCTGGGACAGCGAGGCCTCGCGCACCCGCCGCCGTGGCGCCGCCCCGCCGCGCACCGCCGGCCCCACCTTGCCGCCGCTGCCCAGCCTGCCGGCCCGGCCCGCCGCGCCGCCGGCCGCCGCGGTGTCGCCGGCCGCCGCGGTGTCGCCGGCCGCCGCCGCGCCGCCGCCGGCACCGCCCGCGCCCGTCCAGCGGGTCGTCCCACCGCCGGTCGCCGCCCCCCGCCCGACGCCCCGCCCGGCCGCGGTGTCGCCGCCGCGGCTGGTCACCGTGCCGCCCTCGCGCGCCTATGGCGGCCGGGTCGTCACCTGCTGCTGGCCGCTCGGCGAACCCGGCACGCGGGAGTTCCGCTTCTGCGACGACCCCGCGCTGCAGGGCAAACCCTATTGCGAGGCGCACGCCGCGCTCGCCTACGTCAAGGTGCGCGACCGGCGGGAGGATGCCGCCTGATCGCGCCCCGGCTCACGCCTCGCCCCGCCCCGCCGCCAGCCGGTCCAGCGCCGACTGAAGGATGATGGCGGCGGCCAGCCGGTCCGTCACCGCGCGCCGCTTGGCTGCGCTCAGCGCGGTGTGGTCGGCCAGGAACCCGGCGGCGGCGACGCTGCTCATGCGCTCGTCCTGCATCGCCCCGGGCAGGCCGGTGGCCTCGGTCAGCGCCAGCGCCCAGTCCCGCGCCGCCTGCGCGGCCGGGCCGAACCCGCCGTCCGGTTGCAGCGGCAGCCCGATCACCAGCCCGCCCACCGCCTCGGCCCGGGCGATGGCGCCGATCGCGGCGGCGGCGACGGCGAGCTTGCCCCGCGCCAGGGTGCTGTGCGGCGTGGCCAGCCGGCATTCGGCATCCGACAGCGCCAGCCCGACCCGCTTGCGGCCCGGATCGATCCCGAGCAACCGCTGCCCGCGGGCCAGCCGCGCCGCCAGCTCGGTCAGGTTGAACAGCGCCATGCGCGCCGTTATGGTCCGCCGCGGTTCCCCGGAAAAGGTCGCCTTCGCATGTCGCTCGATCCCGCGACGGTTCGTCGCATCGCCGCCCTGGCGCGCCTCCATGTCGATGATGCCGAAGTGCCGCGCCTGCAACAGGAGCTGAACGGGATCCTGGGCTGGATCGAGCAGCTCAACGAGGTGGACGTGACCGGGATCGAGCCGCTGGCCGGCGCGGCGGCCAACGCGCTGCCGATGCGCCCCGACGTGGTGACCGACGGCGGCTACCCCGAGGCGGTGCTGGCCAACGCGCCGGAGCGGATCGGCGCCTTCTTCGCCGTGCCGAAGGTGGTGGAATGAGCCTGACCGAGCTGACCATCGCCGCCGCCGCCGCTGCGCTGCGCCGGGGGGATTTCACCGCCGTCGCGCTGACCGAGGCGCATCTGGCCGCGATCGCCGCGGAAAACCCGCGCCTCAACGCCTTCATCACCGTCACCGCCGAGGCCGCGCTGCGCCGCGCCGCCGCCGCCGATCAGGCGCTGGCCGCCGGCACCGCCCGCCCGCTCACCGGCATCCCGCTCGCCATCAAGGATTTGTTCTGCACCGAGGGGGTACGCACCACCGCCGGCAGCCGCATCCTGGGCAATTTCATCCCGCCCTACGAAAGCACCGTCACCCGCCGGCTGCTGGATGACGGCGCGGTGTTCCTGGGCAAGGCCAATCTGGACGAGTTCGCGATGGGCTCCTCCAACATGACCTCCGCCTTCGGGCCGGTGGCGAACCCGCACCGCCGCCGCCAGGACCCGGACGCGGTGCTGGTGCCGGGCGGCTCCTCCGGCGGGTCGGCCGCGGCGGTGGCCGCGGGCCTGGCGATGGGCGCCACCGGGACCGACACCGGCGGCTCGATCCGCCAGCCGGCCGCGTTCTGCGGCATCGTCGGCATCAAGCCGAGCTACGGGCGCTGCTCGCGCTGGGGGGTGGTGGCGTTCGCCTCCTCGCTGGACCATCCCGGCCCGTTCGCGCGCACGGTGGAGGATTGCGCGATCCTGCTGGGGTCGATGGCGGGGCATGATCCGCGGGATTCCACCTCCGCCGACGTGCCGGTGCCGGACTACCGCGCCGCCTGCGCGCGCGGGGTGAAGGGGTTGCGGATCGGCGTGCCGCGCGAATACCGGGCCGAGGGCATGGCCGGCGAGATCGAGGCGCTGTGGGCGCGCGGCGTCGCCCGGCTGCGCGAGGCTGGGGCGGAGGTGGTGGACGTGTCGCTGCCGCACACGAAATACGGGCTGGCGACCTACTACATCATCGCCCTGGCCGAGGCGTCGTCGAACCTCGCGCGCTATGACGGGGTGCGGTTCGGCTTCCGCGCCGCCGGCCCGGGCGATCTGCGGGAGCTCTACGAACATTCGCGGGCGGAGGGGTTCGGGGCCGAGGTGCGCCGGCGCATCCTGATCGGCACCTATGTGCTCTCCGCCGGCTATTACGATGCGTATTACCTGCGCGCGCAGAAGGTGCGGGCGCTGATCAAGCGGGATTTCGACGAGGTGTTCCGCGGCGTCGATGCGCTGCTGACCCCCACCGCGCCCTCGGCCGCCTTCGCGCAGGGGGAGAAGATGGACGACCCGGTGACGATGTATCTCAACGACGTGTTCACCGTGCCGGCGGATCTGGCCGGGGTGCCGGCGATGAGCGTGCCGGCGGGGCGAGATGCGGACGGGCTGCCGCTGGGCTTGCAGGTGATTGGGCGGAGCTTCGACGAGGCGACGGTGTTCGCGGTGGGGGCGGCGTTGGAGGGGATGGGGTAAGGGCGCCGCTTTACCTCTCCCCCGCCTCCCGCCACACTGAAGGCAACGACCAGGGAGGACCCACGCCATGCCAGTCATCACCCTGTCCAACCCGCCCGGGGTGCGCCCCCCGGCCACGCGCTACTCGCACGCCGCGCTGGTCAGCGGGCCGCATCGGCGGCTGGTCATCTCCGGCCAGGTCGGCCAGGCGCCCGACGGCAGCGTGCCCGCCGACGGCGCCGCCCAGATCGCCCAGGCCTACGCCAATCTGCAGGCCGTGCTGGCCGGCCACGGCATGGGCATCGCCGACGTGGTCAAGACCACCGCCTTCCTCACCGACCGCGCCCTGATCCCCGCCTATCGCGCCGCCCGCGACGCGCTGTTCGCCACCCACGCACCCGCCTCCACCCTGCTGGTGGTGGCCGGCCTCGCCGACCCGCGCTGGCTGGTGGAGATCGAGGCCGAAGCCGCGCAATGAACGCCCTGATCGCCCGCGCCCGCCGCGACACCCTGGGCGACATGCTGCGCCGGGTGGCGCGCGTGCATCGGGACCGCGAGGCGCTGGTGTTCGGCCCGCGCAGCTGGAGCTTCGCCGCGCTCGATGCCGGGGCGGACCGGGTTGCCACGCATCTGCTCGGCCTCGGCCTTGTCCCCGGCGACCGGGTGGCCGCGTTCGGGCGCAACTCGGATGCGTATCTGCTGCTGTGGCTGGGCTGCGCCCGCGCCGGCCTGATCCATGTGCCCATCAACTACGCGCTCACCGGCGGCGAGCTTGCCTATATCGTGGAACAATCCGGCGCGCGCGCGGTGTTTGCCGCCGCCGCGCTGGCCCCGGCGCTGGGCGCGCTGCCGGCGGGGACCATGCTGCGTCCGCTCGATCCCGATGATCCGGCCGGGCCGGTGGCGATCGCGCTGGATGCCGCCATCCCGCCGCCGCAGGATGCGCCGATCGACGAGGACAGCCTGGCGCAGATCGTCTATACGTCCGGCACCACCGCGGCCCCCAAGGGGGCGATGATGACGCATCGCGCCATCCTCGCCGAATACGCCGCGGTGATGCATCATTTCGACCTCTCGGCCGACGACCGCGCGCTGGCCGCGCTGCCGCTCTATCACACCGCGCAGATGCACGCCATTTCGATGCCGCAGCTGATGGCCGGCGCCCGCACCGTGCTGATCGAGGCGCCGGAGCCGGCGACCGTGCTGCGGCTGATGGAGGCGGAACGGATCAACAGCTTCTTCGCCCCGCCGACGGTCTGGATCAGCCTGCTGCGCCACCCTGATTTTGACCGCCGCGATCTCAGCGCGCTGCGCCGCATCGTCTATGGTGCCTCCATCATGCCGGGCCCGGTGCTGGCCGAGCTCGCCGCGAGGCTGCCGCGGGCCGGGCTCTACAACGCCTATGGCCAGACCGAGATCGCCCCGTTCGCCACCCTGCTGCGCCCGGAGGAGCACGCCGCCCGGCCCGCCTCCTGCGGGCGTCCGAGCTACGGCGTCGAGACCCGGGTGGTCGATCCCGAGATGAACGACGTCCCGCCCGGCACCCATGGCGAGGTGGTGCATCGCTCGCCCTATCTGCTCAGCGGCTACTGGAACAAGCCGGAAGAGACCGCGGAGGCATTCCGCGGCGGCTGGTTCCATTCCGGCGATGTCGGGTATTTCGACGACGCCGGCTATCTCTACATCGTCGATCGCATCCGCGACGTGATCAACACCGGCGGCGTGCTGGTCGCCTCGCGCGAGGTGGAGGAGGCGCTGTTCTCGCATCCCGCCGTCTCGGAAGTGGCGGTGGTGGGGCTGGCGGATCCGAAATGGATCGAGGCGGTCACTGCCTTCGTGGTGCTGCGCGCCGGCGCGACCGCCGACGCGGCGGCGCTGATTGCCCACGCGCGCGGGCAGCTGGCCCCGTACAAGCTGCCGAAGCGCGTGGTATTCGTGCCGGAACTGCCCCGCAACACCGCCGGCAAGCTGCTCAAGCGCGAACTGCGCCGCACCTATTCCCAACCGGAGACCCCGACATGAAGCTCTACAACTCCATCGGCCCCAACCCGCGGGTGGTGCGGATGTTCATGGCCGAGCGCGGCATCACCCTGCCGCTCGAGGAGGTGGATCTGCGCGGGGGCGAGAACCGGCGCGAACCCTATCTGGCCAAGAACCCGTTCGGTCAGATGCCGATGCTCGAGCTGGACGACGGCACCCGCATCACCGAGATCATCCCGATCTGCGAGTATCTCGACGAGATCACACCCGGCCCCTCGCTGATCGGCGCCGATGCGCGGGCGCGGGCGGAGACCCGGATGTGGATGCGGCGGATCGACCTCAACATCCTGGAACCGCTGGCGAACGGGTTCCGCTTCGCGGAAGGGCTGAAACTGTTCCAGAACCGCATCCGGGTGCTGCCGGAGGCGGCGCCGGGGCTGAAACTGGTGGCGCAGGACGGGTTGAGCCGGCTGGAGCGGCTGCTGGACGGTCCCTTCATCCGCGGCGACCGCTTCAGCCTGGCCGATATCCTGCTGTTCGTGTTCCTCGATTTCGGCGCCGGCGTGGGTCAGCCGCTGAACCCGGAGAACACCCGCATCGCCGCCTGGTTCGCGGCGATGCAGGCGCGGCCTTCGGCGAAGGCGTGATCCCGGCGGGCGGCCGGTGTCAGACCGGCCGCTCCCCGCGCACCGTCACCCGGAAGCCCGACCGCGTCTCCGGCCAGTAGTCCCACAGCGCGTGGTGCTGCACGCAGCGATTGTCCCAGAACGCCACCGAGTTCGCCCGCCAGCGGAACCGGCACTGGAACAGCGGGTTTTCCATGTGTTCATAAAGATAGCGCAGAATGCCCTCGCTCTCGTCGCGCGGAATCCCCAGGATGCGCCGGGTGAAGCCGCGGTTCACATAGAGCGCCTTGCGCCCGGTCACCGGGTGGGTCCGCACCACCGGATGTTCAGCGCGCGGATATTCCGGTTTGTCGGCCACGCCGTAATTCGCATAGAGCCCGCGATAGACCGGCTCGCCGTCATGCAGCGCGGTCAGCCCGTCCAGATAGGTGCGCATCCGGTCCGACAGCGCCTCGTAGGCGGCATACATCGAGGCGAACAAGGTATCGCCCCCGCGCGGCGGGCAGGTCTTGATGTAGAGGATGCTGCCCAGCGGCGGCTCGGGGTCGCAGGAGACGTCGGAATGCCAGTTCTCGCCGTTGGCGCGCGGGCTGTCCTTGTCGGCGTGGATGATCATGAGCTCGGGGTGGCCGGGCGCGTGCGGCGCGGCGGGGTGGATGTGCAGCGGGCCGAAATGGCGGCCGAACGCCAGATGCTGCTCGGGCGTGAGCGTCTGGTCGCGGAAGAAGATGACCTGGTGCGCGGCCAGCGCGCGGTGGATCTCGTCGAGCTGGCGGTTCGAGGGGGCGGCCAGATCGACCCCGCCGATCTCGGCGCCGATGATCGGCGTCAGCGGATCGACGGTGATGGTGTCGAAGGGTTCCGCAGCCCCGGTCGCGGCCTTGTACCGCGGCCCCTGGTTGCCACGCAGGGTGTTCATCGCTTTTCCTCCTTCCCGGCGATGTGCCGGCTTTCCCTATCCTAGGCGTCCTTGTCCGATTGTCAACAATCGTCTTGACGCCGCCGTTCCCCGTGCCTAGGGTGCGGGTGTCACCAGATGCATAGCCCTGGACGATCATGCCCGGCATCGCCGCCCTGCGGAAGGAAGATGCAGACCCCGATCCGCCCTTCACCGAGGGCGGGCTGGTCGTCTTCCGCTGGTTCGGCGCCACCCCGCCCCCGACACTGTCACTGCCCGAGCAGATCGCTGCCCGGCTCGGCGACCGGATCGTCACCGGCGCCATCGCGCCCGGCGCGCACATCGTCGAACAGGAGATCGCCAACGAGTTCCGTGCCTCCCGGGGGCCGGTGCGGGAGGCGCTGCGGATTCTGGAACGCGAGGGGCTGGCACAAATCCATCCCCGCCGCGGCGCACGCGCCAGCCAGTTGTCACGGCAGGACGTGTTCGATCTGTTTGAGATCCGCGCTCATCTCTATCAGGCCGTGGCCAGCCGTCTCGCCGAGCAGCAGAGGCCCGATGCGGTGCGGATGCTGGAAACCGGTATCCGCGACCTGCGCCGTCTCGCCGAACTGCCCGACGATGCCGGACGCTACGCGGAGACAGTGTTTCGCCTCAGCCTGAACTGCGCCCGCGCGGCGGGGAACCGGCGGCTGGCCGACCTCATCACCTCGCTGGCGTTGCAAACCTATCGCTACTCCCGTCTCGCCCTGCGGTCGCGGGCGCGGCGCCGGTACTCGCTGGCATTGTGGCAGGACTCCCTGGAAGCGATCCGCGATGGCGATGTGGCCAGGGCGGTGGCGGTGGCCGGACGGCGCATTCTCGCCGCGCGGGCCGAGGCGCTGCGCCTGCTGCCCGCCGAACCCACGGGCGCCGATCCGCCGCCGCGGTGATCCGACCGCCATGACCAAGGGAAGGGAACCGAAGCAATGAACTACGAAACCATTACCGTGTGCAAGCTCAGCCCGGTCATCGGCGCCGAGATCGGCGGGATTGACCTGTCGCGGCCGCTGGAGCGACCAGTCTTCGAGGAGGTGCACCAGGCGCTGATGGAGCATCTGGTTATCTTCTTTCGGGACCAGAACCTCAGTCACGAACAGCACAAGGCGCTCGGCCGGCAGTTCGGTGAGCTGCATATCCATCCCGCCTCGCCGCCGCCGCCGGGGCACCCCGAGATCCTGATCATCCATGCCGACGCGAACTCCACCCGCGTCTCCGGCGAGATGTGGCATTCCGACGTATCCTGCGACGCGGAACCGCCGATGGGCAGCCTTCTCTATCTGCACACCGTGCCCGAGGTTGGCGGCGATACCATGTTCGCCAACATGTATCGGGCATTCGAGACGTTGTCGGCGCCGCTGCAGGCGATGCTGTGCCAGCTGACGGCGATCCACGACGGCGAAACCGCCTATCGCGAGCGCTACGGGCGGGGCGAGCCGGGCCGGGTGTTTCCGCGCGCCGAGCATCCGGTGGTGCGCACCCATCCGGTAACCGGCAGACCGGCGCTGTTCGTGAACTGCCATTTCACCAGCCGCATCGTCCAGCTTCGCAAGGACGAGAGCGACGCGCTGCTCGGCTACCTGTTCCGGCATATCGAGACACCGGAGTTCTCATGCCGCTTCCAGTGGCGCGCGCGCTCGCTTGCGTTCTGGGACAACCGTGCGGCGCAGCACCAGGCCCTTTGGGACTATTTCCCCCAGACGCGGCATGGCTATCGGGTAACAATCAAGGGCGACCGGCCATTTTACCGGGCATAAAACCCGGGTGAGCAGCCTGTATGCGAAGGAGGAGGAAACGATGTCCAACGTCAATATCGGATTCACAACGCCAGCGGCAAGTCGCGGCCAGTCGGGCGACGATCTGCTGGGCCAGACGCTCGACCGCATCCCGTTCAGCGTCTATCACCTGCTGCTGGTGGTGATCCTGGGTCTGGTCGGCTTCATCGAGGGCTATGACACCGCGATCACCGGCGCGCTGCTGGTTCTGGCCCGCGGACCGTTGCACCTGACCGCGGCGGATACCCCCTGGCTGGTGGTGGTGCCCACGGCGGCGGTGGTGGCGTCGGTGTTCGTCGGCTCGTTGCTGAACGATCGCTTCAGCCGCAAGAACCTGATGCAGTTCGGCATCATCGTCACCACCCTGTTCACGCTGCTTATTCCGCTGGCGCAGACCGCGAATCAGCTGATCGCCCTGCGCATCATCGGCAGTGCCGGGGTCGGCTTCGCCATCCCGGCGGCGTATCCGATCGGCGCCGAGCTGTTGCCGGCGCCGCACCGGCGTACCTTCGCCACCATCTACGAAGTGGTGCTGGCCACCGCCTTCGTGCTGCTGCCGTTCCTCGGCTTCCTGCTGGCGCATAATCCCGACGGCTTCCGGCTGATCGCCCTGCCCGGCGGGCTCGCGCTGTTCGTCATCCCGGTGCTGGTGCATTTCATCGTCCCGCAGTCACCGCGCTGGCAGCTCAGCCGGGGTCGCGCCGCGGCGGCGGCGGCCACGGTCAACTGGATCATCGCCCGTGCGGGCGGCGCGATCGGCCCGCTCGATCCCGCCTCCCTGACGCGCGGACCGGCAACGGCCAAAGTGGCGCTGCCGCCCTATTCGGCGCTGTTTCGCCCCGGTCAGCTGCGGTTCACCATCGTCGGTACCCTGTGCGGCGTGAGTTCCACCGTCGCCTACTACCTGTTCGCCTTCCTGCTGCCGCGCGCGCTGGAGGCACAAGGGGCAGCCGTCAGCCTCAGCTTCGGCCTCAGCTCGTTGCTGTTTCTGGCCACCCTGCCGGGCAAGCTGCTGGTCGGCTTCCTGATGGAAGCGATCGGCCGGCGCTGGACGATCCTGTTCGCGCTGTTCGGCGCCATCCCGGGCCTGCTGCTGATGGCGATCGCGCATCTGACCGGCAATCTGGCGGCGATCGTGTTCAGCGTCGGCGCGCTGATCACCGGCATGACGGTGCTGTCGAGCTTCCCGGCGACGCGGATGTATCTGTCCGAGCAATTCCCGACATCGCTGCGTGGCCGCGGCCATTTCCTCGGCGAGACGGTCGCGCGGCTGCTCGGCGGCGTCGTGGCTCCGTTCCTGCTGGCTCCGTATATCGGCTCGCCGGTGATCTTCTTCGGCTCGGTGTTGATCGTCGTGGCGATCGGCGCGCTGCCCCCGCTGCTGTATGGCAAGGAGACCATCGGTCAGCTGGAGCTGGTGGCCCGCACCGGGGTGACGGCGGCGGCACCGAGCGCCTGAACCCCGCGACGGCGGCGGCAGCCTCGGTTGCGCCCGGTCCGGCGTTGCCGAGGCTGCATGGCGGACGCAGCCCGAGGGTGAACCGGCGCGCTCACCCGGCCAGCAGCGCCGCCTCGATCCGCTCCCGCGTGAGCGGCATGGCGCGGATCCGCGTCCCGAGCGCGTGGGCAACCGCATTGCCGATCGCCGCCGCGGTCGGCCCGAAGGCGCATTCGCCCACGCCGAGCGAGCGTTCCTCGGGCGCGTCGATCAGCGCGCAGCGGAGCTCCGGCACTTCGGAGAACCGCAGGATCGGGTAGCCGGCCCAGTCCAGCGAGGCGACGCCGGTGGCATCGAGGCGCACCTGCTCCTTCAGCGTGTAGCTCGCCGCCTGCAGGATGCCGCCCTCGATCTGGTTGCGCGCGCCGTCCGGGTTGATCACCAGCCCGGCCTCGGCGGCGCACCAGATGCGGCGCAGCCGGATCTCCCGATCCACCGCCACTTCCGCCACCACCGCGCAATAGGCCGAGCGGTTCTTGTACTGCGCGAAGCCGATGCCCCAGCCGGTGCCGTCGCCGCCGCGCGGACGGGCGGACCAGCCCGCGAGATCGGCGACATGCGCGATCACCCGGGCCGCGCGCGGATGCCCCTCCAGCAGCCCCAGCCGGTACGCCACGGGGTCGGCGCCGACGCGGGCGGCCAGCTCGTCGATGAAACATTCGATCGCGAACACGTTGGGCAGCGCGCCGAGACCGCGCAGCGCCGAGGTCCGCACCGGCGTCACCGGCACCAGATGGTGCAGGATGCGCCGGCCGGCAATGGCGTAGTGCGGAATGCCGTTGCGGGTGCCGCCGCCGCCGGCGGCCTCGGTGGGGTCGCGCGGCGCCGGGTCGGGGGCGGGCACCGGCAGCGCCTCGTGGGCCAGCAGGTTGCCGCCCATGGCGGGGCGCTGGACATGGCTGCCGGACCAGATCTCCTGGGTCCAGTCGATCGGCTTTCCGGCCGCGTCCAGCACCGCGCGCACTGTCACCGACATCGCGCTGCCGAGCGGCTCGTAGCCGAACTCCTCCTCCCGCCGCCATTGCAGGCGGATGCAGCGATCGGGGATCGCCTGCGCGATCAGCGCCGCGTCCAGCGCCGCGTCGTCGGCCCCGTTGTGGCCGTAGCAGCCGGCGCCCATGGCGTGATGGACGCTGAGGCTGCTCTCCGCCCGGCCCAGCACGCGCGCCAGCGCCGCGCGCAACGGATACACGCCCTGGGTGTGCGACCAGACCGAGAGATGCCCGCCGCGACTTTCCGCCAGCGCGCAGGACGGGGCGATGGAGGCATGGGCGACATAGGGGCGGGTATAGGTGGCGCTCACCACCTCGCCTGCGACCTGGCGCGGTGGATCGCCCACCGTCTGGTCGTTGCTGGGCCGGCCGACCAGCCAGGCCGCCTCGGCCTGTTCGGGGGCGATCTCGCGCACGCCCTCCCAGCGCGCATGGGCGGGTGCGGCGGTGGCGGCGCGCTGCACCGCCGTCTCCTCCGCGCCCACGAAGGCGACGAAATCGCCCAGCCGCAGGATGCGGATGTCGGCTCCCGCGGCGCGGCGGATCGCGGCCTCGTCGAGTGCCGCCAGATGCGCCCCGCGCGCCGGCTGGCGCAGGGTGCGCGCATGCAGCAGATCGGGGCGGACCAGGTCATGGATGAAGGCGGCGCCCGCCAGTTTCGCCGGCAGGTCGCGCCGCGCCACGCTGGTGCCCACCAGAAGGTACTCCGCGCGCGGCTTGGGCACCGCGGCGCCGTCGGCGGGGCGGGCCAGATCGACCTCGGGCGCGAGCGACCAGTAATCCTGCCCGGTCGGCCCGTCCGCGCGCAGGAAGGCGCCGTCGCGCACGCTGATCTCCGCCGGCGCGCAGTTCAGCCGCTGGGCCAGGCGGTCGATCATGCGCGCGCGCACCTCGGCCGCGATCAGCCGCAGGCTGGACCCGCCGACCTCGATCGACAGCGAGGAGGTGGTGGACCCCTCGTCGGGGGCGGCGTCGGTATCGCCTGACAGCACGCGGATCCGCTCCAGCGGAATGTCGAGCTCCTCGGCGGCGATCTGCGCCAGCGCGGTGACGATGCCCTGGCCGATCTCGACCTTGCCCACGGCAAGACGCAGGGTGCGGTCGGCCTCGAAGCGCACCCAGCGCGCCGGGCTCGGGTTGGTGGTGAACGAGAGGGGGAGTTGGGTGGCGCTCATCGGCGGTCTCCCCCCGCGGCCAGGGCCGCGGCGGCGCGTTCCACCACGCGGATGATCCGCCAGTGCGTGCCGCAGCGGCAGAGATGTTTGTCCAGCGCGGCGACGATCGCGGCCCGGTCGGGGTGCGGATCGCGGTCTAGCAGCGCCTTGGCGGTGATCTGGATGCCGGACAGGCAATAGCCGCACTGGCCGGCCTGTTCCTCGAGGAAGGCGGCGCGGATCGGGTGGGAGTCGAGCGATTCCACGGTTTCCACCCGCCGCCCGGCGACGGTGCCGAGTTCGCGCGCGCAGGCATAGACCGGCTCGCCATCGACCAGCACCATGCAGGCGCCGCATTGTTCCAGCCCGCAGCCGTAGCGGCTGCCTTTCAGATCCAGGTGGTTTCTGAGCGCGTCGAGCAGCGGCATGGTCGGGTCCAGCGCCAGCGTGTGCGCGCGCCCGTTGACGGTGAGGGAGATGCTCATCGGGAAGGCTCCGCCTGCCAGGGAAGGGACCAGAGATCGGGGTTGGCGAGTTTGTCGGCCAGCGTCCCGGCGATGGCGGCGAGCAGCCGCGCGCCTTTCTCGGCGCTGGCGGCCTCGGGATGGCCGATCACCCCGGTCGCGCTGCGCGCGCCGATGCTCCGCCAGCGATACACGCCGGCCGGCAGTTCGGGGGCCTGGTCGGACGGCGGGGCGGGGATGCGATCGGTCGCCACCAGCTCCGGGTGGAGCGCCAGCAGCATCGAGGTTTCCGCCTCGCAGGCGTGGCTGAGGCCGGACTGAATATCCAGGATCCCGGCGATCGCGGCGGCGGCGGCATACCAGTAGGTCAGCTGCACCAGCGGCACGCCGAGCCGCGGGGTGAGGTCGTCGGTGAGCGCGCGCAGCGCGGTCTCGTTGCCGCCATGGGCGTTGAGCAGGACGATGCGGCGGAAACCGTGGCGCAGGACCGACCGCACCACCGCCTCCACCACCGCGGCGAAGGCGGGCGGATCGAGGGTGATGGTGCCGCCGAAGCTCATGTGGTGTTCGGACAGCCCGGTCCAGAGCACCGGCAGGGTCAGCACCGGCACACCGCGCGCGTCCAGCCGGGCGGCGGCGCGGGCGGCGATCGCCTCGGCCAGCAGCGTGTCCACCTCGACCGGAAGATGCGGGCCGTGCTGTTCGATCGCGGCGACCGGGAGGATGACGATCGGGTCGTGCTGGGCGCGGGCGCGCAGCTCGTCGGCGCGCAGGCGGCGCCATTCGGTTTCCATGGCTTCCCTCGGGGCGGAGGGGGGAGTGGGCCATGGAATCGCGCCCGAGGGAAGAGGGGGCCGCGATTTGTTCTTGCGACGGGCGGTCATCTTATTTATACGCGCTGGACATAAATATGGGACATACCATGATGTTCCGCTGGTTCGTCCGGCTGGCCCTGCTGCTGTGCGCCACCGCTGCTCCCGCCGGCGCCACGCCGGTCCTGTTCACCCTGCCGGTCAGCATGACCGCCGGCGCCGCCCTCGGCGCCCCGGCGCTGCTCACCCTCACCCTGGACTCGGCGGGCGGCGCGCTGGTGGTCTCCGGCCCGCAGGACCAGGCCAGCCTGCTGCTGCCGGGGGCGGCGCCGGTGACGGTGATGGCCTATGTCCCCGACGGCTCGGCCAGCCCCGGCGGGGCGGTGGTCACCGCCGGGCCCGGCGGGATCACCGCGCTCGCGCTGACCTACCGCTATTCCGCGCGCAGCCCGAATGGCTGGAGCACCGCGCTCACGTTCCTGCTCGCCGGCACCTCGCCGGCGCCGCTGTTCGGCCCCGGCGGGGCGATCGATCCGGGGTTCTTCACCGGTTTCCTGGGCCAGGGCAGCATCACCGGCGCGAGTTCCGGGCTGACCGCCACGGTGCCGGGCGGGTTCGTCGAGACCAGCACCGCGCTGGGCTTCGCGCTCGGGGTTCCCGAACCGGGGTCGGGACCGCTGCTGCTGGCCGGGCTGCTGGGGCTGCTCGCGCTCGCCCCCTTCCGCAAGCGCCCGGCGCTGGCTACCACCGGCGCCTCGCCCCGGGGAGATCGCCGCCATGAACCTGCACCGCCTGCTCGCCGCCCGCGTTGAGGCCGGAAAACCCGTCCGCGTCGGGCTGATCGGGGCCGGCAAGTTCGGCTCGATGTTCCTCGCCCAGGTGCCGACCACCCCCGGCATCGTGGTCGCCGCCATCGCCGATCTCGCCCCCGACCGCGCCCGCGCCGCCTGCGCCCGGGTCGGCTGGGACCAGGCCCGCATCGCCGCCACCCGCTTCACCGACGATGCCGCGCGCATGATCGCCGCCGACGATGTTGACGTGGTGGTGGAAGCCACCGGCCATGCCCCCGCCGGCCTCGCCCATGCCGCCGCCGCCATCGCCGCCGGCAAACACATCGTGATGGTGAACGTGGAGGCCGATGTGCTGGCCGGACCGCTGCTCGCCCGCCGTGCCGCGCAGGCGGGGGTGGTCTATTCGCTCGCCTATGGCGATCAGCCGGCGCTGATCGCCGAGCAGGTGGACTGGGCGCGCAGCTGCGGCTTCACCGTGCTCGCCGCCGGCAAGGGCACCAAATACCTGCCCGAGTACCACGCCTCCACCCCGGCGACGGTGTGGCCGTATTACGGGCTCACCGAGGCGCAGGCGCGCGCCGGCGGGATGAACCCGCAGATGTTCAACTCCTTCCTCGACGGCACCAAATCGGGCATCGAGATGGCCGCGGTCGCCAACGCCACCGGGCTGACCCCGGCGCCCGACGGGCTCGCCTTCCCGCCCTGCGGCAGCCACGAACTGGCGGAGAAGCTGCGCCCCGGCAACCAGGGCCTGCTGCACCACGCCGGCCAGGTGGAGGTGGTCTCCTGCCTGCATCGCGACGGCAGCGCGGTGGCCAATGACCTGCGCTGGGGCGTCTATGTCGTGTTCCAGGCCGAAGCTGAGTACACCGCGCGGTGTTTTCAAGAGTATGGCGTGCCCACCGATGCGTCCGGGCGGGTCTCGGCGCTGTATCGGCCGTTCCATCTGATCGGGCTCGAACTCAATGTCTCGATCCTGTCGGCCGCGCTGCGCGGCGAGCCGACCGGCGCGCCCACCGGCTTCCGCGGCGACGTGGTGGCCACCGCCAAGCGGGACCTGCGCGCGGGGAAGACGCTGGACGGCGAGGGTGGGGCCTGCGTCTGGGGCAGGCTGATGCCGGCGGCCGACAGTCTGCGCGTGGGCGGGCTGCCGATCGGTCTCGCCAACCATGTGCCGCTGGTCCGCGACGTGCCCGCCGGCGCGCCGGTCACCTGGTCGGACGTGCGGATCGACCCCACCGACCCGGCCTATCGCACCCGCCGCGAGATGGAGGCGGCGTTCGCCCCCGCGTAGCCCCAGGTGCGGCGGGTCAGTCCGCGGCGGATCAGGGCGCGGCGGGTCAGTCCGCTGCGGCTGGCGTCTCGACCGCCACCAGCCGTCCCGGGGCTTGGCCGGGACGCTCCAGCACCACCCGGCGCTCGTGGAACGCCGCCACCGTCGGGCGATGGGCGATCGAGACCAACGTGGTCCCCGGCAGCCGTTCCCGCAGCGTCCGGTACAGCGCCTGCTCGGCTTCCGGGTCCAGGCTGGCGGTGGCCTCGTCGAGAAACAGCCAGTCCGGCCGCGCCAGCAATGCGCGGGCCAGCGCGAGGCGCTGCTGCTCCCCGCCCGAGAGCGTCTGCGCCCAGTTGCGGTCCTGATCGAGATGATCGACCAGCGCGTCGAGCCCGACATCGTGCAGCGCCGCCGCCACCGCCTCGCGCGGGATCGCCGCCGGGTCGCGCGGATAGGTCACGGCGTGGCGCAGCGTGCCGAGCGGGATATAGGCGCGCTGCGGCAGGAACAGGCAGCGCTCCCCCGGCGGGCGGGCGATGCGGCCGGACCCGTAGGGCCAGATGCCGGCGATGGCGCGGAACAGGGTGGATTTGCCCGACCCCGAGCGCCCGGTGACGACGGTGGCGGTGCCTTGCGCCAGGGTCAGGCTGGCATGATCCACCAGGGTCTGCCCGTTCGGCAGCCCCAGGGTCAGGTCTGACAGCGCCAGCGAGCCGTCCATCGCGGCGGCGATGGTGGGTCCGCTGGTGGTGGAGAGCGTCCGCGCCGCCTCGATCGCACGGTAGAAGGTGGTCAGGCGCTCGACGATGGCGCGCCACTGCGCCAGCGAACCATAGGCGTTGACGAACCAGGACAGGCTGCCCTGTACCTGGCCGAACGCGCCGGCCACCTGCATCAGCCCGCCGAGCTGGATCTTGTTGCGGAAATAGCGGGGTGCGGCCACCACGAACGGGAAAATGATCGCGATCTGCCCGTAGCCGGAGACCAGCGCGTTCAGCTTCTTGGTCCGCTGCATGATCGCCCACCAGTTGGTGATCACGTTGCGGAACCGGTCGCGGAGATTGCCCTTCTCCTCGTCCTCCCCGCCGTAGAGCGCGATGCCTTCCACGTTTTCGCGCACGCGCACCAGGGCGTAGCGGAAATCGGCCTCCACCCGCTGCTGGCGGAAGCGCAGCCCGACCAGCGGGCGGCCGACCAGATGGGTGAGCCAGGTGCCGACCACGGCATAGACCAGCGCCACCCAGACCATGTAGCCGGGGATGGTCACGCCCCACAGGGTCAGATCGCCCGAGAGCGACCACAGGATGCCGACGAAGCTGGCGATGGAGACCAGGTTGGACAGGAAATCCACCCCCAGCGAGAGGGTGACGCCCACGAAATCGCGCAGATCGTCGGAGATGCGCTGGTCGGGGTTGTCGGTGCCGAAGGCTTGCTCCTCGGTGTGCAGGCTGATCCGGTAATAGGCGCGATCGGCCAGCCATTCGTCGAGAAAGCGTCCGGTCAGCCAGCGCCGCCAGCGGATCTGCAGCCACTGGTTGAGGTAGGTGGCATAGACGAACACCAGGATATAGACCGCCACCACCTCGGAGAACCCGGGCATGATGTTGCCCGCCGGGGTCCGCCGCCAAGTGAACAGCAGCTGCATGAAAGCCGTGAAATCATGCGCCTGGAGGGCGTTGTAGAACTGCTGGTTCCAGTAGTTCAGAACCACGTTCATCCCCACCATGGAGAGATTGAGGGCGATGATCGAGCCCAGCAGCAGCCAGGCCGACCATTTCTCCTCGGAGCGGAAATAGGGCCGCGACAGCCGCCAGACATCGCGCAGGAACTCGCCCAGGTTGTTCATTTCGATGCTGTCTTTGGTACGGGGGGCTTCGGTGCGGGGGGAAGGCCGGTGGCCAGCGCGGCGAGCCAGATGCGCAGCCGGGCGCGATTGACGCCGAAATCGGAGGATCCGTACACGCTGCGCGAATAGAGGATCAACCTGCTGTGGCCGGGACCGTCCGGGCGGACCGCGGCGGTGATGAGGTCCGGGAAGTTCCAGAACGCGCTGCGCGCCACGAAATCCGCCTGCCCGGCGGCGGGGAAGCTGGCGGCGAGATAGGTGCGCGGCTGCGCGCGGGCGACCGCGATCACGCGGGCGAGCAGCGCCGGGGCCGGCAGCGGGTAGGGATGGGTGGCAAGGTCCGGGCGCGGCCGGAACCCGGCCGGCGCGGCCAGCGCGGTGTTGGGGCTGGCCGGGCGCACCAGATGCGCGACATCCAGCACCTGCGGCGGCGGCAGCCCGGCCGCGCCGACGGCACCGCAGGCGGGCAGGAACAGGCCGAGCAGCCAGGCAAACGGCGTCATCGGCGGGACGGGCAGCGAGCGGACATGCGCGGTGATGGACCACAAGCCGCCCCGCGCGCAAGCGGGCGCGGGACGATACCGCGCGGGGTGCCGCACACGCCGCGCCTCGGCCCGCAAGTCCCTGATCCTCTTGACAGTGTAACCGTGTGGTCGCTAGCCTGCCGGGATGGCAACCGTCACGCGCGCGCAACTGGCCGAGACGATCTACACCCAGGTCGGGCTGTCGCGGAACGAGTCGGCGAGCCTGCTCGAGACCGTGCTGGAACGCATCGCCGCCCGGCTCGAGGCCGGAGAAACCGTGAAAATCAGCGGGTTCGGCACGTTTTCGGTGCGCCAGAAGGGCAGGCGCATCGGCCGCAACCCGAAAACCGGGGTGGAAGTGCCGATCCTGCCGCGCCGGGTGCTGGTGTTCCGCCCCAGCATGACCATGCGCGCCCGGGTCAACGGCCTCGCCGCCGCCGATGACGGCGAGGCGGCCGAGTGCTGATGGCGCCCTCGGACCCGCCGCCGGACGCCGAGGACCGCCCGCGCCTGCGCAAGGCGCCGGCCGCGTTCCGCACCATCAGCGAGGTGGCCGACGAGCTGCACATCCCGCAGCATGTCCTGCGCTTCTGGGAGACCAAGTTCTCCCAGGTCCGGCCGCTGAAGCGCGGCGGCGGGCGGCGCTACTACCGCCCCGACGACATCACCCTGCTGCGCCGCATCTCCGACCTGCTGTACTCCCAGGGCTACAC
>JBMFXF010000030.1:1848-19579 GCA_049964515.1 Acetobacteraceae bacterium | reverse complement strand
GCCTGGACGATCGCATCGGCGGTGAGGGTCAGCCGGGCCGGCAGGTCCGGGCGCGCGCCCGCCATCGCGGCGATGGCGCGCAACATGCCGCTGGCGCGGTCGAACGCGGCATCCTCGGCGGCGATGCCGCGGCGGACCTGCGGCACGTAGGCGACGAAGCACCCGGCCGACAGCCCGCCGCGGATCATCTTCGGCAGATCGACCTTGCGGGGGCCATCGGTGAACGGGTCGGGCCCGGAGGGCCAGGGGATGTCGATATGGGTATCGATCGTCAGCAGCCCCTGGTGGAGGCTGACGGCGTCGGGGGCGATCGCGTCGTTCATGGCCACAGGCTTGGGCGGGACGGCGACGGCGTCAAGCGTCCTCCCTCCATCGCCGCGATGCCGTTGCCGCGATTGGTGGAAAGCGCCTCGATCAGGCCGAGCTCCCGCAGGAACTCGGGCGGGGTGGCCAGAATCTCGGCCGGCGCGCGGCCGGAATAGACACGCAGCAACAGCGCCACCAACCCACTCACGATCGCCGCATCCGACGCCCCGGCCAGGAACAGCCGCCCGTCGCGCGCGGCGGCGGCCAGCCACACCTTGCTCTGGCAGCCCTGGATGCGGTGTGCCTCGTCCATCCATGCCTCCGGGAACGGCGGCAGCGCGCGGCCGAGGTCGATGATGTGCTGGTAGCGATCCATCCAATCGTCGAACACCGAAAGATCCTCGGCGATCCCGGCGATGGCGGCGGCGGCGGAGGGGTCCTGGGGGATGACGAATGGGTCTTGCATCGCCCGGATGTGCGGGCGGGGCCCGGCCCGGTCAAGTCGGCTCCGCCACATAGCGCCGACGCAGCGCCATGAACGGGCGCTCCACCGTGGCGTAGGTGAAGGCCGACAGCGCCAGCACCAGCGGCAGCGCCACCAGCGCGGTGGTCAGCAGCGCGTCCGCGCTGGCCGAGGCGAACGGGCGCAGCAGCCAGCCATGCGCGCCCAAGGTCCAGATCACCGCGAAATGCAGCAGATAGATGGAGAAGCTGATCCGCCCGATCGCTTCCAGCGGGCGCGCCACCGGCGCGGGCAGCCGGCCGGCGATGCCCTGCCAGGACAGGACGACACCGGCCCAGGCCAGCGCCTCGGCGTCCGGCCAGACCGCCTTCCACCACACATGCAGCGGCCAGCCGCCGGCCAGGTGGAACGCATAGAGCAGCGCCCACAGCACGCCCCCGGCGATGACCAGCCGCGGCCAGCCGCCGCCGGGCGGGCGGCGGGCAAAGCGTAACCCGGTCAACATGCCCAGCAGGAACTGGTCGATCCGCCCGGCGATGGTCCAGTACGACATCCATTGCGCGTCCGCCCCCGCCAGCACGGCAAACAGCCGCAGCAGCAGCGCGAGCAGGATGGCGCGGATCAGCCAGCCCTCCCCCTCCGCCTCGGCCAGCCGCAGCAGCAGCGGGAAGACCAGGTAGAACTGGAACTCCACCCCCACCGTCCAGGCCACCGCCGACAGCGCGCCCACCGGGACCGTGTAGTTCGCCAGCGGCAGCACCAGCAGCGCCAGCCGCGACAGCGAGAAGCTGCCCTGGGTGGCGCTGAGCGCGAACACCGCGACCAGCAGATACATCGGGTAGATGCGCAGCAGCCGGTTGCGCAGGAATGGGCCGTAGCGCACCCCGCGCCCGGCGGTGCCCTGGACGAAGATGAACCCGCTGAGCACCATGAATCCCGCCACCGCGGTATGACCCTCGGCGATCACCGCCAGCAGCGGGTTGCGCGTGCGCGGCCAGTCGGCGACCACGAAATCGGCGTGCTCGATCAGCCGCGCCGAGAACAGCAGATAGCCGTGATAGAACAGCACCAGCAGCGCGAGCAGCGCGCGCAGCTGATCGACGCCGGGCAGCCAGGCGCGATTGGGGCTGACCGATCGCGCCGGCGTCATCCGGGCAGCGGGGCGCAGGCACTCGCCAGCCAGGCCCGCGCGTCCGGCGGCAGCGCCGGCCCCACCTCGGCCAGCACGCGGGCGTGATAGGCGTCAAGCCAGGCGCGCTCTCCGGCGTCCAGCAGGGCCGGGTCGATCAGCGCGCGGTCGAACGGGGCCAGGGTGAGGGTCTCGAAGCCCAGGAACCGGCGCGACGCATCCGGCAGGGCGGGCTGGACCAGCAGCAGGTTCTCGTGCCGGATGCCGTACTGGCCGGACAGGTAGAAGCCCGGCTCGTCGGACAGGATCATGCCGGCGGCCAGCGGCACCGGGCGGGCTAGCCGCGACAGGCTGACGGGGCCCTCGTGGACCGAGAGGAAGCTGCCCACCCCGTGCCCGGTGCCGTGGTCGAAGTCGCGCCCGGCCTGCCACAGCGCGCGGCGGGCGAAGGCGTCGATGGCGACCCCGGTCAGCCCCTCGGGAAACACCAGGGTGGCGACCGCGATATGGCCCTTCAGCACCAGCGTGGCGTGCTCCCGCAGCGCCGCCGGCGCCGGGTCGGGGCCGGTCCAGACGGTGCGGGTGACATCGGTGGTGCCTTCCGGGAACTGGGCCCCGGAATCGATCAGATACACCTCGTTGCGGCGGATCGGGCGGTCGGTTTCCGGGGTGACGCGATAGTGGATGATGGCGCCGTGCTCGCCGGCGCCCGAGATGGCGGGGAAGCTCTCGCCGCGGAAGCCGGGGCGCTCGGCGCGCAGCGCCAGCAGCCGCGCCGCCGCCGCCGCCTCGGTGACGGTCCCGGCGGCGCCGGCAAGCCAGTGCAGGAAGCGGATCAGCGCGACGGCGTCGGAGGCATGGGCGGCGCGGGCGCCCGCCTGCTCGGTGGGGTTCTTCACCGCCTTGGGCAGCGCGCAGGGGTCGGCGGCGTCGGCCACCCTGGCGCCGGCGGCGCGCAACGTGTCGGCGAACCACACCGGGGCGGTCTGCGGGTCCACCCGGACCGTGCGCCCGGACAGCGCGCGCAACGCCCCTTCCAGCGCCGCCGGAGGTTCGGCGGTCACGTCGTTGCCCAGCGCGGCGCGGGTCTCCGGCCCCAGCTTGTCCGGCTCCATGAACAGCCGCACCCGGCCCGCCCGGTCGATGATGGCGAAGCCCAGCGCCACCGGCACGAACGCAAGGTCCCCGCCGCGCAGGTTGAGCAGCCAGGCGATCGAGGCGGGGTCGGTCAGCACCGCCGCGTCCTGGCCGTCGCGGGCCAGGGCGGCGGCGATGTCGGCGCGCTTGGCGGCGGCTTCCCGCCCGGCGTAGCGCAGCGGATGCACCACCGCCGGCGCGCGCGGCGGGGCCGGGCGGTCGGTCCAGAGCGCGTCGATCGGGTTGGCCGCAACCGGGCGCAGGGTGAGGCCCGCGCCGGCGAAGCGGGCCAGCGTCTCGGCCCCGATCAGCCTGGGGTCGTAGCCGATATGCACGCCCTTCGGGGCGTGGCGGGCGGTCCACTCCTGCGGCGGGGTCTCGGTGATGTGGCAACGCTCGAAGCAGGCGGGGTCGGTCTCGACGGCGAGTTGCAGCGTGTAGCGCCCGTCGGTGAACACGGCGGCGGTCTCGGCCAGCACCACCGCCATGCCGGCGCTGCCGGTAAATCCGGTGAGCCAGGCCAGCCGCTCGGCCGAGGGCGGAACGTATTCGCCCAGATGCTCGTCGGCGCGGGGGACGATGAACCCGCCGAGGCCCAGCTGGGCCAGGGCGGCGCGCAGGGCGGCGAGCTTTGCGGCGGCGTTATGGGTCAAGGCGGCTGTCCTTTATGCGGCCAGTGCATGGCAGCGCCGAAGACTCGGCACTGATCGCGGGCCGGATCGCGCTTATGTTGCACTGCGAAAGGCCCCGGGGGCGCCCCGCCGTATTGACGACGCGCCGGACCCGGGGGAACCGATGGGAGTTTCCCATGTCTGCCCCGATCTCCAAGTCCGACCTCACGTTCCATCTGCCCCAGAGCTTCTCCTACCACAGCACCTGGGACGATGCCGACTACGAACCGGCCGCGCCGCTGACCCTGCGGCAGCGGCTGGTGATGGCGTTCCAGCGCGCCCGGGCGCGGCTGGCCGGCTGGTCCCGGCGGCGCCAGGCGCTGGCCGAACTGTCCGGCATGAACGAGCGCGAGCTCGCCGACATCGGCCTGACCCGCTCCGACATCGCGCGGGTGACCGATCCGTCCTTCATCGACGAGTACGCCGGGCGCGGCCTGGCGCGCGGCTGAGAGTTTGTGAAGGTATGCCCGTCGGCCGCCAAAACCGTCCGAGAACCCGAGCAATGACAACGGGCGTTCATTCACAAGTTCGATCGCTTTTCACACTCTGAGGCTGCGGCCGGCCTCTCCCGTCGTGACGGGAGAGGCCGCAACGCCGCTCAGCGCCGGAAATCCCCTCCGATGCGCTCCACGGTGCGGACGATGCCGCGCCATTCCATCAGCCCGTATTCCGGGCTGAGCCGCTGCTTCTTCATCCGCTCCGCCGCCTTGCCGATCACGTAATCGGAGATCGGCTGCGGATCGCGCCCGATCTGGCGCGCGATCAGCTCGAGTTCGCAGGCGCGTTCGAGCATATACATCCGCATGAAGGTCCCGGCGACGGTCTGGCCCAGGGTCAGCAGCCCGTGGTTGAGCAGCACCACGCAGCTGCCGGCCTGACAGGACCGGCCCAGCGCCTCGCACTCCTCCACCGAGGCCGGCACGCCGTAGTCGTGATAGGCGAGATCGTCGTACACGTGCAGCGCGTCCTGGCTGATCGGGCGCAGCCCGTTCGGGATCAGCGAGACGCCCGCTCCGGCGCGGGTATGGGTGTGCATCACGCACATCGCATCCGGCCGTGCCTTGTACACCCCGCTGTGGATGGTGAAGCCGGCATTGTTGAACTTGCCGGGGTCGCCCAGCACGTTGCCGGCAAAATCCATCTTCACCAGCGAGGAAGCGGTGATCTCGTCGAACATCTCGCCGTAGCGGTTGATGAGGAAGGTGCCGGGCGCACCCGGCACCCGCACCGACATATGGGTGTTGATGAGGTCGGTCCAGCCGAGATGCTGGACCACCCGATACAGCGCGGCGAGTTCGCAGCGCGCTTGCCATTCGGCATCGGTCATCGTGGGTTCGTGCAGGCGGAGGGCGGCGGACATGGCAGGCTCCTTGCGGGTTACAGGCCGAACAGGGCACGGGCGGTGCCGCCGGCGATGGCGGCGGTCTGATCGGAGGACAGCCGGGCTGAGGCGAGATGGCCGATCGGGTCGTATTCGCCCATGTCGAACGGGTAGTCGGTGCCCATCATCACATGATCGGCGCCGAACAGGGACACCAGCGCCTCGAGCTGGTGCGGGGTGAACACGATCCCGTCGAAATAGACCCGCTTGAGGTAGGTGGTGGGGGCGTCCGGCAGGTCGCCGTGGCTGTCGCTGCGTGCCCCCCAGGCGTGATCGATCCGGCCCGAATAGGCCGGCAGATAGCCGCCGCCATGCACCGCCACCAGCTTGAGCTTCGGGTGGCGCAACAGCACCCCGTCGAAGATCAGGTAGTGCAGCGCCATGGTGGTGTCGAACGGGTTGCCGATCACGTTGTTGAAATAATACTTGCCGAAGCGGCGGGCCTCGGTGAAGCCGGCGGGGTGGATCATCACCACCGCGCCCAGCGCCTCGGCGCGGTCCCAGAACGGCTCCAGGCCGGGGTCGGAGATCTCCTTCTCGCCGACATGGGTGAGGATCTCGACCCCCTTCATCCTGAGCGGGCCCATGCAGCGCGCGAGTTCCTCGGCCGCCGCCGCGCCGCCGGCCTGCAACGGCACGGTGCCGAGCGGGGCCAGCCGGTCCGGACGGCGGGCGCAGAAGGCGGCGACGCCGTCATTGACCACCTGCGCCGCCTTCACCCCGAGCTCGGGGGTGACGGTGTAGTAGCACTGCGGCGGGGCGGGGGAGATGATCTGCATGTCCACCCCCATCTCGTCCATCACCGACAGCCGGAGGTCGAGATCGATCTGGTGGCGGTGCCGGTCCTGGTCCTGCTTGCGGGTCAGGAAGCGGGTTTCCTCGGTATAGAATTGCGCGCGCGGGTCGGGCGGCAGGTGCGGGGCGACCAGTGCCGCGGCCTCCTCCACGATCATGTGGGCGTGCATGTCGATGGTGGTGCCGGCGGGGCGGAGCGCGCGCCCGGGCCGGCCATGGATGCGCGCCTTGGTGAGCGTGTAGTGGTTGTAGCGGTCGGCCATCGTTTCCTCGGTGCCTGTTGCGCCGCCGCGGCGGCTTGGAGCGATACTTGACCGGTCCGGCCGGCGCGACAAGCGGGGCTTTGACGAACCCGCCGGGCGGCGCAATGATCGGCCCCAGGGAACCAAAGGGGGAAGAACCATGCAGGCTTTCTGCGCGGCCGTGCTTGCCCGCTTCATCACCCACGGCACGTTGCGGGTGCAATGGCCGGACGGATCTTCGCAGGATTTCGCGGGCCCCCCGGGGTCGGGACCCGCCGCCGCCATGCGCATCGCCGATGCGCGCACCGTGCGCCGGCTGCTGCTGAACCCGGCGCTGGCGCTGGGCGAGGCCTATATGGCGGGCAGCCTGGTGCCGCTGGGCTGCGCCATCTACGACGTGCTGGACGTGGCGATGCTGAACCTGATGCAGAACCAGGGCCGGCATCCGGCGCTGCGCGCCTCGGCGGTGCTGCGGCGGCTGCGCCGGCGGCTGGATCAGTTCAACCCGGCGCCGCGGGCGCGGCGCAACGTGGCCCATCACTACGACCTGGACGGGCGGCTCTACAGCCTGTTCCTGGATCGGGACCGGCAATACTCCTGCGCCTATTTCCCGCGCGGGGACGAGACCCTGGAGGCCGCGCAGGCGGCCAAGAAGCGGCATATCGCGGCCAAGCTGCGGCTCGACCGGCCGGGGCTCGAGGTGCTGGACATCGGCTGCGGCTGGGGCGGCATGGCGCTCACCCTGGCGCGCGACTACGGGGCGCGGGTGACCGGCATCACGCTGTCGGTGGAGCAGCTCGAGGCGGCGCGCCAGCGGGCCGAGGCCGAGGGGCTGGCCGGGCAGGTGCGCTTCGAACTGTGCGACTACCGCGCCATGACCGGGCGGTTCGACCGCATCGTCTCGGTCGGCATGTTCGAGCATGTGGGCGTGGACCACTACCGCGCGTTTTTCGACACCATGCACCGGCTGCTGGCACCGGACGGGGTGGCGCTGTTGCACGCGATCGGGCGCAACGAGGGGCCGGGCGGCACCAACCCCTGGCTGACCAAATACATCTTCCCGGGCGGCTATTGCCCGGCGCTGTCGGAAACGCTCGCCGCCTCGGAACGGGCCGGCCTCTTGGTCACCGACATCGAGATCCTGCGCCTGCACTACGCCGAGACCCTGCGCCACTGGCGCCGCCGCTTCGCCGCCAACCGCGATACCATCGCCTCGATCTACGACGAGCGGTTCTGCCGGATGTTCGAGTTCTACCTGGCCGGCAGCGAGCTCTCGTTCCGACGCGAGAACATGATGGTGTTTCAGATCCAGTACGCGCACACCCAGGACGCGGTGCCGCTCACGCGCGACTACATCGCCCGCGCCGAGGCCGCGCCGGCCGAGCGCGCGCGGGCCTGAGGCGCGGTCAGCTCGGGGGGAAGGTCTCGATATCGGCCTGGCTGCGCAGGTCCTGCTGCAGCTGCCGCGACAGCAGATCGACCCGTTGTTCGAGAATCTGCAGGCGGATCTGCTGCGGCGTCAGCTGGGCCACGTTCTTCTGCGTGCGCGAACAGATGATGAGCACCGCGATCCCGTCCGGAGCGACCAGCGGCTTGGAGGCGGCGCCGACCGGCAGGCTGGCGAGCATCTGGCGGAACGCCGGCGGCTCCACATGCGCGAGGTCGATCGGGCCGGGGTCGGCCGGGCGCGGCGAGTGCACCCGCACCGCCTCCTGCTCCATCTGCGCGCAGCTCGTGACCCGGCTTGCGATCCGGTGCGCCCGCGCCAGCAGCGCCACCTGTGCGGCGGTCGGCGCGTTGGGGTTGAGCGGGGTGGCAAAGGGCAGGAACACCTGCCGCGCGTCCAGCACGGTCTCGATATCCTGCCCGGCCACCCGCTTGTCGATCAGGGTGACGATGTCGAGCCCGCCCGGCACCCGGATCGGGTTGCTGACGGCGCCGACCGGCATCTCGGCGACGATCTTCGCCACCGCCGGGTCCAGCTGATTGGCGGTGACCCAGCCCAGATCGCCGCCCGCGAGCGCGGTCTGGCTCTGCGAGAACTCGGCCGCGGTCACGGCGAACGGCGCGCCGGCGCGCAGCGCGGTGATGACGGTGTCGGCGAACCGCCCGGCAGTGGCGCGGGAATGCGCGCTCTGCGCCGGGATGAAGATCTCCGCCACGTGGTATTCGGGCAGCCCGTTCTGCGCCGCGAGCAGCGCCTGGCGCGCCTTCACCGCGGCATCGCCCACCCGGGCGCGGGCGCCCAGCTCCTCGCGCAGCAGCTGGGTCCAGCCAAGCTGGGTCCGCACCTGATCGACCAGGGTACTGAAGCCGACCCCCCGCGCGGCCAGCCGCTTGCGCAGCGTGCCCGGGGCCATGCCGTTGCGCTTCTCGATGCCGCCGATGGCATCGGCGATCGCCTTGGTGGGGACCACGATATGCGCGCGCTCGACCGCCTGCATCCGCAGCCGCTCGTCGATCAGCTGGCGCAGGATCTGCGGGCGGAGCCGGTCCAGCACGTCGGGCGAGAGGGTGAGCCCGGCGGAGAGCGCGAACAGCCGGGCCCGGTTGTCCACGTCGAGATTGGTGATCGGGCTGTGGTTCACCGTGGCCACGATGCGCACCATCGGCGCCGGCGCGGGGGCCGGCGGAGGAGCCACCGGTGGGGGCGCGGCGTAGGCGGCCGGGACCAGCAGGGCCAGCAGGGCAAGCGAGCGAAGCGTCAGCATGATGGAATGGGTCTCACAGGGCGTGAAAGCCGAATTGGCCGATGGTCTTGAAGGTGATCTGGACCAGGAACGTGGTGGAGCTGCCATAGCCGGCCAGCTCGGTGAACCGGCGGTAGAAGCGGAAATCCAGGATCAGGCATTCGTTTTCGAAGATCAGGTCGCCCCCGGCGGCGATCATCTGGTTGCGCGCCAGGTCGCGCTGCGCGAACCCGTGCAGCCGCCAGCGCCCCCAGGCGGTGGACAGGCCCAGCAGCGCCTCGTTGCGGGGGAAATAGTAGCTGGATCCGGCCGGTGGCGGCACCGCCTGATCGTAGTAATAATACGGATCGAAACTGGTGTAGAGATAGCCGCCGGTCACCCGGAACCGCGGCGGGCCGACCGCGGCGGTGGCCTCGGCGTAGCGGGTGGCAAGCGTGCGCCGGTCCAGCCGGGTGTTGTAGGTGAGCGACAGCCATTGCGCCGGCGTGAAGGAGACCCGCCCGACGATGTCGGAGACCGTGCCCGACAGCCCCGACCCGACCGGCATGGCGCGGTCGGGCGCGGTGCGGAAGGATTGCCCGATCAGCGCATCGAGCGCGCTGCCGCCCAGATACCAGGCCCCATGCAGCGCCAGATTGAGGCGGGTTCCGCCGTCCAGCCGGTCCACCCCGCTGAAGCGGTTGAATCCGAACAGATTGGCGGTGGTGAAGGCGAAGCTGAAACTGTCCTCGTTCGGGTAGCGCCGGTTCTGGCTGGCGCCGACGGCGGGCGCCACCACCAGCTCGGCCATCGGCTCGATCAGCTGGGTGCCCCAGGCGCCGGAGTGACGGGCGAACGGCCAGCGCACGTCGAGCGCCATCTGCGGCAGCGCGCGGCCGGCGTTGACCGTGTCGGTGGGGCCGAAATTGGGCTGCTCGTTGAAATGGGTGGCATCGTAGCCCAGCGCGTCCAGATGCAGCCGCAGGGTCCACAGATCCCCGAGCTGGCCGGTAAACGGACGGTCCCAGTCCAGGCTGAGCCGGGCACGGCGGGTGTTGGTGCCGTCGGCGCGCAGCACGTCGAAGAACCCGGCCGCCACCTGCAACCGCCCGCCCAGCGAATCGGTGCGCCCGAAATACCGGTAGCGCGCGTGCGGCAGCACCACCGGCAGCAGGCTGCTGGTGATATCCTGCGGGTCGATGCTCTGGTACCATTGGGAATCGATGCGGGCATAGGCGCCCTCGCCGAAGCCCTCGGCGTAAACCTGGCTTCCCAGCACGGTCAGATTGAGCGCGGTCTGATCCTGCAGGTGGAAATCATTGATGTATTGCGCCGAACTGGCGCGGTTGATGTTGAAGCCCCAGCGCCAGGTGTCGTTGAGGTCGAACTGGCCGTGGGTATAAAGGCTGCCCTGCAACCCGTGACCGAGGTAGCCGGCCGAGCCGTTGACCCAGAGCTCGCCGCTGTTGAAGCGCCGGCGGTAGGCGATATCCAGGTCCGGCCCGACCTGGGTGGACAGCAGTGGCGTGATGGTGACGTCCGATTGCCCGTCGATCACCTGGTACCAGGGCTGGGCGAAGAAGGCGCCGAGCTTGGAGTTCACCCCGAAGCTCGGGATCAGCAGCCCGCTGGCGCGCTTGACCGAGGGATCGGCGGTCCAGAAATAGGGAAACCACGCCACCGGAACGCCGAGGATCTGCATCTCGGTATCGGTGAACTCGATGCGCTTGTGCTGGCTGTCCTCGGCGGCGGAGGCGGCGCGGATCTGCCACAGCGGTGCTCGCTCCGGGTCCTTCCGACACAGGTTGCAGGTGGAATAGACCACCTTCGACAGCTGATCCAGCACCCCCCCGGTGCGCTTGCCGGCATTGGCCACCAGCCGTGCGTTCTGCTGCAACCTTGCCGCGATCCGGTGCAGGATGGCATCGCGCAGCTGGTGCGAGAGCGTGGCGGTGCGGGCGTACAGCACCGTGCCGTCCGGCTCGAGGATCACCACATGGCCGATGGCGGTGGCAACGCCGGTGGTGCGGTCGAAGGTCACCCTGTCGGCGCGCAGCACGATATTGCCTTGCCAGGCCTCGACATGGCCGCTGGCCACCACCAGGGTGCGGTTGCGCTCGTAGCGGACCGAATCGGCGACGAACCCCACCGGGGCGGTGCGGCTGATCGGGGGCACGGACAACACCCCGG
Organism: Acetobacteraceae bacterium; assembly: GCA_049964515.1. Lineage (GTDB taxonomy): Bacteria > Pseudomonadota > Alphaproteobacteria > Acetobacterales > Acetobacteraceae > JAJZVS01. The sequence goes on along the minus strand of JBMFXF010000030.1, from coordinate 8,596 downwards.
CCGCCCGCGCCGCGCCGGCGCCCGACAGGCTGAGCGCCAGCGCCAGCGTCGCCGCGACGAACCGGCGCATCAGCCGTCTTCCATGTGCAGCAGCAGCGCCAGCGCCAGCATCAGCCCGGCCCCGGCCGGCGCCCAGGCCGCCAGGGTCACCGGCACCGCGCCGGAATCGCCGAATTGTTCGGCCAGCTTGGCGATCATGAACAGCAGGAAGCCGGCGGTCACGCCGCTGCCCAGCATCCGCGCCACCCCGCCGCGCCGCGCCGGGCGCATCGAGAACCCGGCCGCCACCAGGGTCATGGTGGCGGTCAGCAGCGGCAGCGCCAGCAGCGCCTGGAAATGCAGCCGGTCGCGCACCGAGGAGAAGCCCGACCGGCGCAGCAACGCGATGAACCCCGGCAGTTGCCAGACCGAGAGCGTGTCGGGCGGCGCGAAACTCTCCTCGATGCGCCGGACGGTGAGATCGGTGGGCAGGCGCATCGTCCTCGGAGCGGTGGGGGGAGCATCGACCAGCATCGTCCGCGCCGCGGTCAGGGTCCAGGCCCCCCGCGCGAGGCGCGCCGAGGTGGCCTCGATCCGGCTGCGGAAGCCGCCGTTCGGGCCGAGGCGGAAGATGGTCACCGGGCCGCCGGACAGGCTGGCGCCGTGAACCGCCACGTCATGGGCGTGCATTATGGCCACGCCTTCGGCGCCGGAGGGCATGCGGTCGGCCTGGCGCAGCCACAGCTGCCCGCCGTTCAGCGCCACCGGCCCGCCGCCGGTGGACAAGTCGCGCTCGATCATCGCGTTGGCGCGGGCGAACATCACCGAGGACAGCGGGCTGATGGCGGCGGTGGCGAAGCCGCCCAGCAGCGCCGCCGCCGCCACCGGCGCGGCCAGGAACCCCCAGGCGGAGACCCCGGCGGCGCGCGCCACCACCAGCTCCGAACTGCGGGTCAGCCGCCAGAAGCTCATCATCCCGCCGACCAGCACCGCGAACGGCAGCACCTGCATCGCCAGATACGGCAGCCGCAGCAGGGCGATGGTGGTGACCGCGCCCAACCCGGTGCCGGGGTGGCCGGTGGCGCGGCGCAGCAGGTCGATGAAGTCGAACAGCGACACGAAGCCGGTCAGCGCTGCCAGCGCCGCCAGCACCGCCAGCGCGAACTGGCGCACCACGTAGCCGGCCAGGGTGAGCGGCGCGGTCATTGCGGCACCGGAAGCCGCGCCGGCGCCAGCAGCTCCGGCCCCAGCAGCAGGCCGAACGCGATCGCGGCGGGCAGCACCGCCTCGAGCCAGATCAGCACGATCAGCCCGTTGTTGCGCGCGGCGAGATCGCCGAAGCTCAGTTGCAGCGCGATCAGCCCGACCACCGCCGCCACCGCGGCCAGCGGGCGCAGATAGGAGCCATGGCGGCGGAACGTGCCGGTCAGCACCGACAGCAGCGCGATCGCCGCATAGGTCAGCGTGGCGAGCGGGGAGGAAAGGCGCTTGTTCGCCTCCGCCACCCAGCGCGGCCGGTCGGACGCGGCGACGAAGGCAGGCGGGTGCAGCAGGCGCCAGAGCGAAACCTCGACCATTCCCGGCACCCGCGCCGCCGGGGTGCCGCCGCGCTCGGTCAGGTCCAGCACGTTGCGGCGGAAGCTCAGGACGTTCAGCCGCCCGGTGCGCGGGTCGATGGCCTGGCGGGTGCCGTCGCGCAGCAGGATTGCCGGGCCGGCGCGGGTTTGCAGCATCTGCCCCGAGCGGGCGATCACCGTCGCCGCCGCCCGCGGATTGCGCGCATCGTCGATCAGGATGCCGTGCAGCGTGCCGTCGCGGTCGCGGCGCTGGATATACACCGTCAGCCCGTGGGCGAGCCGGGTGAACACCCCGTCCTGCACCAGGAAGGCCGCCAGCTGGTGCGAGATTTGCCAGCGATACCCGGCGAAGGCGCGGAAACTGGCGGGCACCGCCCACAGGTTGAGGCCGTACCCGGCCAGGGTGGCCAGCAGCGCCAGCGCCAGCGCCGGGCGGGCCAGCGCCAGATCCGACCGCCCGGCGGCACGCATCACCGTGATCTCGCGGTCGCCGGCCAGCCGCTGATAGACGAACTGGATCACCACGAAGGTGGTGATCGGCAGCACCACGGCGATGAAGCTGGGCACCAGCAGCCCGGTCAGCACCAGGAACACGCCGAACGACAGCCCGTGATCGACCACCAGCCGCACGAAGCGCAGCGACTGGGTGAGCCAGATCAGCGCCGTCAGCCCCAGGGTAACGGCGACGAGCCCGACCAGCAGCTGGCGGAAAATATATCGGTCGAGGCGGGAAACGCGCGGGACGGCCGGCATCCTGGGTCCTGGGTGGAGCGGCCTCTCTTAGCCGCTCCGCGCCCCGGCCGCCATCGCCCGCAGCCAGGCGGTGGCGTCGGCCAGCGCCTGGCGCGCCTTGGCCACGCTGTCCAGGCAGCGGATGAAGCCATGGACGGTGCCGGTATAAAGCGTGCTCTCCACTGTCCCCCCGGCGGCGCGCAGCTTGCCCGCCAGCGCCTCGGATTCCGACCGCAGCACGTCGTGCTCGGCGATCAGCAGCCGCACCGGCGGCAGCCCGGCGAGCTCGGCGCGCAGCGGGGCGGCCAGCGGATGCGTGCGGTCGGCGTCATGCGGCACATAGACCTGCCAGTAGAACCGCATCTTCTCGGTGGTCAGGCCGTAGCCCGCGCCGTAGTCGCGGTAGGACGGGGTGTCGAAGCGGGAATCGCAGACCGGATAGGCGGCCAGGATGCCGGTCGGGCGTGGCCCGCCGGCGTCGCGCAGCGCCAACGCGGTGGCCAGCGCCAGGTTGCCGCCCGCGGAATCCCCGCCCAGCAGCAGCCGCCCGGGGTCGATCCCCCAGTCCGCGCCGTGCCCGGCCAGGAACCGGGTGACCGCGGCGCATTCCTCCACCGCCTGCGGGAACCGCGCCTCCGGGGACAGCGCGTAATCCACCCCGATCACCGCCACCCCGGCGCCGGCGGCGTATTCGCGCATCAGCCGGTCATGGGTGTCGATCGAGGCCCAGACCCAGCCGCCGCCATGGAACCAGATCAGCGCCGGCAGCGGCGCGTCGGTGCGCGGGCGATGCACCCGGCAGAGGATGCGCCGGCCGCGCGCGAACGCCCAGCGATCGGCGGTTTCCGCCAGCTCCGGGCCGCCGCCGGCCATGCGCATCGCCAGCGTGTCGTTGGTGACCCGGTGCGGGTCGAGCGGGATTTCCAGCCGGATCGGCGGCATCGTCGCGGCGGCGCGGGCCTGATCGTCCATCCAGGCCTGCATGTCATGGTCCAGCATCGGGTCTTCTCCCTGGCGTGGCGCTTCCTATCTGTGGCACTCTGCCGGGAGGGGGCGGCGTCCTCAAGCCTGACCGAGGAGATGCCGATGCCGGCCTATCCGGCGGAACTGACCGAAATCTGGGACGGCGCGGGAGAACGGCTGATCGTGCGCCCGATCCGCGCCGAGGACGCGCCGGCGCTGGATGCGTTCTTCCACCGCCTGTCGCCCGAGGACATACGGCTGCGCTTCTTCGCCGCCATCCGCGAACTCTCGCCCGGGCTGCTGGCCCGGCTGACCCGGCTGGATTACGACCGCGACATGGCGTTCGTGGCGGTGCGCCCGGCCTCCGGCGCGATCGTCGGCGTGGCGCGGCTGGTCCATGGCGACGCCCCGGACAGCGCCGAATTCGCGGTGGTGGTGGAGGCGACGCTGAAGGGCCACGGGCTTGGGGTGCATCTGATGCAGCGGGTGCTGGACTGGGGCTGGCGGCACGGGCTGCGCCGGGTGGTGGGCGAGATCCTGGCCGACAACGAGCCGATGCTCGAGTTGGCCCGGTTCCTCGGCTTCGGCCTGCACCACCTACCCGGGGAGACCGGGGTGATCCGCGCCGAATTGCCGGCCCCGGCGCCGGTGGCGGCGTGATCCTGCCGCGCCGGCGGACGGTCCTGGGGCTGGCGGGGGCGGGCGCGCTCGGCGGCTGCGGGGTGCTGGCGCGCCCGGCCTATGTGCAGCGCCGGGTATGGCCGATCATCCTGCACCCGCCGCATCCCCGGCCGGCCCGGCCCGACGGGCCGGTGCTGGCGGTGCAGGCGCTCGCGGCCGGGCCCGGGCTGGCCACGACCGCCGTGGAGTGGCTGCGCCCGGACGGCAGCCTGCATATGGATTTCTACAACCAATGGGCGGTGCCGCCGGCGGAAGGGGTGACCGACGCGCTGCGAAGCTGGCTCGCCGCCTCCGGCCGGTTCGGCGCGGTGGTGGGGGCCGACAGCGGCCTGGCCCCGGCGCTGACCCTGGAAGGCCAGCTGACCGCGTTCCTCGGCGAACCCGCGCGCGGGCAGGCCGAGGTCCGGTTGGCGCTGGTGCTGCGCCGCGGCGGACAGTTGCTCACCCAGCGCGACGTCACCGGCCGGGCCCGGCTGACCGACGCCGCGCCGGCCTCGGTGGTGCGCGCCACCCTGGCCGCGCTCGCCCAGGCCTGCGAGGGGGTGGAACGGCTGGTCGCGGCGGCGTAGCGTCCCCACCCGTATCCAGGGGGAACGGCGATGGCGCGGCTGGACGGACGAGTTGCCTTCATCACCGGGGCCGGCACCGGGATCGGCCGCGCCACCGCGCTGGCCTTCGCCGCCGAGGGGGCGCGGGTGGTGGTGGCCGAACGCAACGCCCCCGCCGGCGAGGAGACCGCGCATCTGGCCGGCCACGGCGCCATCGCCATTCGCACCGACGTGACCGAACCGGACAGTATCGAAGCCGCGCTGCGCCAGGCGGAGGCGCATTTCGGCGCGCTGCACATCCTGCACAACAACGCCGGCGGCTCGACGCCGCAGGACGGCTCGGCGGTGGACGCCCCGCTCGAAGAGTTCTGGCGGGTGATCCGCCTCGATCTGTTCGGCACGTTTCTCGGCTGCCGGTTCGGGATTCCGGCGCTGGCGCGGGCGGGCGGCGGCAGCGTCATCAACATGGCCTCCAACCTGGCGCTGATGGGGGTTCCGGGGCGGGATTGCTACACCGCCGCCAAGGGCGCGGTGGCGGCGCTGACCCGCTCGCTGGCGGTGGAGTTCGCCCCCGCGCGGGTGCGGGTGAACGCGCTGGCGCCGTCCGCCACCATGACCGAGCGGGTGAAGGCGCTGCTGGCCGGCAACCCGGCGCTGGGGCGGCTGGCACAGGCGCATCTGCTCGGCCCGATCGCGCCCGAGGATGTCGCGCGGGCGGCGCTGTTCCTGGCCAGCGAGGAGTCGCGCATGGTGACGGGGCAGATCCTGCCGGTGGATTCCGGCGTGACGATTTCCTGAGGAGGCGGGGATGAAGATCAAACGCATCGAGCACGTGGCGATCGCCACCGACGGGCTGGACCGGGCGATGGCGCTGTTCCGGGACACGTTCGGCATCCCGCTGGAATACGAGGAGCGGATCGGCTCCATCCGGCTGGCCATGCTGCCGGTGGGGCAGACCTATGTGGAGCTGCTGGAAGGTGCCGCCGAGGGCGACGGGGTGCGGTCCTGGATCGCCGAGCACGGCGCCGGGCTGTTCCATATCTGCTTCGAGGTGGAGGATATCGACGCCGCGCTGGACGAGCTGCGCGCCAAGGGGGTGAAGCTGCGCGACGAGACCCCGCGCCCGGGGCATGGCGGGTCGCGGATCGCGTTTCTCGATCCCGCCTCCACCGGGGGGACGCTGATCGAGCTGGCGGAGCTGCCGGCGGGGCACGGCGCCGCTCCGGGCGGATGAGCGACGCGGGCGCGCGCTACGAGCGGATCACCGCGCTCGCGGAGGATTTCACCACGCCCGAGGCCGATGCGGTGGAGGCGCTGGGCGCCCTCTGGCGCGAACGGCTGACCGAGCTGCGCGAGTCGCGCGCGCTCGCCGCGTTCAACGAGCAGCTCTACCGGCGATGGGCGATCGAGACCGGGATCATCGAACGGCTCTACGCCATCGACCGCGGCGTCACCCGGTTGCTGGTGGAACGCGGCCTCGACATCGCGCTGATGGCGCATGGCTCGACCGACCGTCCGCCGGAGGAGATTCTGCCGGTGCTGCGCGACCACCGCGACGCGGTGGATTACGTGATGGACTTCGTCGCCGGCGAACATGATCTGTCGGTCCATTTCATCCGCTCGCTGCACCAGCGCCTGACCGCCCATCAGGACATGGTCGAGGCGGTCGATCCGTTCGGCCGCGCGGTCTCCGTGCCGCTACTCCACGGCGACTGGAAGCAACAGCCGAACAACCCGATCCGCAACGACGGGACCGCGCACACCTATTGCCCGCCGATGCTGGTGGCGGAGGAAATGGACCGGCTGATCGCGCTCTGCCAGGCGATGGAGGCGCGCAAGTGCCCCGCCGCCGTCGTCTCCGCCTGGCTGCACCATCGGTTCGCCCAGATCCACCCGTTCCAGGACGGCAACGGGCGGGTTGCCCGCGCGCTGGCGGCCTTCGTCTTCATCCGCCGCGGGCTGTTCCCGATCGTGATCGATCGCGACGACCGCGGCGAGTATATCGCGTGTCTGGAACGCGCCGATCGCGGCGACATCGCTCCGCTGGTGGCGCTGTGGTGCCGCTTGCAGACGCGGGAGATCACCGAAGCGCTGAGCCTGTCCGAAACGATGGAAACCGCGACCGGCACGCCGGGCGCTGCCCGCACCCACCTGCTGGCGGCGATCGCCGAGCAGGCGCGGCAACGCCGCCAGACCGTTCCGGCGCGGCGGGAAGCGATGCTGGCGGCGGCGGAGCGGGTGTTCGACGACAGCGTCCTCCCGGCCCTG
>JBMFXF010000030.1:0-1838 GCA_049964515.1 Acetobacteraceae bacterium | reverse complement strand
CCTGGTCGCGCTGGGCGAACAGCTGGCGCCGGTGCTGGCCGAAGTCGATCCCGGCTTCGTCACCGAGACCGACACCGACAATCCGGCCCGGCGGCACTGGTTCCGGGGCCAGCTCGTCGAAGTGGCGCGGCAGTACGGCTATTTCTGCGACCTCGACAGCTGTCACCGCTGGGCCCGGCTGAAGATTCGCTACCCCGCCGCCGACGCGGCGCGCACCGCCGAGATCGTGCTGTCGCTGCACGGCCTCGGGGTTCGCTTCACCGGGGTGCTGGCGCTGTCCGGCTTTTTCGCGGTGCGCGAGGCCGACCCGGAGGGGCGGCGCAGCATCAGCCCCGCCCGTCCGATCGCCGACCGGCCGCTGAGCTTCACCATCACCGAGCCGGAGGCCGCGGTGCGCCGCAGGGTCGCCGACTGGACCGCCGCCGCGCTCGACGTTGCCCTCGAGACGTTCCGCCGCACCCTGCTCTGACCCAAGAGGTACCCATGACCGCCGGTTTCGCCCACCCCGAATACCTCGTTGCCCCCGAGTGGCTGGCCACCCACCGCGCGGACCCCGGCCTGCGCGTCTTCGACTGCACCACCCATCTGCTGCCCGAACCCGGCAAGCCCTACCGCGTGGTCCCCGGACGCGCCGATTTCGAGACCGCGCATATCCCGGGAGCCCGGTTCATCGACGTGCAGGCGGACGTCTCCGACCCGGACGCGAAGCTGCGCTTCATGTGCCCCACCCAAGCCCGGTTCCAGGCGGCGATGCGGCGGCTCGGGGTCGATCGCGGCGACCGGGTGATCCTCTATTCCACCGCCAATTTCTGGTGGGCCAGCCGGGTCTGGTGGCTGCTGCGCGTGTTCGGCCACGACAACGCCGCGGTGCTGGACGGCGGGCGGGCGGCCTGGCGGGCGGGCGGCCATCCCGTCGCCACCGGCCCGGAGCCGGCGCCGCCCCCGGGCGATTTCGTCGCCGCCCCGCCGCGCCCGCTGATGGCCGACAAGGCCGAGGTGCTGGTAGGGCTGGCCGATGGCGGCGTCTGCACCCTCAACGCCCTGACCGCCGCCCAGCACGCCGGCACCGGGGGCAACAGCTACGGCCGCCCCGGCCATATCGCCGGCAGCGTGAACGTGCCGGCGGCCGAGCTGGTGGATCCCGCCACCGGACGGCTGCGCCCGGCCGAGGCGCTGCGCGCGCAATTCGCCGCCGCCGGCGCGCTGGACCGGCCGGTCATCGCCTATTGCGGCGGCGGTATCGCCGCCAGCGGCGACGCGCTGGTGCTGACCATGCTGGGCCATCGGGAGGTGCGCGTCTATGACGCCTCGCTGTCGGAATGGGCGCCCGATCCGGCGCTGCCGATGGCCACCGGCTGAGCCGCGCAGGCGGCGCAAAGCCAGCCGGCGAAGGCCGCCAGCGCCGGGTCCGCCTCGTGGCGGAGCTCGTATTGCAGCACGAACCAGCGCCGGGTCGGCCGCACCAGCGAATGCGCCCGCACCACCGCGCCGCGCGCGAGATCCGGGCCGAGCAGCGCCGCGATGGCGATCGCGACGCCCAGCCCGGCGGCGGCGGCCTCCAGCGCCAGGCCGATGCTCTCGAAGCTGCTGCCGGACAGCGCCGGCACCGCGCCGAGGCCGGCATGGTCCAGCCAGCGCCGCCAGTCGTCCGGGCGCGGGCGGGCGTGCAGCTTGGGCACGCTGGCGAAATCCACCGGCCCGGCGGCGAGAAAGGCCGGCGCACAGACCGGCACGGTGGCGATCGGCAGCAGCCGGTGGGTGATGAGCCCGGCGCGCGGCGCGCCGTCGGTGACCGCGATCACCGCGTCGTGCCGGGCCGGGACCAGGTCCAGCGGGTT
>JBMFXF010000029.1:0-19693 GCA_049964515.1 Acetobacteraceae bacterium | reverse complement strand
GTAAGGTCTGCCGGATCACCATGGGTCCGGCCAGCCAGCCCAGCAGCAGGATGAACCCCGCCGCGCGCCAGCCGGCGCCGCGGGCGCGTCGCCACAGCGCCAGCGCCAGCAGCAGCGCCGCCGCCACCGCCAGCGCGGCCAGCAGCGAAAGCGGGATCAGCGGCGCGAAGCGCGGCGCGACGATGAAGCGATGCACGGGTTGTTCGGAGCTCCCAGGCGCGGCGGCACGATCCTCCCGCCGGCGCCTCTTTGCCACCCCGCTGCGGGGGGTTAGAAACCGCGCCCATGCCCTCACCGGTCGCCACCACCGCCCGCAGCTGGGCCGGGCTCGTCCTGGATCGGCCCCGGGTGATGGGCATCCTCAATCTCACCCCCGACAGTTTCAGCGACGGCGGGCGCCACGCCACGCCGGCGGAGGCCATCGCCGCCGCCCACGCGATGGCCGAGGCCGGCGCCGACATCATCGATCTCGGCGGCGAATCCACCCGCCCCGGGGCCGCGCCGGTGCCCGCCGCCGAGCAGCTCGCGCGGGTGCTGCCGGTGCTCGCCCCGCTGGCCCGCGCCGGGCTGTGCCTCTCGATCGACACCGCCGATTCCGCGGTGATGCGCGCCGCGCTCGATGCCGGGGCGCGGATCATCAACGACGTCTCGGCGCTGGCCCGCGATCCGGCTTCCGGCGCGGTGGTCGCCGCGGCGGGAGCCGCGGTGGTGCTGATGCACAGCCGCGGCACGCCGGCGACCATGGCCGGCCTCGCCCGCTATGCATCGGTGGGGGCCGAGGTCGCGGCCGAACTCGCCGCCCGGATCGCCGCGGCCCGCGCCGCCGGCATCGCGGCGGAGGCGATCTGCCTCGACCCCGGGTTCGGCTTCGCCAAGCGGGCGGAACACTCGCTGGCGCTGCTGCGGGACCTTTCGCCGCTGACCGCGCTGGGCTACCCGCTGCTGGTCGGCGTCTCGCGCAAGAGCTTCCTCGGGCGGATCGCCGGCGTGGCCGACCCGGCGGCGCGCGACCCGGCCTCGCTGGCCGCCGCGCTGTGGGCGCTGGACCAGGGGGCAGCGATCCTGCGCGTGCATAATGTTTCCGCAACCGTCCAGGCGATACATATCCATCGCGCGCTGCGTGGCTGACCGGGAGGTTCACCATGTCCACCCCCGATCCGGCCAGGCCGCCGCCCAGGACCACCGGAGCGCCCATGACCCCACCCCGCCGCCTGTTCGGCACCGACGGCATCCGCGGCACCGCCAACACCGACCCGATGACCGCCGAGGTGGCGCTGCGCCTCGGCCAGGCGGCCGGCCTGATGTTCACCCGCGGCGCGCATCGCCACCGGGTGGTGATCGGCAAGGATACCCGCCTCTCCGGCTACATGCTGGAACCGGCGCTGACCGCCGGCTTCATCGGCGCCGGGATGGACGTGACCCTGGTCGGGCCGCTGCCGACCCCGGCGATCGCCATGCTCACCCGCAGCCTGCGCGCCGACCTCGGGGTGATGATCTCCGCCTCCCATAACCCGTTCGAGGACAACGGCATCAAGCTGTTCGATCCGGACGGCTGCAAGCTGTCTGACAGCACCGAGCGCGAGATCGAGGCGCTGATGGCGGTCGACCTCGCGCACCGGCTGGCCCCGCCCCGCGCGCTCGGCCGCGCCGCCCGGCTCGAGGACGCGGCGGGGCGGTATATCGAGGCCGCCAAGGCCACCTTCCCGCGCGGGCGACGGCTCGACGACCTTCGGATCGTCATCGACTGCGCCAACGGCGCCGCCTATCGGGTCGCGCCGACGGTGCTGTGGGAGCTCGGCGCCACCGTCATCCCCACCGGGGTCACGCCGGACGGGTTCAACATCAACCTGGGCTGCGGCTCGACCGTGCCGGCGCATCTGCGCGAGGAAGTGCGCCGCCACGGCGCCGATCTCGGCATCGCCCTGGATGGCGACGCCGACCGCGTGCTGCTGTGCGACGAGCAGGGCGAGTTGATCGATGGCGACCAGATCCTGGCGCTGATCGCCCGCTCCTGGGCCGCCGACGGCAGGCTCGCCGGTGGCGGGGTGGTCGCCACCGTGATGTCCAACCTGGGGCTGGAACGGTTCCTGGCCGCGTCGGGGCTGCGGCTGCACCGCACCCAGGTGGGCGACCGCTACGTGGCCGAGCGGATGCGCGCCGACGGCATGAACGTCGGCGGCGAGCAGTCCGGGCACATGATCCTCTCTGACTACGCCACCACCGGCGACGGGCTGGTGGCGGCGTTGCAGGTGCTGGCGGTGCTGGTGGACCAGGGGCGCCCGGCCTCGGCGGTGGCGCGCGTGTTCGACCCGCTGCCGCAGGTGCTGCGCAATGTCCGCTTCTCCGGCGCCTCGCCGCTGCACGCCCGGCCGGTGCGCGCAGCGATCGAGGCCGCCGAAGCAAGGCTGGGCACCGCCGGGCGGCTGCTGATCCGCCCGAGCGGTACCGAACCGCTGATCCGGGTGATGGCGGAGGCGGAGGATCCGGCGCTGGTCGGCGCCATCGTCGAGGAGCTCTGCGCGGTGATCTCCGCCGCCGCCGCGCAGCCCGCCGTGGACGCGGCCTGACCATGGCCGCGCTCAGCGGCCGGGTGCTGGCCATCGGCGGGTCCGACTGCTCGGGTGGGGCGGGGATCCAGGCCGATCTCAAGACCATCGCCGCGTTCGGCGCCTATGGCGCCAGCGCGATCACCGCGCTGACGGTGCAGGACACGCGCGCGGTGAGCGACGTGATCGTGCTGCCGCCCGGCTTCGTCGCCGGGCAGATCGCCGCCGTGCTGGGCGATATCGGCGCCGACGCGATCAAGACCGGGATGCTGGCCGACCCCGAGGTGGTGGAGGCGGTGTGCGACGCGCTCGCCGCCGCCCCGCCCGTGCCGCTGGTGGTGGACCCGGTGCTGCGCGCCACCGCCGGGCGCGTCTTGCTCGCCGAATCCGCGCTGGCGGTGCTGAAGCGCCGGCTGTTGCCGATGGCCGCGCTGCTGACCCCCAACCTGCCGGAGGCCGAGGTGCTGGCCGGCATGGCGATCCCCGATCTCGCCGCCATGCACCACGCCGCCGGGGTGTTGCTCACCCTGGGCGTGCCGGCGGTGCTGCTGAAGGGCGGGCATCTGCCCGGCGATACGGTGGTCGATCTGCTGGCCACCGAGGACGGGGTGGAGGCGTTCGCCGCCCCGCGGCTCGCCTCACGCCATACCCACGGCACCGGCTGCACCCTGGGCAGCGCCATCGCCGCCGGGCTGGCGCAGGGGGCCTCGCTGCGGGACGCGGTGCTGCGGGCCCGCGCCTTCGTGCGCGCGGCGATCGTGTCGGCGCCGGGGTTCGGGGCCGGGCACGGGCCGCTCAATCACGCGGTCTGACACCCGCGGGTTGGCGGGCGGCGGCGCGCGAAACATGACCCGGCACCAGCCGGCGCGTCAGCACCAGCGCCGCCCAGGCGCCCTCGGTCAGCCACGCGCGCAGCACCAGCCCGGCGCGGCGATGCGCCGCCAGCACCATGCGCGCCTGCCCCACCAGCAGCCCGGAGACCACCGCGCACCCGCCCGGCGCCAGCCCGCCCGCCAGGTCCCGCGCCATCGCGCACAGCGGCCGGGCCAGGATATTCGCCAGCACCAGGTCGTAGGGCCCCGCTCCGCGCACGCCCGCGCTCTGCCAGCCGTCGGCGCGGCGGAGCCGGATGCGCGGGCCGAGCCCGTTGCGGCGCGCGTTCTCCGCCGCCACCCGCACCGACCAGGGGTCGATATCCACCGCCCGCACCCTCCGCCCGGTCAACCGCGCCGCCGCCATCGCCAGGATCCCCGAGCCGGTGCCGAGGTCGAGGATCCGCCGCGGCCGGCGCGCGGCCAGCTGCTCCAGCGCGCGCAGACAGAGCCGGGTGGTCGGGTGCTCGCCCGAGCCGAACGCCGCGCCCGCGTCCAGGGTCAGCACGATCCGCCCCGCCGGGGCCTTCCCGCGCAGATGGGTGCCGCGCACCAGGATGCGCCGCCCGATCGCCTGCGGCGGGAAGCCCGCGGCGCTGCGCGCCGCCCAGCCGTCGGTGGCGACCGGACGGCGGGTAACGGTGGGGCTGACGCCGCTCAACGCCCCAGCCAGCGTCAGCGCCGCCAGCAGCGGCCCGGGGTCGGCATCGGCCGCGCGCACCGCCTCCAGCCGCCAGTTCGCGTCGGTCTCCTCGCCGAACAGGCCGAGGCTGCGGCAATAGGGCGCCAGCGCGGCCTCGAACAGCGCGATCGCGGCGGCGGGCACGTCGAGGCAAACGGTTTCCAGCGGAACGGGACGGGCGCGCATCGGAACCGCCGGGTCAGCCGTGCGAGAGCGTCTTCACCTTGCGTTCCAGGCTGGCCATCAGCGCCGGCGCGCCGCCCTTCTCCAGCAGCTGGCTGAAATCGGAGCGCTGCACCGCGACCCGGCTGATCGAGCCGTCGGCCAGCACATCGACCGCCTTCCAGGAGGTCCCGGTCATGCGCATCACGTAGTCGATCTGGTGCGCCTCGCCGGACCGGGAGACGATCTTCGTCAGCACCACCTGCGCTCCGCCGGGAACCGGACGCGGGGTCGGGGTCAGAATGAAATGCTGGCCATCGAAACTGTCGAAATTATCGACATACGACGCGACGGTGTAGCGGCGGAAGACATCGAGCAGCGCCTGGCGCTGCGCCGGCGTGATCCGCTGCCAGGACGGCCCCACCGAAACCCGCAGGATCTGGCGCAGGTCGAACGCGGCCTCCACCGCCGGGGTCAGCATGGCGGCGCGCTGGCTGAACGGGACCGCTTTGCCGGCCCGCATCACGCGCAGCAGTTCTGCGTTCAATGCGCGGATCGGCGCGGTGACCTGGGCCGGATCGGCCGGCGCGTCGGCGGCGGCCGGGGCCGCGGCGGCCAGCAACGGCACCGCGACGAGCCAGGCCAGACCCTGGCGGCGGGAGAGAGATCGAGACAGCATCGGGCATCCTTCGCGCGACCGCACCTGCCGCGCCTGGACGCAACCGGGTGGGCACACTAAATGGTCCAGGGCGGCGGCGCCTGCAATATAGGGTACGCGGCCCGCCGATGCATCCCGTCCGGGAGGAACGATCTGGCGACATTGTAACGAGTTGTAAGGGGTGCCGCCCACACGCACTCCGGCAACCCTATGTAGTATGACGCTTTGGTCCAGCCGCTCCCGGAGACCGACGTGACGAACGCCCTGCTGCGCCTTGCCGACCGCCTTGCCGCCCGCACCGGCCTGCTCGACCGTGGCTTCCCGGCCGACCACCTGCTCGCCCGCGCCGGGCTGGCGGAGGATCCCGCGCTCAGCAAAGCGCTGCACCGCCTGCTCGACGCCTGTGCAAGCGAGGCGGCGCTCAGCATCGTCGGGCGGGTGGCCACGCACTGGGACGTGCGCCGGCTGCTGGGCAATCTCGCGCGGTTCGCGGCCGAGGAAGCCCGCGATCCCGCGATCCTCGCCGAACCCGTCGCCGCGCCGCTGTTCATCACCGGCCTGCCCCGCAGCGGCACCAGCTTCCTGCACCGGCTGCTGCTGGAAGACCCTGACAACCATGCGCCGCTGGTGTGGCAGACCATCGCCCCCTACCCGCGCCCGGGCCGGCCGGACCGGCGCATCGAGGCGGTGGGGCGGCAACTGGCCGCGTTCGCCCGGCTGACCCCCGAGTTTCCCGGGCTGCATCCGCTCTCCGCCACCTCGCCGCAGGAATGTTCCGAGATCGGCGCGCATGTGTTCCGCAGCCTGCGCTTCGACTCCACCTACCATGTGCCCTCGTACCGGGCCTGGCTGGACGCCGGGGCGCAGCTGCCGGCGTATCGGTTCGAGCGGCGGTTCCTCCAGCACCTGCAGCACCAGCGCCCGGCCGGCCAGGCGCCCGGCCGCTGGGTGCTGAAATGCCCCGATCACGTGTTCGCCCTGGCCGAGCTGCGCGCCGCGTTCCCGGACGCGCGGCTGGTGTTCGTGCATCGCGATCCGGTGAGCGTGGTGCTGTCGGTGGCCCGGCTGACCGAGGTGCTGCGCCGCCCGTTCACCCGCCGGATCGACCGGCTGGCGATCGGCAGGCACGAGGCGGCGCGCTGGCACGACGGGGCGGAGCGGATGATCCGCGCCGCCACCGACCCGCGCATCTGCCACATCCATTACCAGGCGCTGACCGCCGATCCGCTGGGCACGGTGCGGCAGGTGTACCGGCATTTCGGCCTGCCCCTGCCGGTCCGGGCCGAGGCCGCCATCGCCCGCCTGAGCGCGCGCGAACCCAACGGCGGCTACGCGCACGAGGCGTATCGCTTCGCCGATTACGGGCTGGATCCGGCCGCCGAGCGCGCCCGCTTCGCCGCCTATACGCGGTTCTTCGACATCCCCTTCGAGGACGGACCGCCACGGCGGGTGGCGCCGGCCTTGCGGCGGGCGGCCTGAGCGCGCTTCGCCCCCGTCGCGGGACCGGCTATAGGGACACCATGCGTCGCGGGCTCTCCATCCTGGTGCTGCTGCTGGCCGGCGTCCTCGCGGGGCCGGCCCTGGCCGCGTCCGGCGCCGTGACCTCCCACGCGCGGGTGCGGCTGCTGGCCGATGTCGCCGCGGTCGCGCCGGGCCACCCCTTCACCCTGGGGCTGCGCTTCCGGCTGCAACCCGGATGGCACATCTACTGGCGCAACCCGGGCGCGGCCGGCGAGCCGCCGTCCTGGAAGCCCGTGCTGCCCGCGGGCAGCACGGCCGGCCCGGTGATCTGGCCGGCGCCGCGGCTGGTGCGGGAAGGGCCGCTCACGACCTACGCCTACCTGGGCCAGGTGCTGCTGACCCGGCGCATCCGCCCGCCCGCCGCCACGCCGCTGGGCAGCGCGGGGTTCATGGTCACGGTCCCCGCGCATTGGCTGATCTGCAAGGACATCTGCGTTCCGGAGCACGCCGCGCTGACCCTGCGCCTGCCCTGGGGGACGCCGGCGGCCTCGCCGGCGGCCGGGGCGTTCGCCGCCGCCGCGGCGGCGCTGCCGCAGCCCTCGCCCTGGGCGGCGACGCTCGGCCCGGACGGGCGGTTGTGGCTGCACGGGGCCGGGCTGGACCCGGCGGCGATCCGCGCCGCGCGGTTCTTTCCCGAGCACCCGGGCGTGATCCGCGACGGGCCGGCGCAGCCGCTGCGCCGCGCCCGCGGGTTGGTGCTGCGCCTGACCCCGGCGCGCGGCTTCACCGCCGGCAAGCCCCTGCGCGGGGTGCTGGAACTGACCGACCGCTCCGGCGCGCGCACCGCGCTGGCGATCACCGCGCAGCCAGGCACGGTGCCCGCGGGCACGCCGCTGTGGTTGCTGCTGGGGCTGGGGTTCCTCGGCGGGGTGATCCTGAACCTGATGCCCTGCGTGTTCCCGGTGCTGGCGCTGAAGGCGATCGCGCTGGCCGGCGCCGGCGGGCGGGCCCGGGCGGAGGCGCTGTCCTACACCGCCGGCGTGCTGGTGGCCTTCGCCGCGCTGGGCGGCGCGCTGCTGGTGGCGCGGGCGGGAGGCGACGGGCTGGGCTGGGGGTTCCAGTTCGCCGACCCCGCCGTGGTGGGCGCGATGGCGGCGGTGATGCTGGCGGTGGGGCTCAACCTCTCGGGCGTGTTCGCGCTGGGGGGCGGCCAAGCGGTCGGCCAGGGGCTGGCCGCGCGCGGCGGGCACGGCGGCAGCTTCTTCACGGGACTGCTGGCGGTGGTGGTGGCCTCGCCCTGCACCGCTCCGTTCATGGCCGCGGCGATCGGCGGCGCGCTGCTGTTGCCGGCGGCGCCGGCGCTGGCGGTGTTCCTGGCGCTGGGGGCGGGGTTGGCGGCGCCGATGCTGGTGCTGGCGGTGCTGCCCGGCCTCGCGCGCGCGCTGCCGCGGCCTGGGGCGTGGATGGAGCGCCTGCGCCAGCTGCTGGCGTTCCCGATGTATGGCGCCGCCGCGTGGCTGGCCTGGGTGGTGAGCACCGAGGCCGGACCCACCGGCGTGGCGGCGCTGGGGGCGGCGTTGGTTGCCGTCGGGTTTGCCGCCTGGGCGCTGGGCCTCGCGCAGCAGGGTGGGCGCGTGGCCTGGGCGCTGGCCGCGCTCGGGCTGCTGGCGGTGCTGGGGTCGCTCGGGCTGGTGCGCGCGGCGCCGGCCGCCGCGCCGATCGCCGGGGCGGCGGACGCGTTCAGCCCGGCGCGGCTGGCCGCGCTGCGGTCGGCCGGGCGGGGCGTGCTGGTGGATGTCACCGCCCGCTGGTGCCTGACCTGCCAGGTGAACGAACGGGTGGCGCTGGACCGGCCCCCGGTGCGGGCGGCGCTGCGCGCGGGCCATGTCGCGTTGCTGGTGGCGGACTGGACCACCCAGGCGCCGGCGGTGACCGCCTATCTGGCCGCGCATGGGCGCGACGGCGTGCCGCTTTACGTGTTCTACGCCCCGCACGCGCGGCAGGGGCGCATCCTGCCGCAGGTGCTGACCCCGGGCATCGTGCTGCGCGCGATCGGGACCTCCGCAAACGCAGCGCACGGTTGACTTGAACGCCGGGCTCCGCCACCCTTTCCCTACGCACAACAAAGCGCCGGCGGACCCCTCCGCAACGGCACGGGAACGGGGTGAACGGATGGGAAGCCAGCGCGCCGCCAAGGGCCCGGTCAGGGCCGGATGGGCATGAACGGGACGGACGCGCCGCTGTTGTCGGTGCGCGACGTGGTGATGCGCTTCGGCGGCGTGGTGGCGCTGAACGGCGTGTCCTTCGATGTCGGGCGCGGGCAGATCTGCGGCCTGATCGGCCCCAACGGCTCCGGCAAGACCACCCTGTTCAACTGCATCAGCGGCATCTACCGCAGCACCGGCGGCGAGATCAGCTTCGACGGCACCCGCCTGACCGGGGCGAAGCGGCACGGCATGGCCGGACTCGGTATCGGCCGCACCTTCCAGAACGTGGCGCTGTTCCGCGCCCTGTCGGTGCGGGAGAACATCCTGGTCGGCGCCCATCATCTGGGCCGCAGCGGCTTCATCGCCAATGCGCTGCGCCTGCCCGCGGTGCGCGCCGAGGAGGCGGCCGCCGCTGCGCCGCTGGCCGAGTTGCTCGAATTGCTCGATCTCACGGCGGTCGCCGACGAACCCGCCGGCGCGCTGCCGTTCCCCGTCCAGAAACGGGTAGAGATGGCGCGGGCGCTGATCGGCCGGCCCAAGCTGCTGTTGCTGGACGAACCGGCGGGCGGGCTCAATCACGCCGAGGTGGACGCGCTCGCCGCCCTGCTCGAGCGTATCCGCGGCCCGTATCAGCTCACCATCCTGCTGGTGGAGCATCACATGAGCCTGGTGATGCGGGTCTCCGAGAAAGTGGTGGCGCTGGAGTTCGGCCGCAAGATCGCCGACGGCACGCCCGACGAGGTGCGCCGCGAACCCGAGGTGATCCGCGCCTATCTGGGCGAGACCGAGGCGGAGGCGCAGCATGCCGGCGCTGCTTGAGGCGCGCGGCCTGCGCGCCGGCTACGGCCCGCCGGATGTGCTGCACGGCATCGATTTCACGGTGGAGGAGGGCGGGGTCACCGCGCTGCTCGGCGCCAACGGGGCCGGCAAGACCACCACCTTGCGCGCGCTGTGCGGCATGATCCGCCGCGCCGGGCAGATCACGCTGGGCGGCGCGCGGATCGAGCGGGCGCCCACCGAGGAGATCGTCCGCCGCGGGGTCGGTCACGTCCCGGACGGGCGCGGCACCTTCCTCGAACTGACGGTGGAGGAGAATCTGCGGCTCGGCGCCTACACGCGGCGCGACCGTGCCGGGGTGGCCGCCGACATGGAGCGCATGTTCGGCTATTTCCCCCGCCTCAAGGAACGCTTCCGCCAGCAGGCCGGCACCTTGTCGGGTGGCGAACAGCAGATGCTGGCGATCGCCCGCGCGTTGCTGGTCAAGCCGCGGCTGTTGCTGCTGGACGAGCCGTCGTTCGGTCTCGCGCCGCTGATCGTGCAGGAGATTTTCCACATCCTGCGCCGCATCAACGCGGAGGAGCGGACCTCGATCCTGGTGGTGGAACAGAACGCCTCGCTGGCGCTCGATCTCGCTGACCATGCGTTCCTGCTCGAGACCGGGCGCATCGTCGTCTCCGGCACCGCGAGCGCGATCCGTCAGGACGAGACGGTGCGCCGATCCTACCTGGGCTATTGAGCGGAGACGGCTGATGATCGGATTGCTGCACCAGATCGCCTCCGGCATCGCCTCGGGCGCCATCTACGCCTCGGTGTCGCTGGCGCTGGTGATGATCTACCAGGCCACGCACCACGTGAATTTCGCGCAAGGGGAGATGGCGACCCTGTCCACCTTCGTCGCGCTCACCCTGATCGATGCGGGGGTGCCGTTCTGGGGCGCGTTCGTCATCACCGTGGTGCTGTCGTTCGGCCTCGGGGTGGTGGTGGAGCGGGTGCTGATGCGCCCGGTGATGAACGCGCCGGTGCTGACCTCGGTGGGCGTGTTCATCGGCCTGCTGCTCATCATCAACGCGCTGGACGGCTGGATCTTCGGCTTCACCATCAAGTCCTTCCCCTCCCCGTTCCATGCCGCCCATCCGCTGCTGGGCGGGCTGGTCTCGCCGCATGAAATCGGCGAGACCGGGCTGACCGTGGTGGTACTGACGCTGGTCTGGCTGTTCTTCCGCTTCACCCCGCTGGGGCTGGCGATGCGCGCGGCGGCGCATAACCCGAGCTCGGCGCGGCTCTGCGGCATCAACGTCTCGCGGATGCTGGGCCTGGGCTGGGGGCTGGCGGCAGCGATCGGCGCCGCCGCCGGGATCATGGTGGCCCCCGTGGTGTTCCTCGATCCGAACATGATGTCGGGGATCCTGCTCTATGCCTTCGCCGGGGCGCTGCTGGGCGGGATCGACAGCCCGCTCGGCGCGGTCATCGGCGGGTTCGTGGTCGGCGTGCTCGAGAACATCTTCGGCGCCTATATCGTCGGCACCGAACTCAAGCTGACGGTCGCCCTGATTATCATCGTCGCCGTGCTGCTGGTGAAGCCCGCCGGGCTGCTCGGCCGCGCGGTGCAGGTCAGGGTGTAGCGCGATGACCGGCAACCGATCCGCCCTCGGTGGCGCCCTGGTGGTGTTCGCGGTGCTGCTGGCGCTGGCGTTCGTGTCCTCCTCGTATCACCTGTTCCAGCTTACCATGCTGGTGGTGTATGCGGTGGCGGTGCTGGGGATGGTGGTGCTGACCGGCTACAATGGGCAGATCTCGCTCGGCCATGGCGCGTTCTTCGCCATCGGGTCGTACGCAACCGCGATCCTGATGGCGAACTACAACTGGCCGTACTGGGCGACCCTGCCGGTGGCGGCGGCGGCCTCGGCGCTGATCGGGTTTATCGTCGGGTTTCCCGCGTTGCGGCTGGGTGGGCTCTACCTGGCGCTGACCACCTTCGCGCTGGCGGTGGCGGTGCCGCAGGTGCTGAAAGTGGACGCGCTGTCGGGCCTGACCGGGGGCGTGCAGGGCCTGACCATGGACAAGGCGGAGCCGCCGTTCCACCTGCCGGTCACCGGCGATCAGTGGATCTATCTGTTCACCCTGGGGGTTGGCGGGCTGATGTTCCTGCTGGCCTGGAACCTCACCCGCGGGCGGATCGGCCGGGCGATGATGGCGGTGCGGGAGCAATCCACCGCCGCCGAGGCGATGGGGGTCAGCCTCGCCGGGATCAAGACCCGCACCTTCGCGGTCTCGGCGATGCTGACCGGGGTGGCCGGCGCGCTGAGCTCCATCGCGGTGCAGTTCGTCGCCCCAGACAGTTTCAACTTCTTCCTCTCGATCACCTTGTTCGTCGGGCTGGTGGTGGGCGGGGTGGACTCCATCCCCGGCGCGCTGTTCGGCGGCGCCTTCATCGAGTTCGTGCCCAATATCGCCAACGACATCTCGAAGGCGGCGCCGGGGGTGGTGTATGGGGCGATCCTGATCGGGTTCATGTTCCTGATGCCGCGCGGGGTGGGCGGGCTGCTGGCGCGCGCGCTGCGCCGCGGGCGCAAGCTGGCGGCGCCCGCCGAGTAGCCCACCGCCTTCCATGCTAAAGCGCCGCCCATGAAGCGCTTCTGGGATACCGCGACGATCGCCCCCGACCCGGCCGGCCACGCCATCCTGCTGGACGGCAGGCCGATGCGCCTGCCGGGCGGGGCGGTGCTGCGCATCGGCCCGGCCCGGCTGGCCGCCGCCATCGCCGCCGAGTGGCAACGGGCCGGCGGGGCGAAAGGCGGCGAGATGTCGTTCGCGGACACACCGCTGACCCGGATCGCCGGCACCGCGCAGGAGCGCATCGTCCCCGACCCCACGCCCACCGTCCTCGCCCTGGCCCGCTACGGCGAGACCGATCTGCTCTGCCACCGCGCCGAGGCGCCCGAGACCCTGGTGCGCCGCCAGCACGAGGGGTGGCAGCCGTGGCTGGACTGGGCGGCGCGGCAGCTGGATGCACCGCTGCGGGTCGGGGTGGGAATCGTCGCGCTGGAACAGCCGCCCGACAGCCTGGCCGCGCTGCGCCGGGCGGTGGCGGCGCTGGACCCGCTGGGGCTGGCGGCACTCGGCGTCGCGGTGCCGGCGCTGGGCAGCCTGGTGCTGGGCCTCGCCCTCGCCGCCGCGGCGCTGGACGCGGCCACGGCGCATCGGCTGGGCGCGTTGGACGCGCTGTACCAGGCGGAGATCTGGGGCGAGGACGCCGAGGCGGTGGCCAGCCGCGCGGCGGTGCAAGCCGATATCGCGCTGGCCGCGCGGGTGCTGGCGCTGCGGGACTGATCCCCCTCAGGCCGCGTCCGGGTCCGGGCAATCCTCCAGCGCCACCGCGGCGGCGTTCACCAGGACCTTGCCGGCGTGGCGGAAATTGACCGTCACCCGCGCCCCCACCACCGATTGCACCTGGCCCGGGCCCCAGTCCGGCCGGTCCGGATGGCAGACCCAGGCGCCGGGTTCCAGCATGGCATGAGGCAGGGTGGGCATCGCGCGCGCTCCTCGGGCGGTGCGGGCTTGTTCGGTGCGCCGCCGGGCCATAAGGTGGCGCACGGTTTCGTCATCGTCGAGGGAGATTGTGGATGTTCGTTGCCCGATTGTCACGCCGGCTCGTCGGCGCGGGGCTGGCGCTGGCCGTCATGGTCGCCTCTGGCATGGTCGCCTCGGGACCGGCGTTCGCCAAGCTGCCGGCGGCGGTGGCGGCGAAGCTCGACCACCGGCTGGCGGCGGTGATGGCTCCGCCGCATTTCACCGGCGCCGGCGGCCCGATCAACCCGGCTCCGCTCAAGGGCAAGCTGATCTTCACCATTCCGCTCTCCACCGCGATCCCGTTCTGCGCGGTGGTGGACCACCAGCTCAGCGCGGACGCGAAACGCCTCGGGCTGCGCAGCGAGATCTGGCAGAACAGCGCGCAGCTGGCGCAATGGGCGCAGGGGTTCACCGCCGCCGGCCAGCACAAGGCCGCGCTGGTGAACGTGTTCTGCGGGCTCGATCCGAACGCGGTCGCCCCGCAGGTGCGCGCCGCGCTCGCCGCGCATACCCCGGTGGTGGCCGCGCATAGCTACGCGCAGGGCCAGCCGCAGTTCCCCGGCCTGTCGGGGGTGGTGTACGGCGCCTATATCCCGGCCGCCCGGCTGGAGGCCGACTGGGTGATCCGCCAGACCCAGGGGGCGGCCGACGCGCTGGTGATCACCGCCCCCGGGGTGGCCAACAGCCCGTTCATCCAGCAGGCGATCGCCGGGCAGTTCCATAAATACTGCCCCGCCTGCAAGCTCCGCTTCCTGGGCGTCAATCCGCCCGACTGGGCCACCAAGATCGGCCCGCAGGTGCAGAGCGCGATCCTGGCCGACCCGAAGCTGAACTATATCATCCCGATCTATGACGGCATGGTGCAGTTCGTGATGCCGCCGATCATTTCCACCGGCGCCGGCGGGCGGGTGAAGATCGCCTCGTTCAACGCCACCCCGGCGGTGCTGGACATGATGCGCACCGGCAACGTGGTCACCTTCGACGTGGGCGAGGACCCGATCTGGCTGGCCGGCGCGATCCTGGACCAGGACATGCGGGTGCTGCTGCACAAGACGCTGGTGCCGGACGACATGGCCGGGTTGCGCGCGTTCACCAAGGCCAACGTGACCGCGGCCGGGGTGCCGGCGAAATTCGCCACCGGCTACGGCAACGCCGCCGCCGCCGGCTACGCGAAACTGTGGGGCCTGCACTGACCGCCCCGCTGCTGCGGCTCGACCATCTGTCGAAACGGTTCGGCGCCACCCAGGCGCTCGACGATGTCTCGCTGGAGGTCGCCGCCGGGGAGGTGCATGGGCTGCTGGGCCACAACGGATCGGGCAAATCCACCCTGATCCGCATCCTGGCCGGCTACCATGCCCCGGACCCCGGGGGGACGATGACCTTGCGCGGGGTGCCGGTGGCGCTGCCGCTGCGCCCCGGACAGTTCCGCTCGCTGGGCATGGCCTTCGTCCATCAGGACCCGGCGCTGCTGCCGGCGCTGACGGTGACGGAGAACCTCCGCATCGGGGCGCTGGCGCCGCGGGCCGCGCTCCGGCGCATCGACTGGACGGCGGAACGGGCCGGGGTGGCGGCGCTGCTGGACGAATTCGCCGTTGCCTGCTCCCCCGACGACCGGGTGGAGCGACTGCGCCCGTGGCAGCGCCCGCTGCTGGCCATCCTGCGCGCGGTCGATGAGATCCGCCGGCTGCCGCGCGCCGGGGCCGGGCTGCTGGTGCTGGACGAACCCACCGCGGGCATCGGCGATGCCGGGGTGGAGCGCCTGTTCGGCGTGATCCGCCGGGTCACCGCGGCCGGGTTCGGGGTGCTGTTCGTCTCCCACGACCTCGACGAGGTGATGACCATCACCGACCGGGTCACCGTGCTGCGGGACGGCAAGGTGGCCGGCGCCGGGGCCACCGCGCGCCTGGACCGCGAGCGGCTGGTGGACATGATCGTCGGCCACGCGCTCGCCCGCCCGACGCGAAGCACCGCCCCGGCCGGCGCGCCGCTCGCGGAAGCGCGCGAGATCGCGGGGCCCGGGGTGCGGGGCGTGTCCTTCACGCTCGGCGCCGGGGAGATTCTGGGCGCCACCGGGCTGATCGGGGCGGGCCATGCCGAACTCGGCGCGCTGCTGGCCGGCGCCCGCCCGGCGCGCGGCGGCGTGCTGCACCTGGCCGGACAGGCGGTGCCCCTGGCCGGGCTGACCCCGGCGCGGGCGATGGCCTCCGGCATCGCCTATGTCCCGGCCGAGCGGCTGCGCGCCGGCTGCGTCGGCGAGATGACGGTGGCCGAGAACATCGCCCTGCCGGTGCTGCGCCTTCTGACCCGGCGCGGCGTGCTGACCCCGGGGGCGATGGCGCGCCACGCCCGCGACCTCGCCGGTCGGTTCGACATCCGCCCAACCGACCCCAGCTTGCCGCTGGAGCGCCTCAGCGGGGGCAACCAGCAGAAGGCGCTGATGGCCAAATGGCTGCAACTGCGCCCGCGCCTGCTGGTGCTCGAGGAACCCACGCAGGGGGTCGATGTGGGCGCGCGCGAACAGATTTTCAACGCCATCCGCGACTGGGCCGCCTCCGGCGCGGCGGTGCTGGTGCTGTCGGGCGATCACGAGCAACTCTCGCTGCTGTGCGCGCGGGTGCTGATCTTCCGCCATGGGCGGATCGCCGCCGAGCTGGCGGGGGCGGATGTCACCGAGGAGAACATGGCCCATGCGTGCTTCGGATCCGTCGCCGCATGAGGCGGGGGCGAGTATGACGGCGCGGAGCCTGTTCGACCGCTACGCGCTGCTGCTCGCCTGGGCGGCCACGATCGCCCTGTTCGGCGC
Organism: Acetobacteraceae bacterium; assembly: GCA_049964515.1. GTDB lineage: Bacteria > Pseudomonadota > Alphaproteobacteria > Acetobacterales > Acetobacteraceae > JAJZVS01. Next base: position 3,952 of record JBMFXF010000029.1, on the reverse strand, counting down.
GCTGGAGCCCGGGACGTTCCTGCGGGTGGCCGATTTCACCTCGATGTTCTCCTCGCAGTCGGTGCTGGTGGTGCTGACCTATTCGCTGGTGGTCAGCCTGACCGCCGGCGAGTACGACCTGTCGGCGGCGCCGGTGCTGACCCTGGCGGCGATGGTGGTGGCGATCGTGAACACCCAGCTGGGGATCGGCGTGGGCTGGGCGATCCTGGCCGCGCTGGCGGCGGGGCTGGTGGTGGGGATGCTGAACGGGCTGCTGGTGGTGGCGGTGGGGATCGATTCCATCATCGTCACCCTGGGTACCGGCACGCTGGTGAGCGGGGTGGTGCTGTGGATCAGCGGCTCGCAGATGGTGGCGGGGATTTCGCAGACGCTGGTGAACTGGGTGATCGTGCCGCGGGTGTTCGGGCTGTCGTTCGGGTTCCTGTACGCGGTCGGGCTGACGCTGCTGCTGTGGTACGTGCTGGATTACACGCCGTTGGGGCTGAAGCTGCTGTTCGTGGGCCGCGGGCGGCGGGTGGCACGGCTGGCGGGGCTGGACGTGGCGCGGCTGCGCTTCGGCGCGCTGGCCGCCGGCGCGGTGCTGGCCGCCTTCGCCGGGGTGCTCTACGCCGGCACCAGCGGCTCGGCCGACCCGTCCTCGGGCGACAGCTTCATGCTGCCGGCCTTCGCCGCCGCGTTCCTGGGCTCCACCGCGGTGCGGCCGGGGCGGTTCAACGCCTGGGGATCGTTCACCGCGGTGTATTTCCTGGTGACCGGAATCACCGGGCTGTCGCTGATGGGGATCCAGATCTTCATCCAGGACCTGTTCTACGGCGGCGCGCTGATCGTCGGCGTGACCCTGTCGCTGCTGGTGCGCCGGCGCGAGCAGCGGGAGCGCGACGTGGCGGAAACCGGGGAATAGTCATCCCGCGCCGGCGGGCAGGGTGGCCAGCAGCGCCGCGCCGGCCGCCAGCAGGCCCACCACCACCGCCATTCCCGCCCGCTGCGAATGGAACGCTGCCGTCACCGCGCCCAGCAGCGCCGGGCCGACGAAGCCGGTGACCCGGCCGGACAGCGCGAACAGCCCGAAGCCGGCATTGCGGTGCTCGGCGGGGGCGAGGCGCGCCATCAGGCTGCGGCTGGCGGCCTGCGCCGGCCCCACGAACACCCCGAGCCCCAGCGCGAGTGCCCAGAACCAGGCCTCGGACCGCACCAGCAACACCGCGCTGCCGAGCCCCACCAGCGCGACCAGGGCGGCCAGCACGGTCGCCCGGTCGCCCAGCCGGTCCTGCGTCCAGCCGAAGCCGAAGGCGCCGATCCCCGCGGTGACGTTGAGGGCGATCCCCAGCAGCAGCACCTGGCGGGCGCCCATGCCGAACTGGCCGGCGGCGAAGATGCCGCCGAACGCGAACAGCGTGGTCAGCCCGTCGGTGTAGAGCATCCGCGCCAGCAGGAAGCGGCGCAGCCGGCGGTCGGCCGCGGCATCGCGCAGTGCGCGGGCGAGGGCGCTTGTGCCCTCGCGCAGCGCCGCGCCCCAGCCGCGCCGGGCCGGGGTGGGGATGAACACCAGCGCGGGCCAGGCGAACAGCGCGATCCAGGCGGCGGCGAACAGCGCGGTGGCGCGGACCGGCTGGGCGAGGCGCGCGTCGAGCCCGAACCAGGGCGGGTGCGGGTCGATCAGCAGCACGAGGCAGGCGCCGAGGCAGACGATGCCGCCGGCGTAGCCCGCCGCCCAGCCGATGCCGGAGACGCGGCCCAGCCGCTCGGGCGGCGCCAGGGCGGGCAGCATGGCGTTGTAGAAGACGAAGCCGAGCTCGAAGGCGACGGTGGCGGCGCCGGCCAGCCACAGCGCCAGCGGGACATCGCGCGGGCTGGGGCGGACGAACCACAGCGCGGCGGTGCAGCCGATCAGCAGGCAGACCGAGGCGGCGAGCATGGCGCGGCCCCGTCCGCCCCGATCGGCCACCGCGCCGAGCGGGGCGGCGGCAAGCGCGACCACCAGCCCGGCGGCGGTCTGCGCCCCGGCCCAGAGCGCGGTGCCGGCGACCGGATCCGGGGCCACCGCGCGGACGAAATAAGTAGCGAAAACGAACGTGACGACGATGGTGTTGAACGCGCTGCCGGCCCAGTCGTACAGCCACCAGGACGCCAGCGCGGCGCGGGAGGTCAGCCCTTGGTCCGCCGGCCGCCGCGCGGCGTGCCGCTGTCGGCGGCGGTCATGATGGCGCGCAGCTCGCGGATATAGGCGGAGCCTTTGGGGGTGCGGCTGACCAGCACGCTGCGCCGGTCGGTCGGGTCCGGCTTGCGGCGGGCGAGGTCGAACTCGGCCAGCCGGTCGAGCGCGCGGGTGATGGCGGGCTTGGAGACGTTGAGGCTGGCGGCCAGACCGCGGACGGTGTGGTTGCCCTCCTCGAGGTAGCAGGTCAGCAGCACCGCCATCTGCCGCGCCGAGAGATCGGAGCCCTCCTTGCGGACCAGGGCGACGATGGTATCGCGCAGGACGCTCATCAGGTGGTCGGAGGCCGGAGCCGGAGCCGTTGCCATGATGTTTCCTTTCATGCTCACGCCGATTTTCGGAACGCGGACGGGCCGGACGTTGTCCCGGAGGAGGCACCTGCCGTGCCCCGGTAGCGAGACGTTACCACGCTGTTCCGTCCGGCGCCAACCATGAAATGGGAACGGGTCGGGGGAAAGGGAAGCCCCGGCGGTCAGTCTCCGGCGAAACGGGCGGCCAGGGCGGCGAACAGGGACCGCATCGCCTGCGCCTCCCCGCCCTCGGGGCGGCCGGGGCGGGACTGATCGTTCCAGGCGTAGAGGTCGATATGCGCCCACGGCACCGCCGGCGGGACGAACCGGCGCAGGAACAACGCCGCCGTCACCGCGCCGGCGAACGGCTTGGCGGATACGTTGTTCACATCCGCGACAGCGCTGTCCAGCCAGGCATCGTAGCCGTCCCACAGCGGCAGCCGCCACAGCGGGTCGTGGGTGTCGGTGCCGGCGCGCAGGATGGTTTCGGCCCAGGCGTCATCGTTGCAGAACAGCGCCGGCAGCTCCGGCCCCAGCGCCACCCGCGCCGCCCCGGTGAGGGTGGCGCAGTCCACCAGCAGGGCCGGGGCTTCGCCGGCCGCCTCGGCCAGCAGGTCGCACAGCACCAGCCTGCCCTCGGCATCGGTGTTGCCCACCTCCACCGCGATGCCGGCGCGGGTCAGCAGCACGTCCGAGGGGCGCATGGCGGTGCCGGAGACCGAGTTCTCCACGCAGCCGAGGCGGAGCGCGAGGCGCACCGGCATTTGCGCCTCCATGATCCGCCGCGCCAGGCCCAGCACGACGGCGGCGCCGCCCATGTCCTTCTTCATCCGCAGCATCCCGGCCGAGGGCTTGAGGTCGTAGCCGCCGGTATCGAAACAGACGCCCTTGCCGCAGAGCGAGACCAGCGGCCCGTCCGGCGCGCCCTGCCAGCGCAGGGTGACGACATGGGGGGCGCGGGCCGAGCCGCGGCCGACGGCGGCGATCGCCGGCCAGGCGTCATCGAGCGCGGGGCCGGTGAGATGGGTGACCGCGGCGTGATGCTTCTCCCCGAGGGTGATGGCGGCGGCGGCGAGTTCGGCCGGGCCGAGCAGGTTGGGCGGCAGGTTGATGAGGTCGCGGACCATCCAGATCGCGGCGGCCTCGGCCGCGCCCGGGCTGGCCGGGTCGGCGGCGAGCCGGGCGGGGGCGCGCTTGCCGGGGCGGAAGCGGGTGAAGCGGTAGGCGCCGAGGCAGAAGCCGAGCACCGCGGCGGCCGGGTCGTAATCGCCGGGGACGAGGCGCCAGACGGTGCCTTCCGGCAGGCGCATGGCGGCGGCGCCGAAAGCGTGGGGGGAGCGGTCGGTGCCGAGGCCGAGCACGGCGCCGGCGAGACCCTGGGGGCCTTGCAGCGGCACCGGGTCGCCGGGGGCGGCGGTGAAGCCGGTGGCGCGCAGGAAGGCGGCCT
>JBMFXF010000028.1:0-19987 GCA_049964515.1 Acetobacteraceae bacterium | reverse complement strand
CGGAGGATCGCATGGAAGCTCGGCTCCGGGTTGGGTTACGGGGCGGGACTGAGGGTCGCCGGGGCGCGCGGCGCGCGACGGGGGATAAGCGCGACGGGACAGGCCGCGGGGCCGAGCCAGACCAGCCGCGCGGCGGGACCGTTGGGCGCCGCGCAGCAGCGCCGGATGGCATCGCCCGGGGCGAGGGCCTGGCGCACCGCGGCATATTCCACCCGGGCCCGGCTCACATCGGCGCCGGGAACCAGGATGATCTTGGGATTGGCCCGCTCCCGCGGCAGCAGCCTTGGGTCCGCGCCCAGCACCCAGACCAGCGGGCGGAGCAGCCGGCGAAAGCGGGGATCGGCCCGGAGCAGGGCCTGACACTCCGGCTCGCGCAGGATCGCCTCGAGTTGCACCCGTCCTGGCCGCAGCCTGGGAGCAAGCCCGGCCAGCCACCGCCAGGACGGGGGAATCCTTCCCCGCCGACCCACGCGGGACGGCGGATCATCGAGATCGGCAAACACGATCCGATACGGCGTATGCGAGGGAACGAACCAGGGTGCGGGCGGTTCCGGAACATGATTGGGCAGGCCCGGCGCCTCGGCCAGGGCCGACAACTCCGCCTCCAGGCGCCGCAGCCGGGCAAGCAGCCGGTCCCGGCATCCGGTGGGAAGGTCGATGTCCTCCTCGGGCTCGCGGATTTGTTCGGTCAGCCAGGCGATGATGGAGGAGAGACGGGCCAGGAGGGGGGGAGGGGTCTGGGACATGATGTGAGTATAAATAACTTCCGCGCGCCCGATGGTCAAGGAATTTCTGTCACCGGCGTAGAGAAATTTTTGGCGGTTCCGCCTGCCCCACGCCGGCTCAGAACGGCCGGGCGATGACCATGATGACGATCACGATCATCAGCACCGTCGGTACCTCATTGGCGATCCGGTAGAACCGCTGCGGCCGGCGGTTACGGTCGTGTAGGAAGTCCTTCCGCCAGCGCGCCAGCTCCCCATGGAACACCGACATCAGGATCACCGCCGCCAGCTTCACGTGCCACCAACCGGCCGACCAATTGATCACCCCGGGGGTCAGCACCAGCAGAATCCCGAACGTCCAGGTCGCCATCATCGCCGGATTGACGATCCCGCGCAGCAGCCGGCGCTCCATCAGCTTGAACCGCTCGCTCTCGGCGGAACCCGGCCGGGTCTCGCAATGATATACGTAGAGCCGTGGCAGGTACAGCATCCCCGCCATCCAGGCGATCACCGAGATCACATGGAACGACTTGATCCAGGGGTAGAATGGGGTGAGCCAGGCCAGGGTCATCCCGCTATCTCCCTCATCGGACAGCCGGCGAAACTGCCCGGGCACAACCGCGCCCCGCCGGCGGCGCAGAGGCCGGGCGGCCCCGCCAGCGCTTCCCGCACCAACCCGGCCAGGGCGGCGATGAAGCCCGCATCGGCGTTTTGGGCGGGCGCGCGGAAATACCCCGGTACGCCGAGCCTGCCGGCCAGGTCCCGATATTCCACATCCAGCTCCACCAAGGTCTCGGAATGCTCGGAGACGAACGCGATCGGCACCACCAGCACCGCCACATGGTCCGCCGCGGCGTGCTCGAGCTCCTGTTCGGTGCTCGGCTCCAGCCATTTCTGCGGGGTGGCCCGCGACTGGTAGCAGATCCGATGCTCCGGCACCGGCCCCTCCCACCCGGCCAACACCGCTGCCACGGTCTGCTCGACCTGCCACTGATACGGATCGCCACGGCGCACGATCGTCTCCGGCAGGCCATGCGCCGAGAACAGCAGCCGTAACGGCACCGCGGCGGGCAGCGCGGCGCGCGCCTCCGTCCAGGCGCGCTGGATCCCGGCACGGGTGGTGCCGACGAAGCCCGCATCACGCGGATAGCAGCAGATCGCCCGGGTTTCGACGACCAGGCCGGCGTTGCAGGCGGTGTTGCGCCAGTCGTCCAGCGAACTGCCGGTGGTGGTGGTGGAAAACTGCGGGTAGAGCGGCAGCAGCACCACCCGGTCGGGCTGCCACGCTTGCACCGCGCGGGCGACCTCGGCGCTGAACGGGTGCCAGTAGCGCATGGCGACGAACACCTGGACCTCGGCCCCGCCCAGCGCCTCGGCCAGCGCCGTCGCCTGGGCGTTGGTCAGTTCCAGCAGCGGCGAGCGACCCCCTAGCAGCTGGTAGTTGGCAGTCGCCGGAGCCAGCCGGCGGGACGCGATCAACCGTGCCAGCAGCGGGCGGACGAAGAACGGCACCCGCAGAATCGCGGGGTCGCGGAACAGGTTGCGCAGGAACGGACCGATCGCGGCAGGGCTGTCCGGACCGCCAAGGTTAAATAGTACTACCGCCAGCCGCTCGGTCATGCCGCCCGCACCTGGGCCAGCAGCGCGGCCACGTGCTCCGGCGGGGTGGCGGGAACCACTCCATGCCCGAGATTAAAGATGAACGGTCCATCCCGCCCTGCATCCAGCACGGTCGCGGCGGCATCCCGCAGCGCCGCCCCGCCTTCCAGCAGCGCCAGCGGGTCCAGATTGCCCTGCAACGCCACCTCCGGCCCGACGGCGAGCCGGGCCGCGTGCAGATCCGTCGCGGTATCCACCCCGACTCCGGCCACCGCCGATCCGGCCGCGTATTCCCCCAGCATGGTCCCGCCGAGGCGCGGGAACCCGATCACCGGCACATCGGGATGGCAGGCCCGCAGCGCCGCGACGATGCGCCGGGCCGGGCCGATCACAGACCGGCGGAACTGCGCCGGCGGCAGCAGCCCCGCCCAGGAATCGAACAGCATCACCGCCTCCGCCCCGGCGGCGATCTGCGCCCGCAGATAGGTCACGGTGGCCGTGGTCAGCACATCCAGCAGAGCGGCGAACCGCGCTGGATCGCGATAGGCCAGGCGCCGGGTCTCCGGGAACTCGCCCCCGCCGTGACCATCGACCATGTAGCAGGCGACGGTGAACGGCGCGCCGGCGAAGCCGATCAGCGTGGTCGCGGGATGCGCCTCGGCCAGCGCCAGCTGCACCCGCCGGACGGTTTCCAGGATCGGCGCGATCGCCGCTTCCAGGCGCGTGGGATCGAGACGCTCCATCCCGCCGTGGCGCATCAGCGGCGGCAGCACTGGACCCTCGCCCTCGCGGAACGCGAGGTCCTGACCCAGCGCCCAGGGCAGCATCAGGATGTCGCTGAACAGGATGGCGGCATCGAAGCCGAAGCGGCGGATCGGCTGCAGGGTCACCTCGGCCGCCAGCTCCGGGGTGGTGCAGAGGGCGATCAAATCCGTCACCCGGGCCCGCACCGCCCGATACTCCGGCAGGTAGCGCCCGGCCTGGCGCATCAGCCACACCGGCGGCGGCCACACCGTCTCCCCCGCCAACACGCGCAACAGCGGCTTGCCCACGCTCATGCTCCGACCATCGTCGAACACCTGGGATGCTTATGGAAAAAGAGAAGAGTCTTAACCCTTGGGGTAGCAGTATAGGCGCTGTGGATGATGGGGAGAGTGGTTCATCCCGTCACGTCCCGCCGTTCGTCCACAGCGGCATTGCCCCCCATGTGCCTGATCGTCAATCCGATCCGCCGGATATCCCCATGACGCAACCGGGCTGGCGATGGGTTGTGTGACAGATCGTCTCATCTGGGTTATCCCCGCAATGCCGGTCATTGGCCGGCGGGGTGGCGGGTTGTGCAGATCCGTCCGATTTCCTCCACCGGTTTATCCACAGGGTTATGCATCGGTCATGGCGGTTCTGGGTTTCCTCCCCGGGTTCTCCCGCCGACGTCACGAGCGGGCCGGGTTTGCCCTCTACACCGCGCTCGCCGCCGCCGCCCGCGACCCGGCGCTGTTCCTGCGTCATCGCGTGCCGGATACGCTGGACGGACGGTTCGACGCGCTCGCGCTTTATGGCGTGCTGGTGATGACACGGTTGAGCGCCGCCCCGCCACCTGGTCCGGCCGTGGCGCAGGCGGTGTTCGATGCCATGTTCAGCGATCTGGACCTGACCCTGCGGGAGATGGGCGCGGGCGATCCCACCGTGCCGCGCAAGATGAAGGCGATGTGGGACGCGCTGCATGGGCGGGCGTTGGCCTATCAGCAGGCGCTCAAGCAGGACGCCGACGAGGCGTTGATTTCCGCGCTCGCGCGCAATGTCTGGCGCGGCAACCCGCCGGATGCCGCGGCGGTGGCCGGGTTGGCGCGGCTGGTGCGGGCACAGGCCGCGCATCTGTCCGAACAGCCGCTTTCCGCGCTGTTCGCGGGCGAGGTGACCTTCCTGCCGGTGGCGGCATGACCGGTGATCTCTCCTGCGTGCTGCCGCTGCACCGTATCCCCCCCGCCGGCGCCAGCGTCACCATCCAGGCCACGCCGGCCGAGCTTGCCGCCCTGGCCGAACGGCTCGATCTGCCGGCGATCGCGGCGCTGGAAGGCCGGTTCCAGCTTCACCCCGCGCCGGGGGGCATCGTTGCCGCCACGCTGACCCTGACGGCGGAGGTCACGGCTGTCTCGGTGGTCTCGCTGGAGCCGTTCCCCAGGACCGTGCGGGAGACCGCGGCCCTGCGCTTCGTCCCGGCCGGGGAGGAGGAACAGGACGATCTGATCGACCCCGAGTCCCCGGACGATATCCCCTATTCCGGCACCGGGCTGGCACTGGGAGAGGCGGTGGCCGAGCAGCTGGCGCTGGCGCTGGACCCCTATCCGCGCAAGCCGGGCGAGACCCTGTCCGTGCCCTCCGCCGGACCGGAGCCGGATCATGCTTTCGCCGCCCTGGCGCGGCTGCAACGCGGTCAGAAGAAGTCGTAGCCGCCGTCTTATCCACGCCACATGCGGGTCAGGACCGCTCGCCCGGCGCGATGATGCCGCAGTGCCGCCAGCGCATGGCCGAGCGCCAGCCCGACCAGCGTGAACGCAGCGGCCCCATGCACCACCCGCAGCACGGCATAGAGCCGGGGATCCGGTCCGATCACGCCGGGGATCGGGATCACCAGCAGGAACAAGGTGGGCACGCCGGCGGGCGCCGTGCAGGCGGTCAGGTAGCCAAGCACCGGCACTGCCACCAGCAGCGCGTAGAGGACCAGCTGCCCCACAGCTGCCGCCCGCGCTTCCCATCCCGCCAGACCCGCCGCTGGCGGCGGGCGGCCGAGCCGGCCGCGCAGCGCCAGCCGCCATATCACCAGCGCCAGCACCGTCAGCCCGACCGTCTTATGCAGCTGGAACAGCAGGAACTTGCTCAGCAGATCGCGCAGCGGCACGGCGCGCATCACCAGCCCCAGGACGAACCCGATGGCGACCAGCGCGGCGGTCCACCAGTGCAGCCGCCGCTGCGCGCGCGAGAACCCCTCAGCCACCGGGTCCGCTGCCCAGAATGACCCGGGCGTGGATGACCAGCCGCACCTTGTCGGCGATGAACAGCGGATCGGCGGTCATCCCGAACGCCCGGCGGGAGACCGCGCCGGTGACCACGAAATCGTCGATCTGCTGCCCCGCCGCGTTGCGTGCTGCCCGCACCAGATGGGCGTGCAACACGACCGGGCGGGTCTGCCCGCGCAGGGTCAGGTTGCCCTGGATGAGGTAACGATGCACGCCGTCGGCCCGCACCGCCCGGCTGTGGAAGCGGATCGCGGGATAACGCGCGACATCGAAGAAATCCGCCGAGCGCAGCATCGCCGTTTCCTGCGCCCAGCCGGAGTGCACCGAGCGCGCGGCTACCGTCACCGCGATATCGGTGGCATCCGGGGCCGCCGGGTCGATCCGCAAGGTCCCGGTGAAACGGCCGAAATCCCCGTGTGCCCGGAACAGGCCCAGGTTGGAGACGGAGAACCCGATGCTGCCGAACCGCTGATCCAGCCGGAACAACTCGGCAGCGTGCGCCGGCATCGCCCCGGCGAGTGCCAGCAGCGCAAGTCCCGCCAGTCCGAATCCGCCGCGTCGCATCCCTGCTCCTGTATCCCCGATCGCAAATAGGCGGCTTCGGCCGCGGCGCCAGGGTGGGCGGCGTTCACGCTTTGCCAATCTCCCGGCCGGATGCTGCCGCGGCGATGCCCCCGGACTCCCTCACCGACCTGTTGCTCACGCCGCCGCTGCTTGCCACTCCGCCGCGCGTGCTGGTGTGGCAATGGGGGCGGCGTGGCAGCCCGCCACGCCTGGCCGCGGCCCTGGCCGAGGGATTGCGGGCCGAGGGCGCGGTTGTGGCGCTCTCGCTTGCCGTGGGCGCGGAGGTGCTGAGCGCGCCAACGCCGCCGGCGAACGATCTGGCAGTGTCCACCTATGCCGGCAGGGTCGGTTGGACGGGGCGGATGCTGCTGACCCTGCCACAGGGTCGGGCGCTGGCCCGGCGGATCGCCCCGTTCCGCCCGGATGCCGCTATCTGCGTGATGCCGGGTCCGATGGACCTTACCATGGCGGTCGCGCTGCGGCGGCTCCGCGTCCCCTTCGGGGTGATCGTGCACGATGCCGTGCCGCATCCGGGGGACGGGCTCCCTGGACAGTTCGCGCTGCAACGCACGCTCTGCCGCCGCGCCGCGGTACTGATGAGCTGGAGTGGCCATGTCGCCGGGGCGCTGCGGGCGCAGGGTTTCGGCCAGGGTTCGCAACGCCTGGTCGCGGGCACGCATCCGCCGCTGGCGTTCGGCCCGCCACCCGCGCCGGCCTTCACCCATGACGGTCCGGCCCGGATGCTCTTTTTCGGGCGGTTCCTTCGCTACAAGGGGCTCGATCTGCTGGCCGAGGCGGCGGCCCGGCTCGGCGGCGCGGGATGCACGCTGAAAGTGGTCGGCGCCGGCCCGGAAACCCCGGCCCTGGCAGCGCTGCGGGCGATGCCCTGGGTGCGGGTGGAAAACCGCTGGGTGGCGGAGGCCGAAATCCCCGCGCTGCTCGGCTGGGCGGACGCCGTGGTGCTGCCCTATGTGGAGGCGACGCAAAGCGGGGTGGCGGCGGCAGCCCTGGCGGCGGGAAGGGCGGTGCTGGCCACCGCGGTCGGCGGGTTGCCGGAACAGCTGGGCGGGCAGGCGCTGGCCCGGCTCTGCGCCCCGGTCGCCGACGCGCTGGCGGTGGCATGGCGCGGGCTGCTGGCGGACCCGCCGCGCGCCCCGCCGGCGGATGCGGTGGCGGGCAGGCGCCAGGCCGGCGCGGCGGTACTGGACGCGCTGGGGGTGTAACGTCGCCGCCGCCGCCGCTACACTGCGCGCCGGCGCGGCCGGTCTTCCCCCGGCGGCGCCGTCAACGCAGCCAGGAACCGACGCCGATGGACGAGGAAACCCCACCGCAGGGCAAAGCCCTGGCCCGTTCCGCCGGGGCACTGGCCGGGATCAAGGTGATCGATCTCACCCGGGTCCTGGGCGGCCCGTACTGCACCATGATCCTGTCCGATCATGGCGCCGAGGTCATCAAGATCGAACCGCCCCAGGGCGACGAGGTGCGCGACTGGGGCCCGCCGTTCCACGAACATCCCGCCACGGGTGGCGCGCCGAACCGCGACGCCAGCTATTTCATCGGCGTCAACCGCAACAAGAAATCGCTGGCGCTCGACCTCGGAAAACCGGAGGGCCGGGCGGTGCTGCTGCGCCTGCTCGAGGGCGCGGATGTACTGATCGAGAATTTCAAGCCCGGGTCGATGGAGAAATGGGGTCTCGGCTACGCCGAGATGTTGGCCCCGCACTTCCCCGGGCTGATCCATTGCCGCATCTCCGGCTTCGGCGCCGACGGGCCGCTCGGCGGCCTGCCCGGCTACGACGCCATCCTGCAGGCGATGACCGGGCTGATGAGCGCCAACGGCGATGCCAGCACCGGGCCGATGCGGCTCGGCACCGCGATCGTGGACATGGGCACCGGGCTCTACTCGGCGGTCGGCATCCTGATGGCGTTGCAGGAACGCACCCGCTCCGGGCGTGGGCAGTATCTCGACATGGCGCTCTATGATTGCGGGCTGGCGCTGCTGCACCCGCAGGCGGCCAATTTCTTCCTCAACGGCAAGCGTCCGGTCGGCACCGGCAACCCGCACCCCAATCTGGTGCCATACGACAAATTCCCCACCCGCACCGGGGAGATCTTCATCGCCTCGGGCAACAACGGGCAGTTCCGCAAGCTGGCCGAGATCATCGGCCATCCGGAACTCGCCGACGATCCGCGCTTCGCCGACAACGGCGCGCGCAACGTCAACCGCGATGCGCTGACGGCGATCCTGCGCGATGCCTTCGCCGCCGCCGACGGGCAGGAGCTGGCGCTGCGGCTGATCCGCGCCGGGGTGCCGGCCGGGCCGGTGCTGTGGGTCGATGAGGCGACCACCGCGCCGCATACCGAACACCGGCAGATGGTCACCGAGCTGGGCTGGTACCGCGGTCTCGGCACGCCGATCAAACTCTCCCGCACGCCGGGCGGCACCCGGGCCGCCCCGCCGGCGTTCGGCGCCGATGGCGACGCGGTGCTGGCCGCGCATGGGTTCAGCGCCGCGGAAATCGCCTCCCTGCGCGCGGCCGGCGTGGTCCTCAGCGAGCGCCGCCGATAGACCGCCCGCGCCCTCCCGGACCGGCCGAAGCGGTCCTCAGCCTCCCCGGCGAGACGCCGGCGGCGGTGGTATGGACCGTGTTCGACCCCGCGCATTATGCGCGCCAGGCCGGCGCGGCGGCGCCGGCGGACCCGGCGGCGGCGCGCGCCCATTACCTGGCGCACGGCCAGGCCGCCGGCTGGTCCCCCAACCGCTGGATCGACGAGCCCTGGCTGCGCGCCACCCTCTCCGGCGGCGCCTCCGGGTTCGACGCGCTGTGCCGGGCCGGCACCGCCGGCGCGCCGCACTGGTTGTTCGATCAGGCGTTGTACCGCCATCGCTACCCGGACCTGACCGACGAGACCCTGGCCGCCGGCGGGTTCCACGACGGGTTCGACCATTACCTGCGGGTGGGCGACCGCGAGGGGCGGTCCGGCTCGCTGTTCCTCGACCCTGCCTACACGCTGGCGCGGCTGCCGCCGGTTGCCGCGGCGCGGGTCGCGGCGCGCGGCTGCTTCGCCTGGTACCTCGAGGTGCTGGGGACGGTGGCCGAGCCCGAGCTCTCGCCCTGGTTCGACCCCGCCTGGTACCTGGCCCACACCCCGGCGGCGCGGCGGGCGCCGGGCGCGCTGCGCCATTACCTGACCGCCGCCGACCCCGGCGACCCGCTGCCGTATTTCTCCGAGCGCTTCTACCTCGAACGCTACCCCGACATCGCCGCCGCGGTGGCGGCCGGGGTCTGGCGTTCGGGCTATCAGCATTTCCTGTTCCACGGCGCGTTCGAGCAGCGCCAGCCCAGCACCGGGCTGGATCTGGCCCGCTATGCCGCCACCAACCCGGCGGTGGCCGAGGATATCGCGCGCGGCCGGGCGCGGGAGGCGTTCTCGCACTATCTGCAGACCGCCCGCTCGCCAGACCCGCCGGAACCGGACGCGCGGCCCGAGCTGCGCGCCCTGCTGCCCGGGCGGGTGCGCGCGCCGCTGGATTTCACCCCCACCGGCACGCCGGCGCTGTCGGTGGTGTTCGCCCCGCGCGGGGGCTTCGTCGAGACCCTGGCCGCGCTTTCCGCGCTGCACGGCGCGGCAGCCGGGCGGGTCGAGCTGATCCTGATCGAGACCGGCGCCGCCGGCGAAACCGGCCTCATCGCCCGCTACGTCCGTGGTGCGGCGGTGCTGGATTTCGGGCGGGACCTGGGGCCGATCGCGGTGGTCAACGCCGGGCTCGCCTGCGCCACCGCGCCGCTGCTGCTGGTGCTGGATGGCGGGGTGGCGCCGGTCCCGGGCGCGGTGGACGCGGTGCTGGCGCGGTTCGCCGCCACGGATCCGCCGCTGGCGCTGACCGGGCGGCTGCTGGCGGCGAACGGCCAGGCGATCGAGGCCGGGCGCATCCTGTGGCGGGACGGTTCGCTGTCTCCCTACATGGCAGGCGCCTCCGCGCTGGCGCCGGAGATCTGCTTCCGCCGCAGGGTGACCGGCGGTACCGCCGCCCTGCTGGTGCTGCGGCGGGCCGAGGCCGACGCCGCCGGCGGATTCGACGCCGCCTTTGCCGACCCGCCGGCGCCCGGCGCGGCGCTGGCCGACCTGTTGCTGCGGCTGGGCGCGACGGCGGAATACGATCCCGCGCTGGCCGGGCGCGTGCTGGTGCCGCTGCCCGAGGAAGCCTCCGCCGCCGAGACCCTGCGCGCGCGCCATCCCGAGGCGCTGGACCGCCTGCCGGCGCGGGAGCCGGCGCGCGCCCTGTTCGCCCGCGCCCCCGCCGCCCGCCGCGTGCTGGTGATCGAGGACACCCCGCCGCTGCGCCGCGCCGGCTCGGGCTTCGTCCGCTCCGCCGAGCTGGTGGCGGCGATGGCACGGCTTGGCTGCGCGGTCAGCGTGATGGGCATGGCGCGCGGCGGGTTCGAGCTGGGCGCGCTGTTCGCCGATCTGCCGGACACGGTGGAGCTGCTGCACGACCGCTCGGCCGACACGCTGCCCGCGCTGCTGGCCGAGCGGGCCGGGTTCTACGACGTGATCTGGATTGCCCGGGCGCATAATTTCCGCCGGCTGGCCCCGCTGCTCACCGACCTGCCCGCCCCGCCGAGGCTGATCCTGGACACCGAGGCGATCGCTCCGTTGCGCGAGGCTGCGCGGGCCGGGTTGAACGGCGCGGCGTTCGATCTGCCGGCGGCGCTGACCGCGGAGTTCGCCGGGGCTGCCGCCTGCGCCGCGCTGGTGGCGGTCAGCCCGGCGGAGGCGGAGGTCCTGCGCGGCCTCGGCCTGGGTCCGGTGACGGTGATCGGTCATTCCCGTCGTCCGGAGCCGACCCCCCGCGGCTTCGCCGAGCGCGGCGGGATGCTGTTCCTGGGCGCGATGCACGAGCCGGACAGCCCCAACCACGACGCGCTGCGCTGGTTCGTGGCCGAGGTGTTGCCGCGGGTGGAAGCGGCGCTGCGTTGGGAGACGCGGCTGACCGTGGCCGGCTTTACCGGCCCCGGGGTGGATCTGTCGGCGCTGGCCGGCCATCCGCGCATCACCCTGCGCGGGGCGGTGGCGGATACCGCGCCGCTGTTCGACCAGCACCGGCTGTTCGTCGCCCCCACCCGCTATGCCGCCGGGTTGCCGTACAAGCTGCACGAGGCGGCGGGCTACGGGCTGCCGATCGTGGCCTCCGGCATCCTGGCCCGGCAGCTGGGCTGGGACGACGCGCTGCTGGCGGCGGAGACCGACGATCCGGCGGCGTTCGCCGCGGCGGTGGTGCGGCTCTACCGCGACGCCGCGCTGTGGGAAGGGCTGCGCGCCGCCGCGCTGGCGCGGGTGGCGGAGGAGTGCGATCCGGCGCACACCGAGGCGGCGCTGCGCGCCCTGCTGGAGCTGCCGGGATGAGCGGGACGGGTCGGCCGGCCTGGCTGGGCTTCGACGGGGCGGACGAGCGGGACCAACCCGACCTCTATTTCGATCCGGAGTGGTATCGGGCCTGCTACCCGGACGGGGCCGCGGGGCGCGCGCATTACCTCGCGCACGGTCGGGCCGATCGCAGCCCGCACTGGCTGTTCGCGCCGCAGGAGTATCTGGCCGCGCTGACCGCCGCCCGTGGCGCGGTGCCGCCGGAGGCGCGGGTGGATCCGTACGATCATTTCCTGCGCATCGGCCAGCACCGCGGGCTGAGCGGGCACCGGCTGTTCGATCCCGGGTTCCTCGCCGCCCGCGCCCCCTACGACGTGGCGCGTCATTGTGAGCGCGACGGGCCTTTCACCACCTTCCTGAGGCTGCTGCGGGCGGGGGCGGGGGAACTCGCGGTGTCTCCGCATTTCGATGCCGAGTGGTATCGGAGCCGCTATCCGGAGGCGGCGGCCGGACGCTGGCAGGGCGCGCTGCATCACTACCTGGCCAACCCGACCCCGACCGCGTTCGATCCCTCGCCGCGGTTTTCCGAGGCGGTGTACCTGGCTGCCTGCCCCGATGTGGCGGCGACGGTCGGGCCGGGCGGGTTTCGCAACGGGTTCGATCACTTCCTGCGCCATGGCGCGGCCGAGGGGCGGTACTATGCGCCCTCGGGGCGGGACCCGTTTGCCATCGCCCCGGACCTGCCCGCAACTGCCGCGCTGCCGCTGCGGGTGCAAGGTTTCGACTCCGTGGTGTTGCTGCCCTGCTTCCCCGCGACATCGCCCGATGGTTACGGCACGTTCGGCGTGCTGGACCGGGACGGGGCGATGGTTCCGGCGTTCGCGCACCCGTGGTTGCGTCCGCGTCCGTTCGCCGGCCGGGCGGCGCGGGTTCCCGGCACCTGCATCTACGGCGGCGTGCTGATGGACCATTTCGGCCATATGCTGCGGGACGCGCTGGCGCGGCTGTGGTTCATCCGCGAGCACCCGGACCTGCCGGTGCTGTGGCATCGCATGAACGATCTGCCGGTGCCCCATGCGATGTGGGCGGGATGGCAGGAGCAGCTGTGGCGCGTGCTGGGGCTCGACCGCCATCGCCATCTGCACATCGCCGCCCCGATCGCGGTCGAGCGGATCTTGCTGCCCGACCCAGGTGTAACCGCCTACGACGTGCTCCACCCGGCGCAGGCGCGCGCGCTGGCGGTGCGGCCTTGTGCCGCCGCGCCCGACGATGCGCGCGTATGGCTTTCCCGTGCCGGGCTGCCGGGCCGGTTCGGCGGGCTCGAGGGCGAGGCGGCGGTGGAAAACCAGCTTGCCGCGCGGGGCTGGCACATTCTGTGCCCGGAGATGATGCCGGTTGCCGCGCAGGCGGATCTGTTCGCCACCGCGCGGGTGGTTGCGGGCACCATCGGCTCGGCGTTCCACGCCGCCCTGCTTTGCGCCGCGCCGCGCGCCGGGGTGGTTCTGGTACACCGGCCGGGAATCGAGCACATGTTCTACGATGCGGTGGCCCGGGCGCGCGGGCTGCGGCAGATGTACGTGGCGCCGGAGCTGGCGGCGGTGCGACAGTACCATCCCTGGTCGCGATTCACGCTGGCCGACCCGACGGGCCTGGCGGCGGCGGTGATCGCGGCGGCGGACCAGGTCGGCTGAGCGGCGCCACAGCGTGTCCCGATCTTGCCCGCCGCAGCGCGCCGCCGCACCTTGCCCGCCCAGCCCGGAGCCGCACGTGACCCCCTACGATCGCCTGACCGCCCGTTTCGCGCGCATCGCCACCATCGAGGAAGCCGCCGCCATTCTCGGCTGGGACGCCGCGGTGATGATGCCGAAGGGCGGCGGCGCGGCGCGCGGCGAGCAACTCGCGGTGCTGGCGGGTCTCGCGCACGAGGTGCTGGTGGCGCCGGAAACCGCCGCCGATCTCGCCGCCGCGGCCCCGCCCGACGGGCCGGATGCCGCCTGGCACGCCGCCAACCTGCGGCTGATGCGCCACGCCCATCGTCGCGCTGCCGCGGTGCCGGGCGCGCTGGTGCAGGCGCGCGCGCGGGCCAATTCCGACTGCGAGAAAATCTGGCGCGACGCCCGCACCCGCTCCGATTTTCCCGCCGTGCGCGCCGCCCTGACCGCGGTGGTGGCGCTGACCCGCGAACTGGCCGGCTGCCTGGCGCCGGCGCTGGGGCTTTCCCCCTACGACGCGCTGATGGACGGGTTTCAGTCCGGCATCGGCGCCGGCGACGTGGCGCCGGTGTTCGCCGCCTATGAAACCTTCCTCGCCCGCGCCCTGCCGGAGGCCGAGGCGCGCGCCCGTCCTGCGCTGGCGCCGGCCGGCCCATTCCCCATCGCCGCGCAGGAGGCGCTGTGCCGGTCGCTGGCGGAGCGGCTGGGGCTCGATTTCACCCATGCCAGGCTGGATCGCTCGGCGCACCCGTTCTCGGGCGGCACGCCGACCGACGTGCGCATCACCACCCGCTACGACGAGGCCGATTTCGCCCAGGCGGTGCTGGCGGTGATCCACGAGACCGGCCATGCGCTTTACGAACGCGGCCTGCCGGCGCGGTTCGCGCGGCAGAAGGTGGGCGAGGCGGCGGGGATGGCGGTGCATGAAAGCCAGTCGCTGATCGTCGAGATGCAGGCGGCGCGCTCCGATGCGTTCCTGTCCTGGCTGGCACCACGGCTGCACGCGGCGTTCGGCGGCGATCCCGCGCCCTATGCGGCGGCGAATCTGGGCCGGCTGTGGCGCCGCGTCGGCCGCGGGTTCATCCGGGTGGACGCCGACGAGATCACCTACCCCGCGCATGTCATCCTGCGGTTCCGGCTGGAGCAGGCGCTGATCGGCGGCGATCTGGCGGTGGCCGATCTGCCCGGGGCGTGGAACGACGGTTTCGCCGCGCTGCTGGGCGCCCGCCCACCGGATGACGCAAGCGGCTGCCTGCAAGACATCCATTGGTATGATGGCGCGTTCGGCTATTTCCCGTCCTACACGCTGGGGGCGATGGCGGCGGCGCAGCTGATGGCGGCGGCCAGGCGGGCCGAGCCGGAGCTGGACGCCGCCCTGGGGCGGGGCGACCTGGCGCCGCTGCTCGGCTGGCAGCGGCGGGAAGTGCATGGCCGGGCCAGCCTGCTGGGGTTCCAGGACCTGCTGACCCAGGCCACCGGCAAGCCGCTGGACCCGGGCGATTTCATCGCCCACCTGACCGCACGGTACCTGTCATGACCGGCTGGGCGGAGTGGCTGCTGCTGGCGGTGGGGCTGGCCGGGGCGGTGCTGGCGGTGGTGCAGATGCGCGAGGGGGGCAAGTCGCTGCCCTGGTTCGCCGGCGCGGCGCATGGGCTGGCCGGCGCGGCGGGGGTGGGGCTGTTGCTGCTGGCCGCGGCCCGCGGCGGGGCCGCGGCGCCGGCCGGGACCGATGGGTTTCGCCTCGCCGCGCTGTGGGTGTTCGGGCTGGCGCTGCTGGCCGGGCTGGGGGTGGCGGCGCTGCGCTGGTGGCGGGGGCGGCTGTTCATGTTCCCGGTCGGGCTTCATGCCACCCTGGCGATCACCGGGCTGGCGGTGCTGGCGGCGCGGCTCTGGGCCGGGTAAGGCCGGGCACGATTAACGTAATCGTCAGGGTTCGGGCGCACGCATCGCCTCCGGCGGGCCTGTCCCCGCCGGAACCACGCCCGCCCTGGATCGCCCATGCCCTATCTGGAACCCAATTCGGAGGCTGCCCGTCTTGCCCAGGCTGCGCTCGCCGCGCTGGCGGAGCTCGGCGTCAGCCCCAACCCCGATCATTTCGCGGTCTGGTACGAGCACCTCGCCGGGCTGCGCCCCGACCTGTCCCGCGCGGTGGCGATCCTGCGCTCCAACCGCCGGCCCATCGATGACGCGGTGCTGGACGATCTGCACCGCGCCTTCCTGACCACCGCGCGGCAGGAGCGTACGTTGTGCGACACCGCGCAGCAGATGCAGGAGGCGCTGCGCCATATCTCCGAGATCGTGCAGACCGCGGAGCGGGAGGTGCTGGGGTTCGGGCGGACGCTGGAAAGCGCCGCCGCGACCATTCCGGGCCGAAAGGGGGACCTGGCGGGCCTGGTGCAGAACCTGATCGCCGAGGTCGGCCGGATGGCGGCTGGCTCCGCGCAGGTGAGCGCGCGGCTGGCGGAATCCGGCAGCCGGGTCGCGGCGCTGGAAAAGGCGCTGGCGGAGGCGCGGCGCGAGGCCACCACCGATGCCCTGACCGGGCTGGCCAACCGGCGTCATTTCGACACCATTCTGCATACCACCGCCGGCGCGGCGATGAACAGCGGCGAGCCGCTGTCGCTGCTGATCGTCGATATCGACCATTTCAAGCAGTTCAACGACAGCTGGGGCCACCAGACGGGCGACGCGGTGCTGCGGCTGGTGGCCGCCACGCTGCACCGGACGGTGCGTGGCGGGGACAGCCCGGCCCGGTTCGGCGGCGAGGAGTTCGCGGTGATCCTGCCCGCCACGACGCCCGAGGCGGCGATGGCGGTGGGCGAGAACATCCGCCATGCGTTCGAGAAGGCCGAGATCGTGGTGCGGGCGGAACGGCGGCGGATCGGCGGCATCACGGTTTCGGTGGGCGGGGCGACCTATGTGCCGGGGGAGACGCTGGCGGGGCTGATCGCGCGGGCGGATGCGGCGCTGTACCAGGCGAAACAGGGCGGGCGGAACCGGGTGCGGTTCGGGTAGCGCAAGGCGGTCAGCGGGCGGGGGAAGGGCCGATCCGCGCGAAGGCGCCGGCGCGGGCATGCAGCAGCGTGGCGAAGGCGCGTACCCCCAGTTCCGGGTCAGGTTCCTGATAGGCCCCGGTTCGCCCCGCGTCGGCTGCCGAAGCAATCAGGCAGACCGCGTCATACAAGCCCTCCCGAAGCAACCGCAGGCCGAGTTGGCGATAGCGGTCCAGATAACTGAGTCCCTGGAACGCCGGATCCGCCGGAAACGGCTGGAGCTGCATAGGACGGGTGGGCGCGGTGCTTTCGGGATGTGCCTCCACCATCAGCATGTAACCCAGCCAGGGTCTCGGGCTGGGCGCAAAGCGACCGTGCTTCCAGGCGGTCGCGCAATCCAGCGCGCTGCCCAGCGCTTCCTCCACCCGGTTGTTGAAGTTGTTACCGAAGCTGCCGACATGGCTTTTGACCTCGATCGCTGCCACCAGCTCCTCGCCATGGATCACCAGCAGGTCCCATTCCTTGCTGGTCCGAAAATACCCCGGCAGGGTACGGGCCCGCTTGCCATCCCAGCGGATGGAGGCGGCATCCAGACCGGCATCGCGAACAATCTCGGCCGCCAGGGCGGCGAAGCCATCGGCATGGTGCCCGGCGGTCACTGCGCGGCGTCCGCCACGGTCGCGCCGGCCTGACTCGCCGCCCTGCCGGCGGGACTGCGCCGCGCGGGTGCGCCAGAACGCGCGCACCGCCTGCCGTACCGCCGCGTCCACATCGATCATCGCGGATGCGGGTGCAGGGTGGCGGCATTCTCCAGCCCGTCGGTGTCGCGCCGGAACCGCGCCACGGCAGCCGAGAAATAGGCGGGATCGACCTCGATCCCCACGCTGTTGCGCCCGCTGCGCGCCGCGGCGACCAGCGTGGTGCCGGTGCCCGCGAAAGGGTCCAGCACGGTATCGCCCACGAAGCTGAACATCCGTACCAGCCGCAGCGCCAGTTCCAGCGGGTACGGCGCCGGGTGGGCGCGGGTGGACGCGCCGGTCAGCCCGGTCCAGATCTGCTGGAACCAAATGCGATGCTGGGCTTCTGGAATCACCGAAAGTAGCCGCCGTGCCAGGTCCGGGCTGCGATAGCCGCCCGGTTTGCGCAGCATCAGGATGAACTCGATATCGTTCTTGATGACCGCGTTCGGTTCGTAGGGCTTGCCGAGGAAGCCGCCGCCGTTTCCCGCCGCCTCGAAACTTGCGTTCGCAATCTTGTGCCAGATGATCGGTGCGAGATTGGTGAACCCGATCGCGCGGCAGCGCTCCTGGATCGCGGCATGAAGCGGGATCACGCTGTGCTCGCCGCGGTTCTGCCGGCGGGAGAGGCACACGTCGCCCACCACGCAGATCAGTCGCCCGCCGGGTTCGAGGGCCGCGAAGCAGCGCCGCCAGACCTCATCGAGCCCATCCAGGAAGGCCCCGTAATCCGAGACATGACCGAGCTGGTCCGGATGGTCGCGGTAGGTCTTGAGCGTCCAGTAGGGTGGCGAGGTGACCACCAACTGCACCTGGCCCGCGGGCATCCGGCGCGCGTCGCCCTCGAACAGGTCGTGGCGGGTCGGGATGCGCGCCAGCACGGCATCGATCGCCGAGGTGACCCGCGGGTCGCGGGCAAGCCGCGGCAAGTCGCGCTGCGGATCGACGATCGGACCGATCGCGGCCGGCAGGAACGGCGTCAGGTCGATCGGAACGGGGCGGGCGGTCTGATACATCGGGGGTCCGAATCGGATCGCTCAGGCTAACTCGCCCGCCGCCGCGCCGGAAGCCTCGCGCCAGCCCAGCGCCGCCGAGATCTCCGCCGCGCTGTGCCGCACCGCCGCCACCATCGCTTCCCGCCGCTCCGCGGGAAACCGCCACACCGGGCCGGAGGCGCTGATCGCCGCCACCACCCGCCCGGCGTGATCGCGGATCGGCGCCGCCACGCAGGCCAGGCCAGGCCGGTGCTCCTCGGTGTCGGTGGCGAAGCCGCGGGCGCGGATCTCCGCCAGCGCCGCCCGCAGCGCCGCCGGGTCGGTTAGGGTGGCCTGGGTGAAGCGGGGCAGCCCGGCCTCGATCACCCGGCTCACCGCCGCCGCCGGCTGGAACGCCAGCAGCGCCTTGCCCACCCCGGTGCTGTGCGCCGGCGCGGTCTCGATGAACCCGCCCGGCAGCCCACCCTCGGCGCCGGCATCGGCGTGCTGCACCACCACCGCGTGGTGACCGTCGAACACCGCCAGATGCACCGTCTGCCCGGACAGCCGCGCCAGCGCGTCCACGAACGGCCGGGCTTCGCGGTGCAGTTCCATGTTCGCCAGCACGGTGCTGCCCAGCGCGTAGAGTTTCAGCCCCAGCCGGTAGCGCTCGCCCTCCGCGTCCTGGTCCAGCAGCCCGGCCGCGCGCAGCGAGGCGGCCAGCCGGTGCGCGGTGCTTTTCGGCAGCCCGGTCCGGCGCGCGATCTCGGCCAGCGGCAGGGCGCGGTCGCGCAGGCTGAAGCAGTCCAGCACCCGCATCAGCTTGCCCAGGGATTTCAGCGTGTCGTCGCCGGCCATGCTCACCCCGCGGTGCGGATGCGCGAGAGGAAGGCGCGCAGCCGCTCGGTCTCCGGCGCGGCGAAGAAGCGCCCGGGCGGCCCCTGTTCCACGATCTCGCCCTGGTCCATGAAGATCACCCGGTCGGCCACCTGGCGGGCGAAGCCCATCTCATGGGTGACGCAGATCATGGTCATGCCCGAACCCGCCAGCTCCAGCATCACGTCCAGCACCTCCTGGATCATCTCCGGGTCCAGCGCGGAGGTGGGTTCGTCGAACAGCATCACCTTGGGCGTCATGCACAGCGCGCGCGCGATCGCCACCCGCTGCTGCTGCCCGCCGGACAGCTGGGCGGGGTATTTCGCGGCCTGTTCCGGAATCCGCACGCGGGCGAGCAGGCGCATCGCCAGCGCCTCGGCCTCGGCGCGCGGCAGGCCGCGGACGCGCATCGGCGCGAGAATGCAGTTCTCGAGAATGGTCAGATGGGGGAACAGGTTGAAGGACTGGAACACCATCCCGACCTCCTGGCGCACGCGGCGCAGCGCGGCGGGGTCGTCCGTCAGCTCGGTGCCATCGACGGTGATGCGCCCGCGTTCATGCGATTCCAGGCGGTTGATGCAGCGGATCAAGGTCGATTTGCCGGATCCCGAGGGGCCGCAGATGACCACCCGCTCCCCTTCGGCGACGCTCAGCGAGACGCCACGCAGCACGTGCTGGGCGCCGTAGGATTTGTGGACCTGGTCGAGGGCGAGGATGGGCGGCATCGGTGGGCGGGACTATCGCCCAGCGCGGCCGTCGGGGCTATGGTCCCTCCGCGCCTTCGTCCAGCCGCCGGCGCGGCATCGGCGGCGGCGGGTAGCGCCCCAGGCGCGCGTGCCAATACGCCCAGGACCGCGGATCGATGATCCCGGGCGGGGCCCGGTCCAGCGCCTCGCGGAACTCCGTCTCCTATACAGCACGAATTCCGACGGAATCTCCGCCAGCTCATCCCACAGCCGCCGCTGCGACGGCGCCAGGATCTTCAGATCGGGGCGGAACTCGGCCTCCGGAACCATGCGCCACTCTCGGATTTGCCCGTCTTTGCATCAACGTCCCGGAAGCGGGACCGGACGAAATCATCCACCCCCTTGCCCTTCCCCGCCGCCGCCGCCACCCTGCCGCCATGACCTGGTCCCTGCTGATCCGCGATCCCGCCACCGGCGCGCTCGGTGCCGTCGTCGCCTCCCGCTTCTTCGCCGTCGGCGCGCTCACCATCGCGGTCGAGGGCGGCCTCGCCGCGCTCGCCACCCAGGCGCTGGTCAACCCGATGTATCGCCCGCGCGCGCTCGCCCGCCTGCGCGCCGGGGAGAGCCCCACCGCCGCCCTCGCCGCCCTGACCGGGGACGACGCCGGCGCCGCGCATCGCCAGTGTCACATCCTCGATGCCAGCGGGCGTATCGCCCAGCATACCGGCGCCGGC
>JBMFXF010000027.1:0-20023 GCA_049964515.1 Acetobacteraceae bacterium | reverse complement strand
GGGGATTGGAAATGGTCACCGGGCCCTCCACTCTATCTCATTGGAATTACAGGTGAAATATGAGGGGATGATTGAGCTTGCTGATAGAATCCGAATAGAGGTAGGAAGCGGACATATCTCTTATGAAGACGTAGCAGTTTTATTCTTTAGGAACGGGCGCGAAGGGGCAACCATCACGCCGATGACCGTGAACAAACGCGGTGGAATCGTTGGGGCACCTGAAGACTTCCGTGCCTTTTTCTTGCAGGAGCACAGCAGATTGCTGGGACTCTGACGATGTGCATCATTGTGGCTGCCAACGCAGCCGGAGACTTGGCTTCGCGTACGGTGGATGGCTTGCCGGTACTCCGATGGCTCCTTAAGTCGAAGCGGTCCGGCCTGGTTGTCGGCGGTAGGTTGCAGAGGGAGCTCGCCGATGGTGGATTGCGCGAGACGCTGCGGGTGCTGGACCAAGCGGGGCGGCTGCGCCGTATAGGCAACGATCACATCCAGACGATAGAAGATGGCCTGCGTTCGTCCCGCGAGTGCGTCTCAAACGATCACCATGTTCTCGCGCTCGTAATCGCTTCCTCCTGCTATCTTGTCTTTACCAAAGACCAGAAGCTGCATCAGGACTTGAAGAATCGTCGTATAGTTGGTCGGCGCGCACAGATCTACCAGACTGCGCAGCACGCTTTATTGTTGAAGAAGTGCGACTGCCGGGGCGAAGCGGATTAGCGCAACCCGGCGTTGATCTTCTCCAGCGCCGCCACGCCCGGCACCAGATCCGCCTGTTCCAGCGCGTTGAACGGCGTCTCCACCGTGTTCAGATGCTCGTGCAGGTCGCACGGCTCGGGGTCTACGTAGAGCAGGCCGGTGACGATCTCGCCCTCGGCATGGCGGCGGTGCATGTAGTCCATCGCCGCCACCCGGTCGTGAACGTCGTAATCGTCGGCCAGCTTGCGCAGGCGCAGCCAGGTGCCGTCGTGCTGCTGGACCATTTCCACCGTGCCGGGGGCGTAATCCACCGCGATCGGGGCGCGGCCCTCGATCACGTCCAGATAGTTCACCGCCTCGTTGTGCTCGCGCACGAAATCGTAGCTTTTGGTGGAGCCTTCGTGGTTGTTGAACGCGACGCAGGGGGAGATGCAGTCGATGAAGGCGGCGCCGCGGTGCAAAATCGCCGCCTCGATCAGCGGCACCAGCTGCGCCTTGTCGCCGGAGAAGCTGCGGGCGACGAAGGTGGCGCCGAGTTGCAGCGCCATGCCGACCATGTCGATCGGCTCATCCGTGTTCACCACCCCGCGCTTGGACTTGGCGCCCTTGTCGGAGGTGGCGGAGAACTGGCCCTTGGTCAGGCCATAGACGCCGTTGTTCTCGACGATATAGACCATGTTGATGCCGCGCCGCATGGCATGGGCGAACTGGCCGATGCCGATCGAGGCGGAATCCCCGTCCCCCGACACGCCGAGATAGATCAGCTCGCGGTTGGCAAGGTTGGCGCCGGTGAGCACCGAGGGCATCCGCCCGTGCACCGAATTGAACCCGTGCGAGGCGCCGAGGAAATAGGTGGGAGTCTTGGACGAGCAGCCGATGCCGGAGAGCTTGGCGATCCGGTGCGGCGGCAGGTCGAGCTCGAAGCAGGCCCGCACGATCGCGGCGCTGATGGAATCATGCCCGCAGCCGGCGCAGAGCGTGGAGATCGCGCCCTCGTAGTCGCGCCGGGTGAAGCCGAGCGCGTTCTTGCTGAGCGCCGGATGGGCGAGTTTCGGTTTCGGCAGATAGGTCATGCGTGCTCTCCCGCCGCGGCGGCGATGGCGCCAGTGATGAACCCCGCGGTGATCGGCGTGCCGTCGTAATGCAGGACGCGGACCAGCTTCTTCGGATCGGCGTCCAGCTCGTTCACCAGCAGGGTTCGCAGCTGCGCGTCGCGGTTCTGTTCCACCACGAACACCCGGTCGTGGGCGTCGAGGAAGGCCGTCACGTCGTCGTGGAAGGGAAAGCCGCGCACCCGTAGCAGGTCGAGGTCGATGCCCTGGTCGGCCAGCAGCGCGCGGGCCTCGGCCATCGCCGGGCTGGTGGAGCCGTAATAGATGGCGCCGAGCCGGGTCGGCCGGGCCGCCGGGTGCGCGACCGGGGCCGGGACCAGCGTGCGGGCGGTGGCGTGCTTGCGGAGCAGCCGCTCCATGTTGTCCTGATAGGCGGGGCCTTCCTCGGTGTAGCGCGCGTAGCGGTCCTTGGAGGTGCCGCGGGTGAAGAACGCGCCACGGGTGGGATGCGTGCCGGGATAGGTGCGGTAGGGGATGCCGTCGCCGTCCACGTCCAGGTAACGGCCGAAATCCTTGCCCGCCTCCAGCTCGGCCGCGGTCATCACCTTGCCGCGGTCCAGCCGGCGTGTGTCATCCCAGGTGAACGGGGCGCAGAGCCGCTCGTTCATGCCGATATCGAGATCGAGCAGCACGAACACCGGGGTTTGCAGCCGGTCCGCGAGGTCGAACGCCTGCGCGCCCATGGTGAAGCACTCGTGCGGGTCCTCGGGGAACAGCAGCACGTGTTTGGTATCGCCGTGCGAGGCGTAGGCGCAGGCCAGCACGTCGCATTGCTGGGTGCGCGTCGGCATCCCGGTGGAGGGGCCGGCGCGCTGCACGTCGAAGATCACCGCCGGGATCTCGGCGAAATAGGCCAGCCCGAAGAACTCCTGCATCAAGGAGATGCCGGGGCCAGAGGTGGCGGTGAAGGCGCGCGCGCCGTTCCAGGCGGCGCCGATCACCATGCCGATGGAGGCGAGCTCGTCCTCGGCCTGGACGATGGCGAATTTGTGCCGGCCGGTTTCCTTGTCGATGCGGAAGCGGTGGCAATAGCGCCCGAACGCCTCGGCCAGCGAGGAGGAGGGGGTGATCGGGTACCACGCCGCCACCGTCGCCCCGCCATAGACGGCGCCGAGGGCGGCGGCGGCGTTGCCGTCGATGGAGATGCGATCGCCCACCGCGTCGGCGCGGCGGACCCGCAGCCCGATCGGGCAGGGCAGATGCGCCAGCGCGTAGTCGCGCCCCATGTGCAGCGCGGCGACGTTGGGCGCGATCAGCGCGTCCTTGCCGCGGAACTGCTCGGAGAACAGCGATTCGATCACCTTGGGGTCGATATCGAGCAGCGCCGACAGCGCGCCCACATAGACGATGTTCTTGAACAACTGCCGCTGGCGGGTATCGGTATAGGCGCGGTTGGTGAGTTCGGTGAGCGGCATCCCGAGCCGCACGATGTCGGGTCGGAACTTGCTCTCCGGCATCGGCCGGGTGGAGTCGTAGAACAGATACCCGCCGGGCAGGATGGATTTCACATCCTGATCCCAGGTCTGCGGATTCATCGCCACCATCAGATCGACCCCGCCGCGGGCGCCGAGATGGCCGGCTTCCGAGACCCGCACCTCGTACCAAGTCGGCAGGCCCTGGATGTTGGAGGGGAAGATGTTGCGCGGCGCGACCGGCACGCCCATGCGCAGGATCGCCTTGCCGAACAGCGTGTTGGCGCTGGCCGAGCCGGACCCGTTCACATTGGCGAACTTGACCACGAAATCATTGACTGCCGCGATCCCCTGCGCGGGGCCGGACGGTGCGTCCATCACAACCTGAGACATGAATGTCCTCCCGCCTGGGCCATGTCGTATAGGAAGCGCTGCATGTCCCATGCCCCGGTGGGGCAGCGTTCGGCGCACATGCCGCAGTGCAGGCACAGATCTTCGTCTTTCACCATCACCCGGGTGGTCTTCAGCGGGCCGGAGACGTAGAGCGCCTGGTCCGGGTTCAGCGCCGGGGCCGACAGCGTCGCCCGCAGCGCGGTTTCATCGTCATTGGCGGTGAAATTGATGCAATCGACCGGGCAGATATCGACGCAGGCGTCGCATTCGATGCACAGCCGGTCGGTGAACACGGTCTGCACGTCGCAGTTGAGGCAGCGCTCGGCCTCCTGGTAGGCGAGGCGGTCGTCGTAGCCGAGCTCGACCTCGGCGGCGAGGTCGGCCAGCGCCCGCACCTTGTCCCGGTGCGGTACCGCAACTCGGCGGTCGAGCGCGATCGCGTTGTCGTAGCTCCACTCGTGGATGCCCATCTTCTGCGACATCAGGCTGACGCCGGGAGCGGGGCGCGCGGCGATATCGCCGCCGGTGCAGACGAGGTCGATCGAGATCGCCGCCTGGTGGCCGTGCGCCACCGCCCAGATGATGTTCTTCGGCCCGAACGCGGCATCCCCGCCGAAGAAGACGCGCGGATGGGTGCTGGCCATGGTGGTCTGATCCACCTGCGGCATTCCCCAGCGGTCGAACTCGACGCCGGTGTCGCGCTCGATCCAGGGAAAGGCGTTCTCCTGGCCGACCGCGACCAGCACGTCATCGGCCGGGATGTGCTGGTCGGGCTCGCCGGTGGGGACCAGGCGGCGGCCGGAGGCGTCGCGCTCGGCCTTCACCTTCTCGAACATCACCCCGGTGAGCCGGCCGTCCTCGTGGGTGAAGGCCTTGGGCACCAGCATGTTGAGGATCGGGATGTCCTCGTGCATGGCGTCCTCCTTCTCCCAGGGGGACGCCTTCATTTCCTCGAAGCCGGAGCGGACGACGACCTTCACGTCCTCTCCGCCCAGGCGGCGGGCGGTGCGGCAGCAATCCATCGCCGTGTTGCCGCCGCCCAGCACGATCACCCGCCGCCCGATGCGGGAGACGTGGCCGAAGCTGACCGAGGACAGCCAGTCGATGCCGATATGGATGTTGGCGGCGGCTTCCTGTCGTCCGGGGATCGGCAGGTCGCGTCCGCGCGGGGCGCCGGTGCCGACGAAGATGGCGTCATAGGGTTCGGCGAGGAGAGATTTGAGGCTGTCGATGCGCTGGCCGAGGCGGAGCTCGACCCCGAGATCCGCGATATAGCCCGTCTCCTCGTCGATCACGCTTTCCGGCAGCCGGAAGCGGGGAATCTGGCTGCGGATCATGCCGCCGGCGCGGCTGTCGCCGTCATAGACCACGCAGTGATAGCCGAGCACCGCGAGGTCGCGGGCGACGGTGAGCGAGGCCGGGCCGGCGCCGACCAGAGCGATCCGCTTGCCGTTCGGGGGGGCCACCTCGGGCATCCGCGCCGTGACGTCGCCCTTGTAGTCGGCGGCGACGCGCTTGAGTCGGCAGATGGCGACCGGCTGCTCCTCCACCCGGCCGCGCCGGCAGGCGGGTTCGCAGGGCCGGTCGCAGGTGCGGCCCAGGATGCCCGGGAAGACGTTGGAGTGCCAGTTGATCATGTAGGCGTCGGCGAATCGCCGCGCCGCGATCAGGCGGATGTATTCCGGAACCGGCGTGTGCGCCGGGCAGGCCCACTGGCAATCCACGACCTTGTGGAAATACTCGGGGTCCCGAATATCGGTCGGCTGCAAACCGGGTCTCTCCCTACGTGTCCGATGCCGGGATCGTGCCCGGTTCGGGGTGCGGGTTGTGGGGCCCGCCGGGGCGGACGTCAACCGGGGGGGGCTCGCTCGGCTTTTTTGGATCAGTCCCGAGTTTCGGTTGCATCCGGCGCCGTTCGCCGTATCCTTGGCCGCGCATCATGAGCGACCCGCCCCCCCGCACCATCGCCGCCCGTATCGCCGCCACCGGCGGGCGGACCAGCGGGTTCGACTACCTGCGGATCGGGCTGGCCGTGTCGATCGTGCTCTGGCACAGCATCAGCACCAGCTACGGCAGCCCGTTCGAGCTGGTCATCTGGCGGGGCCCGCTCGGTCTGGTGATGCATTTCGTGCTGCCGATGTTCTTCGCCCTGTCGGGCTTCCTGGTTGCCGGCAGCCTGGACCGCTGCGCCTCCCTGATCTCGTTCTTCGCGCTGCGGGCGCTGCGCATCGTCCCGGCCCTGGCGGTGGAGATCACGCTGTCGGCGCTGCTGTTCGGCCCCATGCTCAGCCGGCTTCCCGTCGCCGCCTATTTCGCCGCGCCGGAGTTCCGCGCCTATTTTCTGAATATCGTCGGCGACATCCATTATCTGCTGCCCGGGGTGTTCGCGGCCAACCCGTTGCCGCACACGGTCAATGCCCAGCTCTGGACGGTGCCGTTCGAGCTGCAATGCTACGCCGCGCTGGGCGCGCTGGCGGTGGTGGGGCTGGTCCGGCGGCGGCGCTGGCTGCTGGCCTTCACCCTGCTCGCGCAGGCGCTCTGGATCATCCAGGCGCTGAGGCTGGGCGATGACGGTTCCAGCAACGGTGCCTCGGGACCGGTGCTGGTCATCTCGTTCCTGGTCGGGCTGCTGTTCCACCTGTATCGGGAACGGATCGTGCTGTCCCGACGCTGGTTCTGGCTCAGCCTGGTGGGGGGGCTCGCGCTGTCGGCGCTGCCGCACGGGGCGTATTACCTGCCGCTGCCGGCCTGCTACCTCACGGTCTGGCTGGGCCTGTGCGATCCGCCGAAACGCGGGTTCATCTTTCGGGGCGACTATTCTTATGGTCTCTATCTGTTCGGATTTCCGATCCAGCAGGTGGTGGCCTCGTTCGGGCCGGCGCTGCATCACTGGTATCTCAATGCCGCCATCGCCGTTCCGGTCGGGCTTTCGGTGGCGGCGCTGTCCTGGCACCTGATCGAGAAGCCCGCGCTCGCCCAGCGCCGCCGGGTCCCGGCGCTGGAACGCCGCCTGCTGGCACTGCGCCCGCAGGCGCTGCTGCGAGAGGGGCTGGGCGCGTTCGCCTCCGGTGCCGCGATTGTTGCCAGTGGCGTTGTGGGTGTGCTGGCGCTGGTCGATGCGCATGAGCGGCTGGGCTTGATCGCGATCCTGGCCTGCCTGGTGCTGGCCGCGCTGCCGCTGCGCCCGGCGGTGGCGGCGGTTCTCGTCCAGCCCTCCGGACGGGCCGGTCGGCCGGGTGCGAGTTTCAAGGATCGGGGCTGAATCCCGCTATTGCGGTGCGGGGTTGGGCAGCGAGGGTGTCCAGACGATTGACCAGAACATCAGCAACAGGCCAGGGCCGTAGTAGTATTTCCAGACCTGCATATTGAGGCTGATCGCGGCCAGGTAGCTGACGCCGGTCAGGTAGAGGAACGTTCGTGTTCCCGTTCGGCGGACCGCCAACACCGCGGCGGTGCCCAGAACCACCGTCAGCTGGATGGCCATGCGCCAGCGGATCAAGCCGAGATGGAGCAGGAGGTTGACCAACGAGACTTCGGTATCCCTGTTGTCCCTCACACGCTGTACAAGCCTTCCGGCGAGATGCGGGAGAACCACGTATTCGTTGCGAATGAACGCCACGATGCCGTGGGCGAACGGGATGGTCGAGATGAAATAGACCCCGGCCGCGAGTGCCCCCATCAGCATGGTTCGATACCATTTCCCGGCTGACCGCAGCCGCCAGACCGCGGTCAGCCCGGCGATGTGGATCGCGGTCTGGCTGATCCCGAGGAGGCATCCCAGCGCCACGGCGGCGCGCACCGGATGGCCCCTCAGCAGGAGCACGGAAAACGCCGACACGATGAACCAGAACGGCCAGACCTCTCCCTGGTACAGCATTTCCGTGCTGGGGCGGGAGACGATAAAGAGCAGCATGAGCGTGAAGGCCAGCCAGGGGTTGGTGAGGTTGTGCCGGTTCCAGAACAGCAGGAGCAGGGTGCCGATGATGGCGGCGAAATTGAGCCAGCGGACATCCACATGCAGCAGCACCAGCGGCATGTAGATGAGCCATTGCAGCGGCAGATAGAAAAACGGCCACGGCGTGACGGCGTGATGGTCGGCGAAGTACGGATTTGCGTGCTGAAGCAGGATGCGATTGGCCCATATGCAGACGGGGAGCATGTCGGCGCCAAGGTCGGCCAAGCGGGTCTGCAAAATGACCAAAGCCAGTCCGCCGATGATCGCGACACCGGTCGCCGCCAGGGATACAAGATACATCGATCGCCAAAGCAGCGGAATCTGGACGGATAGGAGTACCACTATCAGAATTACCGCAAACCGATCGGGGAACGCGGTGTAAGCCGCGAAAGCTACCACAACGATGAGCAGCAACGCCTGTCGGGACAGCGGTTCGATGGACAAGCCGCTCACTTCCGGCCGCACAGGAAGCATGAGGACGGACAGACATAGCGCCAGGAGAGCGGCGAACAGAATCGATCCGATCAGGTAGATGTCCAGCCGGTGCGCAGGCGAGAGGTCCGGTGCTGCGCCGTACACGAAATGGATGATCAGCAGCAGAGCGATCCAGGTCCGGGCGCCCGGGTTCCGGTAGACGGCTGGCGCCAGCGGGTGGTCACGCTGCATGGCCGGAGGGGAGTCCATGTTTATTCTCAGCATTCTATAAGTCAACGATATTAGCGAGGCTGCCTCGCCTGCTCAAGCCGGAACACTCGCCAATCTGCAACGAATGCGTTCTGCTTCCACCCGCTCGGCACATCGCGGGGCGTGAAGCCGCCGCAGCCGCTCACCCTTTCTTCACCTCCCCGCGCTACCCCGCGCCCATGCGCGCGCAGAACTTTCCCGCCCTGCTGCTGTTGCCGGCGGTGCCGGTGCTCGCCGCGCTCGCCGCCTTCTCGCCGCCCGGTTTCGCCGCCGCCCTCGCCCTGCTCGCCGCCGCCGCGGTGCTGTTCCTCGCCTGGCGTCACCCGCTCGCGGCCGGGGTCGGCTGGCTGTTCGCGGTCGGCACCACCGCCGAGATGTGGCTGGGCGACCTGCTCGGCCCCGCCTTCTACCAGCCGATCATCGCGGTGGAGAAAGGCGCCGGCCTGATCCTGGCGCTGTTCGCCGTGCTCCGCTTCGGCGCCCGGGCCGACTGGTGCAACCCCGGGCTCGCGTTCCTGGCGATGTTCATCACCGGCCTCGGCCACGGCCTCTATCCGGGGCTTTCCGTCGGTGAGAGCCTGCGCTCGCTGGTCGGCAACGCCGCCCCCTATGCCTTCTCCTTCGCCCGCCTGCCGCGGCGCTGGGCGCAGGCGATCATCCGCGCCACCGCCCTGGTGCCGCTGGTCAACGTGGCCGCCGGCACCGTGTTCGACCTCGCCGGCATCCGCCCGCTGTTCGTCATGTCGGGCGGCTGGCGGCTGGGCGCGCTCAGCCATCCCGCCTTCCTGGGCGGCTTCGCGCTGGCCGCCATCTACGCCTGCCTGGTCGAACTCTACCGCGAGGGACGCCGGCGGCAGGTGGTGCTGCTCGGCGCCAATTTCCTGATCCTGGTGCTCACCGGGGCGCGCGCGCCGCTGCTCTACGCCACCGCGGTCACCGGGCTCACGCTGGGCTTCGTGCCCGCCCCGGCGTTCCCGCGCCGGGCCCGGTTCGGCCTGCTGCTGGCCGGCCTCGCCGCGGTCCCGCCGGTGCTGGCCGCCGCCGGCAGCCTGGGCGCGCTGCGGCTGTTCAACCTGCTGGATCACGATGCCGACGGGCTCAGCGGGCGGGAGCAGATCTGGGCCTATTTCCGCGCCGCCGCTTCCCGCTCGCCCTGGGTGGGCTGGGGTGTCGGCGCCGGCAACCACGTGGTCCCGCAGGACAGCCGGGTGGTGCGCGTCATGCACACCTGGGCGGCGCATAACGAGTATCTGCGGATCGCCGTGGAAGGCGGGCGGCTGGGCGAGGCGCTGCTGCTGGCCGCGTTCATTCTCTGGGCCGCCACCCATACCGCGCTGCTCCCGCGCGCGGAACGCATGATCCTGCGGCTGGTCTTCCTCGCCTTCGCGTGCCATGCCGTGACCGATAACGTGCTGATCTCCACTTCGGCCTCGGTGCTGTTCGCGTTCGTCTCCGCGGTGTTCGCCCGCGGCGCGGCCGAAGCGGCATCGGCCGGTCGCGCCAGGGTGCCGCCATGAGACGTGTTCGCTTTCCCCTGCTGCTGGCGCTGCTGGCGCTGGCCGCCATTCCCGCCCGCGCCCGCGGCCTGGTGTTCGTGATGAACTCCGGCGCCGCCTCGATCAGCCTGATCGACATGAGCACCGAGCGCGTGCTGCGCCGGATCCCGGTGTTGCGCGAGCCGCATCACTGGGCGCTGACCCCGGACCGGCGCAGCCTGGTGGTGGGGGATTCGTCGGGCAATTCGCTGTTCTTCCTCGATCCGCGAACCGGCGCGGTGCAGAAGCGGATCACCGTGGCGGACCCGTACCAGCTCGGCTTCTCGCCCGACGGGCGCTATTTCACGGTAAACGGTCTCGCCCGCAACCAGATCGACGTGTACGACGCCGCCAGCATGAAGCTGCTGCACCGGTTCCCGATCCGCTCGATGCCGAGCCACCTCGCCTATTCGCCCGGCTCGCACCGGGTGTTCGTGACACTTCAGGGCACCAACCGGCTGGTGGCGATCGATCTGCGGCGGATGCGGGTGCTGTGGGACCGCCCGGTCGGCAACACCCCGGCCGGCATCCTGTGGCATGACGGCAAGCTGCTGGTCTGCGACATGGGTACCGACGGGCTCGCGGTGGTGAACCCCGCCACCGGGGCGGTGACCGGGCATGTGGTCACCGACAAGGGCGCGCATAACCTGTTCCTCTCGCCGAGCGGCAAGACGATCTGGGTGGACAACCGGGTCTCCGGCACCGTCACCGTGCTGGATGCGGCAAGCCTGAAGACCGTGCACACCTACCGGGTGAGCGGCGGACCGGACGATCTGTTCTTCGGTCCCGACGGGAAGGTGTGGATCACCCGCCGCTTCGCCGAATCGGTCGCGGTGCTGGACCGCGCCACCGGGCGCTACCGGGTGATCGATGTCGGGCGGTCTCCGCACGGGATTTTCGTCAATCCCGCGGCCCCGTCCCCGGGGGAGGGGACGATGCGGTAGGGGTCAGCTCCGCCGCACCCGCGCCCCGCTGCGCAGGGCTTGCGCCAGCGCGGTCAGGCCGGCCGGTGGCAGGAAGCCCTCGATCACGCCATCGGCGGTCACCATCGCCGGCGTGCCCTGCAGATGCAGCCGCTCGCCGGCGAATTGCAGCCGGTCCAGCAGTACACCGATCGCGGGATCGGCCAGATCCTGGCGCAGCCGGGCCGGGTCGGCGCCGATCGCCAGCGCCAGCGGGCCGGCCATGTCCGCCGAATAGCGCCCGTGTCGGCGCATCAGCCAGTGATGGGCCGGCAGGTATTTCCCCTGCCGGGCGGCGGCCAGCGCCAGCCGCGAGGCGATCGCGGAATCCGGCTCCAGGATCGGGTATTCCGCGAACATCCAGCGGATATCCGGGTTGGCCCGCCAGAATGCCGGCAGATACGGGTCCATCGCCCGGCAATAGGGGCAGTGGTAGTCGAAGAACTCCACCACCAGCAGCGGACCCGCCCCGGTCGCCGGCAGCCCCCAGCCGGGCGCCTCGGCGATGAAGCGGGCGATCGCGGCCGGCGGATGCGCCGGCATGGCGCTGACACCGGGCATGGCGCGGGACAGCAGCAGCCCGCCGGCGCCGGCCAGCGCGGCGGCGGTGAGGATCTCGCGGCGTTTCATGCGGGCTCCGTCAGTCGGCTGACCACGCGGGAGGCGCGGCTCAGGGTGCGGCTGACCGGGCATTTGTCGGCGATTTCGAGCAGCTTCGCGCGTTGCTCGGCGGACAGCGGTCCGGTCAGGGTGATCTCGCGCTCGAACCGGTCGCCGCCGCCCGCCTCGGCGACGTGGCGCAGGCCGACGCGGGTGGATTCGAGCGGCCAGTCGTGGCGGGCGGCATACATCCGCAAAGTCATCGCGGTGCAGGCGCCGAGCCCGGCCAGGAGGTATTCGTAGGGGGACATGCCGGTGTCGAGCCCGCCCACCCGCTCCGGCTCGTCGGCGGCGGCGACATGGTGGCCGGCGAAGACCAGCTGGCCGTAGGGGCCGGCGCCGCTTTCGCGCACCACGACCTGGGGTTCGGGCTCCATCGGGGACTCCTGGGTCCGGGGCGGGCCGGCGGCCCGTGGGTTACGGATGTCGCGCGTCCTGGGGCGGGAATCAAGCGCGCCGGGGCGGCGAATCGACCCGCAGATGATGGTAGTCTCTGCCCTTTCCGCCGCAGGATCAGCCCATGACGCCCGACCTCGCCCTTGCCGGCTCCCTGTTCGATGGCCTCGCCGAACGCGGCTACGACGGCGTCGGCATCACCCGCGACGCCTACGGCCCCGGCGAACAGGCCGCCCACGACCTGGTGCGCGCCGCCGCCGAGGCGCTGCGGTTGGACATCGATATCGACCCTGCCGGCAACCTCTACATGACCCTGCCGGGGCGCGACCGCGCGCTGCCGCGGCTGATCCTGGGCAGCCATCTCGACAGCGTCATCCGCGGCGGCAATTTCGACGGCGCGGCGGGCGTGCTGGCCGGGCTCGCGGTGGTGGGCGGCATGGTGGCGGAAGGCCACGTCCCTGGGCGCGACATCACCGTGCTCGCGGTGCGCGCCGAGGAAGCCGGGTCCTGGTTCCCCACCTCCTATCCCGGCAGCCACGCCGCGCTGGGGCGGCTGGACCCGGTGGCGCTGGCGCTGCGCCGCCCCGATACCGGGCGCACCCTCGCCCAGCACATGCGCGCGCTGGGGTTCGACCCCGACTGGGTGGAAGCCGGCAACGCCCGGCTGACTCCGGCCAACACCGCCGCCTATGTGGAGCTGCATATCGAGCAGGGGCCGGTGCTGGACAGCGCCGGGATCCCCGTCGGCATCGTCACCGGCATCCCCGGGGCGCGGCGGCTGCGGGCCGGGCGGGTATTTGGCGCCTACAACCACTCCGGCGCCACCCCGCGCCGCTACCGGGCGGATGCGGCGATCGCGCTGGCCGAACTCGCCTACCGGCTGGACGAGCACTGGGCGGCGCTGGAGACCCAGGGCCACACGCTGGTGGCCACATTCTGCACCCTGGGCACCGCGCCCGAGGCCGGGTTCGGCAAGGTGGCCGGGGAGGCCGGGTTCCAGCTCGACGTGCGCTCGGTCAACCCGGCCAGCGTGGATGCGCTGTTCGCGGCGCTGCACCGGTTGGTGCCCGAAATCGCGGCGCGGCGCGGGGTGCGGTTCGAGCTCGGGGCGGAAACCCGGGCCGCCGGCGCGGCGATGGACCCGGGGCTGCAGGCGGGGCTGGCGGCGGCGGCGCGGGCGCTCGGCATTCCCCATCGCGTCATGCCCTCGGGCGGGGGGCATGATCCGGCCGCCTTCGCCGCCGCCGGCATCCCGGCCGCCATGCTGTTCGTGCGCAACCAGAACGGCAGCCATAACCCACAGGAGGCGATGCGGATGGAGGATTTCGCCGCCGCCTGCGCGGTGCTGGGCCGTTTCGCCGCCGGGTTCGCCGGGTGAAGCCGCCGCGCGCGCGGTTCCGGCTGCATGGCGACGCCTACGAGATCGGCCGGCGCGGCGCGGTGCGCTTCGACTGGCGCGATCCCTACCATATCGCCGTCGGGCTCAGCTGGCCGCGTTTCCTGGCGCTGATGATCGGATCGGATCTGGCGCTGAACGCCGGATTCGCCGTGCTCTACTGGGCGGTGCCGGGCTGCCTGGCCAATGCGCGGCCGGGCTCGTTCGCCGATGCGTTCTTCTTCAGCCTCGAGACCCTGGCCACCGTCGGCTACGGGGTGATGGCGCCGGTGACCTTGTGGGGGCACAGCGTCGCCTCCGCCGAGATCCTGGCCGGCATGATGTTCACCGCGCTGGCGACCGGGCTCACCTTCGTGCGGTTCTCCCGGCCGCGGGCGAAGATCCTTTACGCCGCCCAGGCGGTGGTGGCCCACCACAACGGCGCGCTGACCCTGATGCTGCGGATCGCCAACGGGCGCGACAGCCTGCTGGTGGACGGCGCCGCGCGACTCTACGCGCTGATCGCCGAGCGTACCCGCGAGGGCGAGTATTTCCGCCGCATCCACGAACTGGCGCTGGTGCGGCCGCGGATCCCGATCTTCGGGCTGACCTGGACCTTGATGCACGGGCTGGATGCGGCGAGCCCGCTGGCCGGGATGGACCCGGGGTGGCTGCGCCAGCGCGAGGTGCGGCTGTTCCTGGTGGTCACCGCGCGCGACCCGACGCTGGCGGCCGAGGTCCACGACATCCACGATTACGGCCCCGGGGATGTGGCGTTCGGGATGCGCTACGCGGAGGCGGTGACGGTGGACGCGGCGGGTCGGCCGGTGGCGGATCTGCGGCTGGTCGGGGCGCTGGAACCCGAGCGAGGCGCCGCCCGATAGGCAACCCTGCGCCGCCCGGCTACCCTGCGGCGCGGCCCGCCTCGGCCGCCTCGGGGGAAACGCAATGCAGCGTCGCGCCTGGCTGATCCTGACCGCGCTGCTGCTGGCGCGGGTCGGGTTCGGCTATGAGTTCCAGTCCGTCGCCAGCCTCGGCGTCGGGCTGATCGCCCGGCTGCATCTGAGCTACGCCGGGTTCGGCTCGCTGATCGGCGCCTATATGATAACCGGGGCGTTCGTCGCCCTGCCGCTGGGCTTCGCCGGGCGTCGGCTGGGCGACCGCCTGGTGCTGGGCTGCGGCATGGCGCTGATGGCGCTGGGCCAGGTGGTGTGCGCGCTGGCGCCCGACGCGCGCGGCATCGCCCTCGGTCGCGCCGTGTCGGGCTTCGGCGCGGTGGCGATGATGGTGCTGCAAAGCAAGGTCATCGCCGACTGGTTCACCGGCCGGCGCTTCATGCTGGCGATCAGCCTGTCCTCGGCCGCCTATCCGGTGGGGGTTGGGCTGGCGCAGCTGGTGCTGCCGGTGCTGGCGCGCCATGGCGGCTGGCGGGCCGCGTTCGGCTCCGGCGCGTTGGAAGCGCTGGTCGCGCTGGCGTTGTTCCTGGCCAGCTTCCGTCCCCGCGCCGATGCCGCCCCGGCTCCCGGCTTCGGCCTGCCCACCGCGCGCGAGGCCGGATTGTCCGCCTGCTCCGGCCTGATCTGGACCGCCTATACCGCGTGTTACGCCGCGTTCCTGTCCTATACGCCGGCGCTGATGGCCGGCCGCGGGCAGGGGCTGGCGCTGGTCGGACTGGTGGTGGCGGTGGCCACCTGGGGCAATGTGGTCGCCACGCCGCTGGGCGGCGCCTGGGCCGGGCGCATCGGCGCAACCAAGCTGCTGGCGGCGGGCACGGCGGCGATGGTGCTGGGCACGGCGCTGATGGGGGCGGCCAATCTGCCGGTGCTGAGCGCGGTGCTGGTGGGGCTTCCGGGGTCGTTGCACGCCGGTCTCATCATCGCGCTCGGCACGCTGTCGGCGCGGCCGGAGAACCGCGCCGTGGGGATGGGGATCTTCTTTACCCTCTACTACGGCGGCGGGGCGCTGGCGCCGACCCTGTGCGGGATGGCGGCGGACGCCTATGGCGGGGTGCCGGGGGCGATGTTCGCCGGCGCCGCGATCGGCGCGCTGGCGGTGCCGGCGTTCCTGGCGCATCGCGCGCTCGGCGGGCGGCGGGTGCTGGCCGCCGCCGGCGGGTAGGCGCTAACCCAGCTTGCCGTGGCAGTGCTTGTATTTCCGTCCCGAGCCGCAGGGACAGGGGGCGTTGCGCGGCGTCGCCCGCCAGGTGGACGGGTCCGCCGGATCGACCGGTTCGGCCCGCAGCGGCTGCGCCGTGGCGGCGGCGCCCAGGGCCGCCCCGGCGGCCGGCGCGGCCAGGGTTGCCAGCTCGCCGCCCGCTTCCGCCAGCCCGCCGAAGGCCGAGCCGGGGTCCGGATGCAGTTCGAGATACGACATCTCCTGCGGCTCGCCCCAGGTGAGGCCGCCCACCGTGTCGGGGGTGAAATCCACCCGCGCGAGGTCAGCCGTCACCCGTTCCTTCAGCTCGTCCAGCATGGCGTTGAACAGGGCGAAGGCCTCCGCCTTGTATTCATTGAGCGGATCCTTCTGCCCGTAGGCGCGCAGCCCGATGCCCTGGCGCAGATGGTCGAGCGCGTAGAGATGTTCCTTCCAGACCGCATCCAGGGTCTGGATCAGCTGCGCCTTCTCGACGAAGCGCATCCATTCCGGCCCCAGGTTGGCGGCCTTGGCGGCCATCATCTGGTCGGCCGCCTGCTCGATGCGCTCGCGCAGATGCACCTCGTCGATGCCTTCCTCGCGGCCCCATTCCTCCACCGGAAGGTCGAGGTTGAGCACGCGGCGGAGATCGGCCGCCAGTTCGGTCAGCTCCCATTGTTCGGCGAAGGCCTTTTCGGGAACCCGGCGCGCGACCAGCGCCCCGATCACCTCGGTGCGCATCGCCGTCACGATTTCCGAGACGTCGTCGGCGCGCATGAACTCCTTGCGCTGGGCATAGACCTCCTTGCGCTGGTCGTTCATCACGTCGTCGTATTTCAGCACGTTCTTGCGGGTGTCGAAATTACGCGCCTCGACCTTCTTCTGCGCCTTCTCGAGCGCCTTGTTGATCCAGGGATGCACGATCGCCTCGCCGTCGCGCAGGCCGAGCTTCTGCAGCATCCCGCCCATCCGGTCGGAGCCGAAGATGCGCATCAGGTCGTCTTCCAGCGACAGGAAGAAGCGCGACCGTCCGGGATCGCCCTGCCGGCCGGAGCGGCCGCGCAGCTGGTTGTCGATGCGCCGGCTCTCGTGGCGTTCCGTGCCCAGCACGAACAGCCCGCCGGCGGCCTTCACTTTGTCATGGGCGGCGGCGATCTCGGCGCGGATCTCGGCCTCGCGGCGGGCCTGCTCGTCGGGGTCGTCGATGCCGGTCAGGGCCTTCTTCAGCCGTGCTTCCAGATTGCCGCCGAGTTTGATGTCGGTGCCGCGGCCGGCCATGTTGGTGGCGATGGTCACCGCCCCCGGGGCGCCGGCATCGGCCACGATCTCGGCTTCCTGCTCGTGGAAGCGGGCGTTCAGCACCGCGTGGGGGATCTTCTTCTTCTTCAGGATCTCCGACAGCAGCTCGGATTTCTCGATCGAGACGGTGCCGACCAGAGTCGGCTGGCCGGTCTTGCGGGTCGCGTCGATCAGGGCTGCGACCGCCTCGTATTTCTCGGCTGCGGTGCGATAGACCTCGTCGTCCTCGTCCTTGCGGGTGACAGGAACATTGGTCGGGATCTCGACCACGTCGAGCTTGTAGATCTCGGCGAACTCGTCGGCCTCGGTCGAGGCGGTGCCGGTCATGCCGGCGAGCTTGGGATAAAGGCGGAAGTAGTTCTGGAAGGTGATCGAGGCGAGGGTCTGGTTCTCCGCCTGCACCTCCACCCCTTCTTTCGCTTCCAGCGCCTGGTGCAGCCCGTCCGAATAGCGGCGGCCTTCCATCATGCGGCCGGTGAACTCGTCGATGATGATGACCTTGTCCTGGCGGACCATGTAATCCACGTCGCGGGCGAACAGCGTATGCGCGCGCAGGGATTGCTGGACGTGGTGCACCACCGAGACGTTGAAGATGTCGTAGAGATTGCCCTCGGTGATGATGCCGGCCTCGCGCAGCATCGCCTCGACCGTCTCCGATCCCGCCTCGGTCAGCGAGACGGTGCGGAACTTCTCGTCCTTCTCATACGTCGATTCGTCCTTCACCAGCTCGCGGACCACGGCATCGACCTGGCGGTACAGCTCGGAACTGTCCTCGGCCGGGCCGGAGATGATGAGCGGCGTGCGCGCCTCGTCGATCAGGATCGAGTCCACCTCATCGACGATGGCGTAGGAGAAATCCCGTTGTACCATCTCTTCGAGGTGGTACTTCATGTTGTCGCGCAGGTAGTCGAAGCCGAACTCGTTGTTGGTGCCGTAGGTGATGTCGGCGGCGTAGGCGGCGCGGCGGGCCTCGTCGTCCATGCCGTGGACGATGATGCCGACGCTCATGCCGAGGAAGCGGTAGATCTGGGCCATCCATTCGGCGTCGCGCCGGGCCAGGTAGTCGTTCACCGTCACCACATGGACGCCCTTGCCGGCGAGCGCGTTCAGATAGACCGGCAGGGTGGCGACCAGGGTCTTGCCCTCGCCGGTCTTCATCTCGGCGATCTTGCCGTCGTGCAGCACCATGCCGCCGATCAGCTGGACGTCGAAATGGCGCTGGCCGAGGGTGCGGCGCGCGGCTTCCCGCACCACCGCGAAGGCCTCCGGCAGCAGGTCGTCGAGGGTGGCGCCGGCGGCCAGCCGCTCGCGGAAGGCCACCGTCTTGCCCGCCAGCGCCGCGTCGTCGAGGGCGGCGATTTCGGGTTCCAGCGCGTTGATCCGCGGCACGCGGCGCTGATAGGCTTTCAGCGCGCGGTCGTTCGAGGTGCCGAAGACGGCGCGGGCGAGGGCGGCGAGCATGAGGACCTTCCGGACGGGCGCGGGGCTGAGATAGGGTCCGTGGCCCCCCCGGTCAACGCGGGCGGGCCGGCGCCATCGCCCGCACCCGGCGTATCTCCCAGCCCTGCCAGGCCAGCAGGATCGGCACGCCGAGGCTGAGGTCGCGGGCCCGGCGCAGCAGGGAGACCGCGAGCGAGATATCGACCGGCAGGCCGAAGATCGCCCCCAGCCCGGCGTAGCTCGCCTCCTGCACCCCGATCCCGGCCGGGACCAGGAAAGTGGCCGCCGAGATCGCCGACAGCAGCGCCTCGATCGCCAGCGCCACCGCGAACGGGACCCGCACGCCCAGCGCGCGATAGGCGATGAAGGTGCCGACGCCGCTCATCATCCAGCCCAGCAGATGCAGCAGGAAGCTGGCCGCGAGCCGCCAGCTGCGCGCGTGCAGCGCGGCGAGTTCGTGGCCCAGCGCGTCCAGCCGCTCGGCGGTGCCGGCGAAGCGGCCGGCGGCGATCCGCCCGCCGAGGCGCGCGAACAGCGAATTGGCGCCCCGTTGCAGCCAGATGAATACCCCGCCCGCGGCCACTGCCACCGCCATCCCGAGCTCGATCGGCAGGCGCAGCGTGGTGTGCGGGTCGTGCAGCACGACCACGCCGAGGCCGATGCCGGCGAAGGCGACCTCGGCCAGGAACTCGGCGGTCACGTCGAGCACGGTGGAACCGGTGGCCAGCGCCCAGGACACGCCGCCCAGCATCACCGCCCGGCCGCCGATCACGAAGCCGCCGAGCTGCGAGAACGGCAGGGCGTTGCTGGCGGCGTCCCGCACCATCCGGCCCCAGACGAACACCGGCAGCGGCTGGCCCTCGCGCCCACGCGCGATGGTGTCCCAGGCCAGGCCGAGCGGCAGATACATCAGGCATTGCCAGCCGACGTAGAGACCGAAGCCCCCCCAGCCGGCGCGCAGCACGCCGGCGAACACGCGGCCGGCGCCGGACCAGCCGATCAGCAGCGTGGTCAGCGCCAGACCCGCCAGGGCCAGGACCAAGGACAATTTCTTCACGTCGGCGGTTTCGCATCCGGGGCGGCGCGGCTCTACACCCGCCGCCGCGGCCGGGCTATAGACCGCGCGCACCGCGAGGACTCTGCCCATCCCCGACGCGCCTACCCTGGTGACCGGCGCCACCGGCTTTGTCGGCTCGGCGGTGGCCCGCGCCCTGGCCGCGCGCGGCCATCGCCTGCGCCTGCTCGCGCGACCGCGCGCGGACCGCGCCAATCTCGCCGGGCTGGACGCCGAGGTGGTGAGCGGCGACCTCACCGACCCCGCCTCGCTCGCCGCGGCGGCGGCAGGCTGCCGGTTCGTCGTGCATGTGGCGGCGGATTACCGCATCTGGGTGCCCGACCCGGCGGCGATGCTGCGCGCCAACGTGGACGGCACCGTGGCCCTGCTCCGTGCCGCCGCCGGCGCCGAGCGGATCGTCTATTGCAGCTCGGTCGCAGCACTCGGCCTGACCGCCGACGGCAGCCCGGCCGACGAGACCACCCCGGTCGATCCGGCGCGCATCGTCGGCACCTACAAGCGCTCGAAATATCTGGCCGAGCAGGCGGTGCGCGCGCTGGCCGCGCAGGGGCTGCCGGTGGTCATCGTCAACCCCGCCGCCCCGGTGGGTCCCCGCGACCGTCGCCCGACGCCGACCGGGCGGATGGTGCTGGACGCCGCCGCCGGGCGCACCCCGGCCTATGTCGATACCGGGCTCAACCTCGTGCATGTCGATGATGTCGGGCTGGGCCATGTGCTGGCGCTGGAACGCGGCGTGCCCGGGGAGGCCTATATCCTGGGCGGGGAGAATCTGCCGCTGCGGGCGATTCTGGCGCTGGTCGCGGCGGCGGCCGGGCGGGCGCCGCCGCGGCTGCGGCTGCCCATCGCCCCGCTGTGGCCGGCGGCGCTGGCCGCGGAGGGCTGGGCGGGGCTGACCG
>JBMFXF010000026.1:0-20043 GCA_049964515.1 Acetobacteraceae bacterium | reverse complement strand
CGCGACCGAAGCGGAGTTGCGGGACTTCGCGGCGAAGCGCCTCGCGCAGTTCAAGGTGCCGCGCAAGGTGGTGTTCCTCGACGAAATCCCGAAAGGCGCCACCGGCAAGCTGCAACGCATCGGGCTGGCCGAGAAGCTTGGCCTGACGGCATGAGGATCGCCATTTTCGGCGCCGGCGCGATCGGCGGCTTCCTGGGCGCGAAGCTGGCGGCGGCGGGCACCGCCGAGGTCACCTTCATCGCCCGCGGTCCGCATCTGGCGGCGATGCAGGCGCATGGGGTGCGGCTCATCAGCGGCGATGAAACCATCACCGTCCATCCGCGCTGCGTCGCCGACGCCGCCGAGGCGGGACCGCAGGACGCGGTGATCGTCACCCTGAAAGCCCATTCCCTGCCCGGCGCGGCGCCCGCCAT
The DNA here is from genome assembly GCA_049964515.1 of Acetobacteraceae bacterium. Taxonomy (GTDB): domain Bacteria; phylum Pseudomonadota; class Alphaproteobacteria; order Acetobacterales; family Acetobacteraceae; genus JAJZVS01. Next base: position 19,630 of record JBMFXF010000026.1, on the reverse strand, counting down.
CGCCCGCCTGTTCGGCCCCGAAACCATGCTGGTAACCGGGGTGAACGGGGTGCCCTACTGGTATTTCCACGGCCTGGACGGACCGTTCCGCGACCGGCGGGTGGAGGCGGTCGATCCCGGCGGGCAACTGTGGGAGATCCTGCCGCCGGAGCGGGTGATCGGCTGCGTGGTCTATCCGGCCGCCGAGGTGGTGGAACCGGGCGTCATCAGCCACAGCTACGGCGACCGGTTCAGCCTGGGCGAACCGGACGGGTCGCGCTCGGCGCGGATCGAGGCGCTGGCAAAGCGGCTGATCGGTGCCGGGCTCAAGGCCCCGATCCGCCCGCGCATCCGCGACGAGATCTGGGTGAAGCTGTGGGGCAATCTCGCGTTCAACCCGATCTCGGCGCTGACGCTCGCCACCCTCGACCGCATCACCGGCGATCCGGCGCTGCGCGCGCTGTGTCGCGGCATGATGCTGGAAGCCAAGGCGGTGGCCGAGGCGCTGGGCACTCGCTTTGCCATCGACGTGGACAAGCGGATCGCCGGCGCGGCCGAGGTGGGCGAACACCGCACCTCGATGCTGCAGGACCTCGAGCGCGGCCGGCCGATGGAGATCGACGCGCTGCTGGGCGCGGTGGTGGAGCTCGGCGCCGTCACCGGGCACGCCATGCCGCTCTGCGAGGCGGTGCTGGCGCTGGTACGCGAACGCGCCCGCCAGGCCGACTGCTATCCGGCGTGACCGAGCGGCCGGGGATCGCCGATCTCGGCCCCGGCATCACGGCGGCGGTCTCGTTCGGCTGCTCCGACGTGCTGGGCAAGATCGTGTTCGGCGACGGGGCGGCGCCGCTCACCGTGAGCGCGGTGCGCGGGCTGCTGGGGCTGGCGATGCTGGCCGGCTGGCTGCGCGTGGGCGTGCCGCCGCGCGCGCATGACCGGCGGCAGCTGCTGGTGTCGCTCGGCCTGGGCCTGCTCTTCGCCGCCAACGTCTATGGCGTGCTGAAGGCGATCCAGCTGGTGCCGGTGCCGATCGCGATCCTCAGCTACTTCGTCTATCCGTTGCTGACCGGCATTATCGGCGCGGCGCTCGGGATCGAGCGGCTGGGCGCGGCCGGGGCGGCGGCGGCGCTGGTGGCCTTCGCCGGGCTGGCGCTGATGATCGGCGCGGCGCCGGAGGGGCTGGCCCCGCTCGGCATCGCGGTGGCGTTCGGCGCGGCGCTGTGCCGGGTGACGATGCTGCTGGTGACCCGCGCCCGGCTGACCGGGGCGGACCCGCGGCTCACCAGCTGGTATTCGCTGATGGCCGCGACGCTGGTGCTGCTGGCGGTGGCCGGCGCCTCCGATACCTGGGAGCTGCCGCATCACCGCCTCGGCTGGGCGGCGTTCCTGGGCGTCGCGGTGGCGAGCACCGTCTCCACCCTGGGGCTGTTCGCCTCCACCGCGCGGATCGGCGCCTTCCGCACCGCGCTGGTGATGAACCTGGAACCGGTGGTCTCCACCGTGCTCAGCATCCTGGTGCTGGGGGAGGCGATCAGTGGCTTGCAGGCGGTGGGGGCGGCGGTCATGGTGGCCGCGCTGGTGGCGTTCCAGCTGGTGCGATAGGAGCCGACATGCTGCCGATGCAGTTCCATACCATCCGCGAATTTCCGCTCCGGCTCGGCGGCGTGCTGGCGGAGGCGCGGATCGCCTATCTCACCCGCGGCCGGCTGGCCGCCGACGGGGCGAACGCGATCCTGGTCACCCATGGCTACACCTCCGGCCCGCGCATGATCGAGGGCGGGGAGAGTGCCTCCGAGGGGTCGTGGTCGGCGCTGGTCGGACCGGGCCGCGCCATCGACACCGACCGGTTCTTTGTGGTGGCGTCGAACATGCTGGGGTCCTCGTTCGGCTCCACCAACGCGGCGAGCATCGATCCGGCGACCGGCCGCCCCTACGGATCGCGCTTCCCCGAGCTCACCGTGAGCGACATCGTCGCCGCCCAGAAGCAGCTGCTGGACGCGCTGGGGGTGCGGCACCTGGTCGCGGTGGTCGGCCCGTCCTACGGCGGGTTCCAGGCGTTCCAATGGGCGGTGGATTTTCCCACCGCGATGCGCGGCATCGTGCCGGTGGTGACGGCGTTGCGCTCGCCGGTGGCGCGGGTGGAGCCGCTGCTGGCGCGGCTGGCGGCCGACCCCAACTGGAACGGCGGCGATTATTACGATCGCGGCGGGGTCACCGAGACCCTGACCGCGCTGCGGATCGAGACGCTGCGCGGCTACGGGCTGGAGGCCGCGCTGGCGGAGCGCTTCCCCGACCCCGCTCGGCGGGAGGCCGAGCTGGGCCGCATCGCCCGCGGCTGGGCCGAACAATTCGATGCGAACTCGCTGGTGATCCTGCGCAAAGCAATGGGGCGCTACGACGTCGCCTCCCGGCTCAGCGTCATCCGGGCGCGGGTGATGTATGTGCTGTCCTCGACCGACACGCTGTTCCCGCCCAGCCTGGCGCCGGAGGTGATGGGCGCGCTGGCGGCGGCGGGCGTGCGCGCGGAATACGTGCCGCTGGAGAGCGCATTCGGCCATCTGGCCTCGGGGCTGGACGCGGCGAAATGGGCGCCGGCGCTGCGGCGGTTTCTCGATGGGCTGGCGTCAGGGTAGCCACTCGCCCAGCACCCGGGCCTCATCGAGCTCGGGCGGAGCGGCCGGCACCTCGCCATGCGCGGCGCGTTCGCGCGCCACGATACGCCGCGCCAGCGGCAGCCGACGGGCGATGATCGCGGGAACCTCCTGACGCAGGCTGGGGCTCTCGGCCAGCAGGTCGGCCAGCTGGGCACGCTCGCGCAGCACCGTGGCCTCCCAGCCCCGCGCGGCGGTTCGGCCGGAGAGGCGATCAGTTTCAGCAGATGCTCCAGAATGGTGCCGATCCGGCTGGCGAGCTCGCGGCGTTCCGATCGGCCCAAATCCTCGATCTCCTCGGCGACGTGCTCCCAGTCGATCGCCAGATTGGTCTCCGCGCGCGCCTGATCACGCAGTGCCGCGGCCTGCGCGCGGGTCCAGAGGGCGAAATCCTGGTTCGGACCGGCCATGATCCCTGACATTTACACCGGCCCGCGGCCCGCGGCTACGCGATCGACGAATTGAACGCCCCGCCGTCCAGCAGCAGGTTATGGCCGACGATGTAGCCCGAGGTCGCGGCGCAGAGGAATGCGCAGGCCTCCCCGAACTCGGCGGGATCGCCGACCCGGCCGGTGGGGTTCTCCCTGCCGCGCTCGGCCAGCACCTCGTCCACCGGACGGCCGGATTTCTGCGCCGCGAAGGCCGCGCCGCTGCGCAGCCGGTCGGTCAGGAACGGGCCGGGCAGCAGGTTGTTGATGGTCACGTTGTGCCTCGCCACCTGGCGGGCGAGGCCGGCCACGAAGCCGGTGAGCCCGGCGCGGGCGCCGTTGCTCATGCCCAGCTGCGGGATCGGCGATTTCACCGAGGCGGAGGTGATGTTCACGATCCGGCCGAACTTGCGGCCGATCATGCCGTCCACCACCGCCTTGATGAGGAAGATCGGGGCCAGCATGTTGGCGTCCACCGCCTTGATCCAGTCCTCCCGCCCCCAGTCGCGGAAATCCCCGGGCGGCGGGCCGCCGGCGTTGTTGACCAGGATGTCGGGTTCCGGGCAGGCGGCCAGGGCGGCGGCGCGGCCGGCCTCGGTGGCGATATCGCCGGTGACCGCCGTCACTTTCACCCCGGTGGCGGCGCGGATCTCGGCCGCCGTCGCCTCCAGCGCCTCGGCGCCGCGGGCGGTGATGACCAGCGCCACCCCTTCCCGCGCCAGCGAGAACGCGCAGGCGCGCCCGAGCCCCTTGCTCGCCGCGCAGACGATGGCCTTGCGGCCCCTGATGCCCAGATCCATGTCGGTTCCCTCCGTGACGCGGCTCAGACCGCGATGGCTTGCAGAATCTCCCGCGACGCCGGCGGGATCGGAGTCGGCCGCTGATCCCCGCGGGTCACGAACACATGCACGAAATGCCCCTCGGCGGCGGCCACGTCCTCGTCGTTGCGGAACACGCCGAGCTCGTAGCGCACCGAACTGCCGCCCAGCCGCGCCACCCGCACCCCCACCGTGACCCGGTCCGGCCAGGCCACCGAGCTATGATAGCGGCAGGCGACTTCCGCGACCACGCAATGCACCGCCCCGTCCAGCAGATCGACCACCCCGCGCGACATCTCGAAATAGGTCACCGCGGTGTCGAAGAACGAGAAGTAGTTCACGTTGTTCACGTGCCGGAAGACATCGTTGTCCATCCAGCGGGTGGTGATGTCGTGGAACCAGCGGTATCCGGCGCGGGTTCCGGGCGGCGGTCGCGTCATGGGCGGGCGGCGGCCAATCCGCCGTCGCGCCGGCGCGGCAGGCTTGGAAGGCTTGGCACTTCCACGTCGATCTCGAGGGTAGAGACCGGGTCGCCGCGATCGAGCTTGATCTGCACCTTGTCGCGGTCCAGCGCGACATGCTTGGCGATGACGGCCAGGATCTCCTCCTGCAGCACCGCGATCAGGTCGGAGCCGCCGACCATGACGCGCTCATGCGCCAGCAGCACCTGCAGCCGTTCCCGCGCGACGGGCGCGGAGGGGCGCCGGCGAAACAGCGTCAGCAGGTTCACGCCACCGCCCTCCGTCCGAACAGCTTGCCCAGGAAGCCGCGCGACTCGGGCGCCGGCATCACCAGCTGGATCTGTTCGCCCTTGAGACGGCGCGCGGCGTCGGCATAGGCGCGGGCCGGCACCGAGCCCGGGCTGGCCAGCGTCACCGGCGCGCCGAGGTTGGAGGCGCGCAGCACGTCCTGGCTTTCCGGGATGATCCCCAGCAGCGGAATCGACAGGATTTCCAGCACGTCTTCCACTTTCAGCATCTCCCCGCGGCTGGCGCGGGCGGCGTCGTAGCGGGTGAGCAGCAGGTGCTTGTCGATCCGCCCGCCCTTCTCGGCCTTCTCGGTCTTGGAATCGAGCAGGCCGATGATGCGGTCGGAATCCCGCACCGAGGAGACTTCCGCGTTGGTCACCACCACCGCCTGATCGGCGTGACGCATCGCCAAGGTGGCTCCGCGCTCGATCCCGGCCGGGCTGTCGCACAGGATCCAGTCGAATTTCTCGCGCAGCTCGCCGATGATCCGCTCCACCCCTTCCGAGGTCAGCGCGTCCTTGTCGCGGGTCTGCGAGGCCGGCAGCAGGGACAGGTTCTCGAGCCGCTTGTCGCGGATCAGCGCCTGCGCCAGCTTGGCGTCGCCCTGCACCACGTTGACCAGGTCGAACACCACCCGCCGTTCGGCGCCCATCACCAAGTCGAGGTTGCGCAGGCCGACGTCGAAATCGACCACCACCACATTCTCCCCGCCCTGGGCGAGCGCGGCGCCGAGGGCCGCGGTGGAGGTGGTCTTGCCGACCCCTCCCTTGCCCGAGGTGACCACCACCACCTGTGCCATCGTGTCGTTTCCTTTCCCAATCGTTCAGTCGAGCGGGCCGAGCAGCATCGACTCCGCCTCGAGCCAGGCCTGCGCGGGGCGGCCGGCAAGCGCGGGGTCGAGGTCCTCGGCGGTGCGATAGACCCCGTCGATCGCCAGCAATTCGGCCTCGAGCCGGCGGCAGAAGATGCGCGCGGCCCGGTTGCCGCCGAGGCCCGCGATCGCCCGGCCGCGCAGGGCACCATAGACATGGATGGACCCGCCGGCGATGATCTCTGCCCCCCAGGCCACCACGCCCAGCACCGTCACGTCGCCGGCCTCGTGGACGATCTGCTGGCCGGAGCGAACCGGGCGGTCGATCAGCAGCGCCGGCGCGGATCCGGGCGCGGCCTCGGGCGGCGGGGGAGCTTGCCTGGGCGCGTCGGGCAGGTCCACCGGCCTTCCGGCACGCGCCGGGGCGGCGCCGGGCGGCGGCGGTGGGCCGAGGCTGCCACCCCAGCGGGCGACACCGGGCCAGGATTTATGCGCCCCCTCGGTGCCGATGATGCGGATGCCGCGGTCTTCCAGGGTTTGCAGCAGCCCCGCCACGTCCGGCTGCTCGGGCGGCAGCGCGCCGAGGTCGATCAGCACCGGGCGGCCGTCGAAGAAGCCAGGGGCGCGGGCGATCTGCGCGTCCAGCGCGCCGAGCCAGGCCGGAAGCGGCGGCTCGGGCGCGAGCACCAGGGCCATGAAGGACCGGCCGCGGACTCGAAGCGTCATCATGGGGGCGGTGCTGGACACGGCGCCAAGGGGTAACGGCGGCGGGGCCTGCGGTCAACGCGATTCGCGGACGCGGCAACACAAGATTTTGTTGACAAAGTTGCGCTACCCCCAACCGAATGGGTCGCCGGGGACGAATCGGCGCCGCTGTCATGCTTTGGCAAGATTGACCGTCTTATTCTTGGCACTCAGTCGCGCGCAGGAAGCGCTGGACGTCACGACGCCGTGAGTGTATTGTCTTGAATTATGAACACCGCGCATCGGGCGCGACACGCTGGAGCCACCGGCCGCCATGGACGAGGATGTCGATCTCAGCCTGCTCGTCGCCGCCACCGGCGCCGAGGTGATCGAGCGGTTCTTCAATACGCAATCGGAAATGCAGCGCCGCAACTGGGCCGCGAATCTGGCCGCCCAGGTCTATCGGGCTATGCGGACGGCCGAGCTGACCGAGCTTCGTTCGCTCGCGCATACAGCACCGTCAGCTCAAGCAGCAGCGTCGCAAAGGTCTGATCGAGCGCACTGAGCATGCTGGTGGTGATCCGCCGCCGCGCCTCCCCACCGGTCAGCATGGCCTGACCGATCCCGCGGATATCGGGACTCTCCGACAGCACCCAGGCTTCGTGCATCACCGCCCGGCGCTCGTCATGGGCGTCCCGCCAGCGGTCGAAGAAATCCTCGATTGTCGCGCGTTCGTCGGGAAGCACCGTCTCGAACGCCTCGCGCAGCAGGTCGGCGCGGCGCTCGGCGCTCATGTGCATGGTGTCGCGCAGCAGGGCTTCCGGCATATCGCGCCACCACCCTTGCAGCAGCATGTCCTGCAGCTGTTCGCTGACATCGCCGCGGATGGCGATCATGCTGATGAGGGTCAGATGTTCGTCGGGCAGGGTCAGGGCGGGCATGGCATCGGTCCGGGGTTGCATCGCGGGCGGGTCCCGCGTCAGAGCGCCTCTGACACGGAACCCTTTGCAAATGGTTTGCGCCCGCTCAGCCCGCAACCCGGATTTCGGCGGCCGCCCGCCCGCGGGTCTCCGGCAGCATCAGGAGGCCCAGGATCATGATCGCGTAGGCGACCACGCCGAATCCGGCGATCGCCGGCCCCAGCCCGAACCGGTGCGCCAGGAAACCCACCATCACGGGGAACACCGCGCCCATGCCGCGACCCGCGTTGTAGCAGAACCCCTGCCCCGCCCCGCGCACCTCGGTGGGGAACAGCTCGGTCATGAAGGCCCCCATCGGCGAGAACATCATCAGCGAGATGTAGCCCATGATAAAGCTGACCAGCAGGATCATGCCGTTGCCGATCGGCGCCAGCATGAACACCAGCAGCACCGCCGAGGAGCCGATGGCGGAAACCATGAACGTGGCCTTGCGCCCGATCCCGTCGGCCAGATAGGCGCCAGACACGAAGCCGAAGAACGCCCCCAGGATCAGCACCAGCAGATAGCCGCCGGTGCCGACCGCGCTCATGTGCTTGACCGTCTTCAGATAGGTGGGCAGCCAGATGGTCAGCACATAGCTGCCGCCCTGCGAACCCGTGACCATCAGCGCCACCTTCCAGGTGGTGGACAGATAGGGCGGCTTCAGGGCGGCGAAGATCTGCGTGAGCGCGCCGCCGACGGATTTCGCCTCGCGGTGGATCTCCGGCTCCTCGACGAAGCGGCGGATGTAGAACACCAGGAAGGCCGGCAGGATGCCGACGAAGAACATCGCCCGCCAGGCGATCTCCTTCGGCATGATGGCGAAGAACAGGGTGTACAGCAGCGCCGCCGCGCCCCAGCCGATGGACCAGCCGGTCTGCACGATCCCCACCGCCCGTCCGCGATACTTGTCGCGGATGACCTCGCCCATCAGCACCGCGCCGGCCGCCCACTCACCACCGAACCCGAGCCCCTGGATGGCGCGGAACCAGAACAGTTGCGTCGGCGTCTGCGCCAGACCGCAGAGGAAGGTGAATACCGCGTACCAGGCGATGGTGACCTGCAGCACCCGGACCCGGCCGAACCGGTCCGCCAGCGCGCCGGCGATCCAGCCGCCGAACGCCGAGATGACGAGGGTGATGGTGGCCAGCTCGCCCGCCTGCGGGACGGTCAGGTGCAGTACTGCGATCAGCGTCGGGATGACGAAGGCGAACATCATCACGTCCAGCGCATCCAGCGCCCAGCCGCCGAAACAGGCGATCATGGTGCGCCGCTCGCGCGCCGTCAGGTCGCCGAACCAGGTGAACATCTCGCTCCCCTTCCGTTGCGATGCGATTGGCGGAAATCAAGCACGCGCCAGGGGGGGAAGCAAATCAGGCGAGGCCCAGTCGGGCCCGTTCCGCCGCCAGCTCGGCCTCGTCGCGGTAGCCGATGACGATGCCGCCGGCGAGTTGCGCGCCGCCGGCGTAGCGGGCGATGCGCGCATCCGGCATGGTGATGCGGTTGTGGTCGCGCAGCGCCCAGTCCCGCAACGCCGCGTCCAGCCGCGCCCGCTCGGGGCCGAAGCGCGGATCGGCGCCGAGGTCGCGGAGCTCGTCGGGGTCGGTGCCCAGGTCGAACAGCATCGGGCGGAAGCCGACGGCGTGGATCAATTTCCAGCGCCCGTCGAACACCATGAACAGGCGGCAGTCGGCGATCTTCTGGCCGAGGGTGAGCCGCGCGTCCTGCATGGAATAATCGTACTCCGAAAAGACGTGGCCGCGCCACGCCTCGGGCGTTTCCCCGCGCAGCCAGGGCAGCAACGACCGGCCTTCGAGGACATTGGGCGGCGGGGTGCCACCGAACCACTCGATCAGGCTCGGCGCCAGGTCGATCGCCTCCACCAGCGCCTCGCAGGTGCCGCCGCGGGTGGCGTCCGCGGCCGCCGAGGGGTCGGCGATGATGAGCGGGACCTTCACCGAGGGCTCGTGGAACAGGTCCTTCTCGCCCAGCCAGTGATCGCCGAGATAATCCCCATGATCGGAGGAGAACACGATCATGGTGCGATCGGTGAGGCCGCGCTCGTCGAGGAAGCGGAACAACCGGCCCAGCTGATCGTCGATCTGCCGGATCAACCCCATATAGGCCGGGATCACCTTCGCCCGCACCGCGTCATCGGCGAAATTGCGGGAGACGCGATGGTTCATGAAGGCGGCGAACACCGGATGCGGATCTTCCCGTTCCGCCGCATCGCGCACCGGCGGCATCACATCGGACTGGCGATATAGCGCGTGATACGGCGCCGGGGCGATATAGGGCCAGTGCGGCTTGATGTAGGAAAGATGCAGGCACCAGGGCCGCCCGTCGGCTTCGGCGCCGGCGATGAACTCCATCGCCCGGCCGGTCATGTAGGGGGTTTCCGAATGTTCCTCCGGGATGCGCGCCGGTTTGTCGGCGTGATCGAGCAGCCAGCCGTTCAGCCCTTCGCCGTTCGGGCCGGTGGCGGCGTTGGCCCAGGATTCCCAGGGGCTGTCGCCGGTGAAGCCGAGGCGGCGCAGATACTCGTTATAGGCCGGATCGCCGCGCCGCCCGCCGGCCGGGAACAGCCCGTCGTCGCGCTCGAACGGCTCGAACCCGCATTCGGATTCGCGGATGCCGACGGCGGAGGCAGGATCGATCCCAAGCCGGGCCAGGCCCTCCGTATCCGCCGCCATATGCGTCTTGCCGACCAGCACGCATCGCACGCCGAGCGGGGCCAGATGCGTCCCGAGCGTCGGCTCGCCGACGCGCAGCGGAAATCCGTTCCAGTTGGCGCCGTGGCTGCGCATGTAGCGCCCGGTATAGAAGCTCATGCGCGAGGGGCCGCACACCGGCGACTGCACATAGGCGCGGGTGAAGCGCAGCCCGCGCGCGGCCAGCGCGTCGATGTTGGGCGTGTGCAGGGTGGGGTGGCCGGCGCACCCGAGATAGTCGAACCGCAGCTGGTCGCACATGATCCAGAGGACGTTGCGGCCCGGCATGGCTCAGCGCCCGGTCAGGATGCGTTCGACCAGCTGTTTCACGGTGGGGATGAACCCGTTCGAGTAGAACGGGTCGCGCGCGAAGCGGAACCCGTTATGGCCGGAGAACATCAGGTTGTGCTCCACCGTCTCCGGCGTGTCGTCATGGGCGATGTCCTGCAGCGTCTTCTGGATGCAGAAGCTGCGCGGGTCCGGGCGCTTGCCGGTGGTGTGCTCGGCCTCGTGCTGCGACCAGTTGGAGAAGCGGCACTGGCTCAGGCAGCCCATGCAGCCGATCTGATCGGCGGTGATCTCCCGCGCCTTGGCCGGGGTGACGAAGATCAGCGAGGAATCCGGGGTGCGCATCGCCTCGGTGAAGCCCTGCGCTTCCCAGCCGCGCACCTGGTCCAGATCGGCCGGGGTCAGATAGACCGGGCGCTTGCGCGGGCCGACGCCGTATTCGGCCACATGCTCGCCGATCGGCTCCGGCGAATAGGCCACCTGGCGCTCGTTGCGCTCGCGCAGTTCCTGGATGAAGCCGTTGTTCACCGCCGAGGAATAGAACCCGGTGGGCGAGAAGCGGTTGAGGAACACATCCCCCGCGTTCAGGGTCAGCAGCTTCTTCTTCCACGCCTCGCTCACCGGCGATTCGCGGGTCAGCAGGGGACGGGTGCCGAACTGGAACGCCACCGGGCCGAGCTCGGGGTTGTCGATCCAGTCCTCCCATTCGTCGAGCCACCACACGCCGCCGGCCATGATGATCGGGGTCTCGTGCAGCCCGTATTCGCGCATCACCTTGCGCAGCGCGACCACCCGCGGATACGGGTTCTCGGGCTGAGTAGGGTCTTCCGAGTTGGACAGCCCGTTATGCCCGCCGGCCAGCCAGGGGTCCTCGTACACCACCCCGCCCAGCAATTCGGCGGTCTTGTGGTAGGCGCGTTTCCACAGCGCGTTGAAGGCGCGGGCCGAGGAGATGATCGGGTAATAATAGACGCCGAACCGGGCGGCGATGTCGGACAGCCGGTACGGCATTCCGGCGCCGCAGGTGATGCCGGCGATGATGCCCCTGGCCTGTTCCAGCACCTCGGTGATGATGCGTTCGGCGGCGCCCATCTCCCACAGGATGTTGGCGTGGATCCGCCCGGCGCCGGAGGCGAGTTCGTAGGCCCGCCGCGCCTGGGTGAGCGCCCCCTTGATGGCGTAGGCCACCAGCTCCTCGTGGCGTTCGGTGCGGGTGCGGCCGTGATAGGTCTGCGGGATGCGCCGTCCCGCGGCGTCGAAACTGTCGGCGTTGACGGCCGAGAACGTGCCGATCCCGCCCGCCGCCGCCCAGTGGCCCGAGGTGATGCCGTTCGAGATGGACACGCCCTTGCCGCCCTCGACCAGCGGCAAGATCTCAGCTCCGCCCATGCGGATGGCGTTGAGGAGTTTCATCGGAGGGTCGCGTTGCGGAGCACAACGGACAACACGGCGCGCCCCTCGCAGCGCGCGTGCCGGATACGCGCTGCCTGGCCCGGCAAGCGAGGGCACCTGGCGGATACCGCTCGGGGCAGGTCGGGTCGGGGCGTCGCCTCGCTCATCTCACAGTCCTTCCGTCCGCAGACCGGGCTACGGCAGCCGAGGTTCTACCACCACCCGATCGCAGGTCGCCACATCGCGGTCACGAATCCACCCCCGACGCGCGGCACGGTCGCCGCCCCGCGTCGGCCCGGCTCCCTTCCCAGGGATCGAACCCCAAAACCGGAGACGGGTCAAACGACAGGGGTTTCAGCATCCGACCCGGTGACCGCACGGGTGGCCGCGGGGCGGCGTCCGCACGCCGCCTCCGTCGATGCCCCAGGCCATAGATACCCCAGGCCGCCGATGGTCAGTCCCCCACCGCCGGCTGGTCGCGCCGCTCGAACCGGTCACGCCCGCCACCGCCCTTCGGCCCCACCTGATCGGTGATGTCCGCCCCGGTCGCCTGATCGACCACGCGCATGGAAAGCTTCACCTTCCCCCGCTCGTCGAAGCCGATCACCTTGACCTTCACCGCGTCGCCCACGTTCACCACATCGGTGGTCTTGTTCACCCGCCCGGGCAGCAATTCGGAGATATGCACCAGCCCGTCGCGCGAACCCAGGAAGTTCACGAACGCGCCGAACTCGGCGGTCTTGACCACCTTGCCGTTGTAGATCCCGCCGATCTCGGGCTCGGCCACGATGCCGCGGATCCAGTCGATCGCGGCCTGCGCCCGCTCCTGCTCGGTGGCCGCGATCTTGATCGTGCCGTCATCCTCGATGTCGATCTTGCAGCCGGTCTGCTCGACGATCTCGCGGATCACCTTGCCGCCGGTGCCGATCACCTCGCGGATCTTCTCCTTCGGCACGTTGATCACGGTGATGCGCGGCGCGGTCGCCGCCACCTCGTTGCGTGCCCCGGTCAGCGCACGCGCCATCTCGCCCAGGATGTGCATCCGACCGTCCTTCGCCTGATCCAGCGCGATGCGCATGATCTCCGGCGTGATGGAGGTGATCTTGATGTCCATCTGCAGGGAGGTCACGCCCTTCTCGGTGCCCGCCACCTTGAAATCCATGTCGCCGAGGTGATCCTCGTCGCCCAGGATGTCCGACAGCACCGCGAAGCCCCGGTCCTCCTTGATGAGGCCCATGGCGATCCCGGCCACCGGCCGCGCCAGCGGCACCCCGGCATCCATCAGCGCCAGCGAGGAGCCGCACACCGTGGCCATGGAGGAGGAGCCGTTGCTCTCGGTGATCTCGGAGACCACGCGCAGCGTGTAGGGGAACTTCTCCTTCGCTGGCAGCAGCGGATGCACCGCCCGCCAGGCGAGCTTGCCGTGGCCCACCTCACGCCGCCCGGGCGAACCCATGCGCCCGGTCTCGCCCACCGAATAGGGCGGGAAATTGTAGTGCAGCATGAAATGCTCGCGGTACTCGCCCTCGAGCGCGTCGATGATCTGCTCGTCCTGGCCGGTACCCAGGGTGGCGACGCACAGCGCCTGCGTCTCGCCGCGGGTGAACAGCGCCGAGCCATGCGCGCGCGGCAGCACGCCCACCTCGGCCACGATCGGGCGCACCGTGCGCGTATCGCGCCCGTCGATGCGCATCCCGGTGTCCAGGATCGCGTTGCGGACGATATCGGCTTCCAGCTCCTTGAACGCGCCCTTGGCCTTCTCGACATCCAGCCCCTCGGCCGCGAGCGTTTCCAGGGCGGCCTTCTTCGCGGCGTCGATGCCGGCGTGACGGGCCTGCTTCTCGCGCTCCCGGTAGGCGGCGGCGATGCCGGCGCGGGCCAGCGCATCGACGCGCGCGGCCAGCACCTTCTCAGCCTCGGATTCCTCGGGCAGCGGCCACGGGTCCTTGGCCGCCCGCTCGGCAAGCTCGATGATCGCCGCGATCACCGGCTGGAACGACTGATGCCCGAAGGTCACCGCCCCCAGCATCACGTCCTCCGGCAGTTCGCGCGCCTCGGATTCCACCATCAGCACGCCCTCGGCGGTGCCGGCGACCACCAGATCGAGCGCGCTTTCCTCGAGCTGCTTCTCGGTCGGGTTCAGCAGATAGCGACCTTCCCGATAGCCCACGCGCGCGGCGGCGACCGGGCCGAAGAACGGAATGCCGGAGAGCGTCAGCGCCGCCGAGCAGCCGATCAGCGCGACGATGTCGGGATCGTTCTCCATGTCATGGCTGAGGACGGTGGCGATCACCTGCACCTCGTTGCGGAACCCGTGCGGGAACAGCGGGCGGATCGGGCGGTCGATCAGGCGGCTTTTCAACACCTCGGCCTCGCTCGGCCGGCCTTCCCGCTTGAAGAACCCCCCCGGGATCTTGCCCGCGGCGAACGCCTTCTCCTGGTAGTTCACGGTAAGCGGGAAGAAATCCTGCCCCGGGCGCGCGGTGCGCGCGCCGACCGCAGTGCAGAGCACGATCGTCTCGCCATAGCTCGCGAGCACGGCGCCGTCGGCCTGGCGGGCGATCTTGCCGGTCTCCAGCACGAGCTTGCGCCCGCCCCAGTCGAGTTCCTTGCGGAAATAATTGAACATGCTTGGTCCTTGCGATGCGCGTGGCATCGGCGGAGGGCAGCCGGACGATCCCTGACCGGTGTGGCGCGGGCTACGGCGTCTCGGGTCGCATGGGGGCGCGGCGGTGTCCCGCGCGCGCGGGCCATGCGACCGGAGGCGCCGTCCGTGGTCCCGCGCGACGGGGCGAACGGATCGGCGGTTGAAATCCGCCGCGGTCACGGCGTGCGGAGGCAGCGCCCCCGCGGTTGCCCCGCGCCCCTATGGCGCGGGGGTCGGCCTGAGCCACCCCGGATATGGGGGACGGCCCGAAAAAAACACCTCCGCCGCGGTCAGCGACGCAGGTTCAGCCTGCCGATCAGCGCCTCGTAGCGCCGCGCGTTCTTGGCCTTCAGATAGTCCAGCAGGCGGCGACGCCGCCCCACCAGCATCAGCAGCCCGCGACGGGAATGGAAATCCTTGGCGTGGGTCTTCAGATGCTCGGTCAGGTTGGTGATGCGCTCGGTCAGCAGCGCGACCTGCACTTCCGGGCTGCCGGTATCGGCCGGTCCGGTGGCGTGTTCCGAGATCAGCGCCGTGCGGCGCTCCGCGGTGATCGACATCGGAGCTACTCCTGGGTTCGAGAGAGAGGGACGCGTCCGGCTCAGAGGATCCGTTCTGGCTGGAGCAACCCTTCCTTCAGGCGGCCCAGGCCAACGACGCGGCGCCCCGCCATCACGCGCACCAGCCCCCCATCGGGAGCGGCGGCGTCGGGAATCCGGCCCATCAGGGTCACCAGGCTCAACGCCTGACCATGAACAAGCCGAACCACTTCTGCCTCGGTCAGGGCCAGCGCCGGGATGTCGGCCAGCGCGGTCGCGACCGGAGCCAGAAGGTCCGGGGAAGCGAGCGCCGTATGATCGCTTCCGACGATCTTGTCCAGGGGGACCGCGTCGGCCTCGGTGAACGGGCCGACCCGCAGCCGGCGCAGCGCGGCGATATGGCCCAGGCTGCCGCAGGCGGCGGCCAGGTCGCGGGCCAGGCTGCGCATATAGACGCCCTTGCCGGACTCCACCTCGAACACCGCGGTATCGGCGTCCGGGCGGGCGATCAGCACGAACCGGTCCACCCGCGCCGGGCGCGGCTCCAACGCCGGCGGGCGGCCGTCGCGGGCCAGGTCGTAGGCCCGTTCGCCCGCCACCTTGATGGCGGAAAACGCCGGCGGGATTTGCATGATCGCGCCCCGGAACGCGGGCAGCGCGGCTTCGATGGCCCCATCCGTCGGGCGCGCATCGGTGGTGGCGGTCACCTGCCCGTCGGCGTCGTCGGTGTCGCGCGCCTCGCCGAAGCGCAGGGTGAACCGATAGAGCTTGGTGCCGTCCATCACATAGGGCACGGTCTTGGTGGCGGCGCCGAACGCCAGCGGCAGCACCCCGGTGGCCAGCGGATCGAGCGTGCCGCCATGCCCGACCTTCTGCGCGTCGAAGGCGCGACGAACCCGGTTCACCACGTCGGTGCTGGTCAGCCCCGGGGGTTTGTCGATCGCCAGCCAGCCGTCGAGCGGCCGGCCGCGGGGCTTGCGGCGGGACATGGGCGGGAACCTCCGGGGTCCGATGCGGGCGCGCGTTCTGGCACGCGCCGGCCGGCGAGGGAACCGCGTCAGCCCCGGTCCAGCGCCGCGCGCAACGCCGCCGCCTCGGCGCCCGTCACCAGCCCCCGGCGCAGGAACAGGTCGATCAGCACCAGGTTCACGTTGAACTTGAACGCGTCCCCGTCGCGCACCGCCGCGAGCACAAGCCCGATCGGCCAGAGTTCGAACCCCGCCACCTCCCCATCCGCCGCGCGCGGGACGAAGCCCGGGGGAAGCATCAGGTCGTAGGCGAGGATGCGGTCGCGGCGCAGCCCCTCGGGCCGTTCCATCGCGTAGTCGATGCGCGCCACCGCCACCGCCTGCCGGGCCAGGGACGCGGGGATGGCGGCCTCCTCGGCCGCTTCCTTCACCAGCGTCTCGGCCGGCGTCAGCCCCGCGGGCACGCCGCCGGCGACGATGTGGTCGAGCTTGCCCGGATCCAGCGCCTTATTGGCGGCGCGGCGCGCCACCCACAGGCGGATGCCGTCCGGCTGTTCCACCAGCCCGTTCACATGCACCCCGACCGCGCCGATCCCGAACGACGGCAGCGCGCCGCGGTCGATGCGCGCCAGCACCGGGCCATCGGGATCGGCGCGCACGTCGAACGCCTCCCCCCGCCAGCGGAACCAGCCGGCGGCGGCCAGCTCGGCGGCCAGCGGCTCCAGCCGCTCCGGCGCGACCGCGAGCCCGGGCGGGGCCACCGTCACCCCGGCGCGCGCCGAGAGCGCGGCGGCGAAATCCGGCATCACCCAGCCCACCACCGCACCGCCCACGCGCAGCGGCACCCGTCGTCCGGGCAGCAGGGCCGACCGGCAGGCACGGATGTGCCGCGCCAGCCCCCCCTGTCCATCCGCCGCCGCCGATGCCACATGCACGCCCATGGTCCCGTCTCCGCAAGCCGTCCGCCGGCCGCACTGGCAGACTATCCGCTCGCTGCTGCCCTATCTATGGCCGGAGCATGACCTGGGCGCACGGGCGCGGGTCAGCATCGCCATGCTGTTCCTGATCCTGGCCAAGGCGGCGACGGTGGTGCTGCCGCTGGTGTACGGCAAGGCGGTGGACGCGCTGGCGCCGAAGGCCGGCGCCGGGATCGCCACCGTCCCGATCGCGCTGATCCTGGCCTACGGGCTGCTGCGCATCGCCAGCTCCGGCTTCGCCGAGCTGCGCGACGCCGTGTTCGCCGCCGTGCAGCAACGCGCCACCCGCCGCGTCGCGTTGCAGACGTTCCGCCACCTGCACGCGCTGTCGCTGCGCTTCCATCTGGACCGGCAGACCGGCGGCCTCGCCCGCGCCATCGACCGCGGCACCCTGGGCATCCAGTCGGTGCTGCGGCTGGCGGTGTTCAACGTGGTGCCGACCATCTTCGAGATCCTGATGGTCACCGCCATCCTGTGGGATGTGTTCAACTGGCGGTTCGCCTCGCTCACCTTCCTGGCGGTGGCGCTGTATCTGGGGTTCACCCTGGCCTTCACCGATCTGCGGGTGAAGATCCGCCGCCGGATGAACGAGTCCGACAACGAAGCGCGCGGCAAATCGGTGGACAGCCTGCTGAACTACGAGACGGTCAAGTATTTCGGCAACGAGGCGCACGAGGCGCGCCGGTTCGACGGCGCGCTCGCCGCCTACGAGAAGGCGGCGGTGCGCAGCCAGGTTTCGCTGAACATGCTGAACCTGGGGCAGGCCGTCATCATCGCCGTGGGGCTGGCCGGGATCATGCTGCTGGCCGCGCGCGGGGTGGCGGCGGGGCAGATGAGCGTCGGCAAGTTCGTGGTGGTGAACACCTATATGATGCAGCTCTACCAGCCGCTCAATTTCCTCGGCTTCGTCTATCGGGAGATCAAGCAGGGGCTGGTGGACATGGAGAACATGTTCGGGCTGCTGAAGGTGCCGCCCGAGGTGGCCGACGCGCCCGGCGCCCCGGCCTTGCGTACATCGGGCGGCGCGGTGCGCTTCGAGGCGGTCCAGTTCGGCTACCGGCCCGACCACCCGATCCTGAAGGGCCTCGATCTCTCGATTCCGGCCGGACGCACCCTGGCGGTGGTGGGTCCCACCGGGGCCGGCAAATCCACCCTCTCGCGGCTGCTGTTCCGCTTCTACGACCCCACCGCGGGACGCATCCTGATCGACGGGCAGGACATTCGCTCGGTGACCCAGGAGAGCCTGCGCGCGGCGATCGGGGTGGTGCCGCAGGATACGGTGCTGTTCAACGACACCATCCGCTACAACATCGCCTACGGCCGCCCCGACGCCAGCCAGGAGGCGATCGAGCACGCCGCAAGGCTGGCCCAGGTGCATGATTTCGTGATGCGCCTGCCCGACGGCTACGATACCATGGTGGGGGAACGGGGTCTGAAGCTGTCGGGCGGGGAGAAGCAGCGGGTGGCGATTGCCCGCACCATCCTGAAGAACCCGCCGATCCTGATCCTGGACGAGGCCACCAGCGCGCTCGACACCCGCACCGAGCGCGAGATCGGCGCGGCGCTCGCCGCCGCCGCGCGCCACCGCACCACCCTGGTGATCGCGCACCGGCTGTCCACCGTGGTCGATGCCGACGAGATCGTGGTGCTGGTGGACGGCCAGGTGGCCGAGCGCGGCACCCATGCCCGCCTGCTGGCCGCCCGCGGCACCTATGCGCGGATGTGGGCGTTGCAGGCGGTGGACGCCGAGACCGCACCCGCCGAACCGGCCACAGCGGCCGGTTGATCCGAAGGAACACGCCGATGCCCGAGCTCCCCGCCGAACCCACCGAGACCCAGCTCAGCCACGCCGGGGCGGTCACCGACAAGGCGATCGAATACATGATGGGGCAGAACCTGCCGCCGCTCGCCATCGCCTCGGCGCTGCTGGGCGGGGCGGTGACGTTGCTGGCGCGGTCTGTGTCGGAAGCCGCCGCGATCGGCGCGCTGACCAACGCGATCGCCAGCATCCGCGCCGGCGACCTGCGCGACCCGGGATAAGCGGGAGCAGGTCACCACCCACGCGGGCGGCCGAACAGCCAGCCCTGCCCATAGCCCACGCCCAGGGCGCGCATCAGGTCGCACTGCGCCTCGGTCTCGATCATCTCGGCGATCAGGGCGGCGCCGGCGGCGTGGGCCGCTTCGATCATGCTGCCCAGGATGGCACGGTCGCGGCCCCCGGCGACCGCCCGCTGGACGAAGCCGCCATCCAGCTTCACGAAATCGGCGCGCAATTCGCGCAGGTAGCGGAACGCGGCGCCGCCGGCACCGAAATCGTCCAGGCACACCGGCACGCCGGCGGCGCGCAGCTGGCGCAGCGTCTCCGCCGCCTCGGTCAGATTGTCGATCTCGGCGGTCTCGGTGAACTCGATCAGCAGCGCGCCGCCGCCATGCGGGCGCAGCAGCCCCAGCAGCGCCTCCCGGAACGCCGGGCTTTGCAGCGACAGGCCGGAGATATTGGCGGCCACCGGCGCATCGGGGCGCTCGGTCAGCCGGGCCAGCACCGCCCGCAGCACCGCGAGGTCGAGCGTCTCGGCCAGCCCCACCGCTTCGGCGATGGTGACGAATTCCTGCGTGCCGCGCGGGCCGGCGATGGTGGGGTCCGGGCGCAACAGGGCTTCGTAATGGTGCAGGCTGCGGTCCGACAGCGCCACCACCGGTTGCAGGGCGAGGCGGAAATGCCCCCCGCTGATGGTGCGGCGAACCGCCTCGGCCTCCGCCCCGGTGGCGGCAACCAGCCCGGCGAGACCGGCACCGAAGCCGCCCGGGGCGATCCCGTCCCCGGTGAACCGCTGCAACGCGAGGCGGACCGCCCGCACCGCCTGGCCCGCGGACAGCCCCGCCCGGTCGAGCGCGAGGCTGTCGCCGCGGACCTGGCCCGGCTCGCCCCCGGCGGCGACGACCAGGGTTTCCACCGCCGCCACCAGCGCCGATAGCCCTGGGCCGTCATCGGTCAACACGCCGAACCGGCCGGGAGCCAGGCGGCTGAC
>JBMFXF010000025.1:0-20087 GCA_049964515.1 Acetobacteraceae bacterium | reverse complement strand
GCCGAGGCGGTGCTGGCCGGGATCGACCGGCCGCGGCGGGAGGCGACGATGGCGCTTTTGCTGGTGGAGCAGCATGCGCGGGTCGCGCGGGAGATGGCCGAGCCGGCGCTGGTGCCGGATCGCGGCCGGGTGGCGTTCGCCGGGCCGAGCCGCCACCTGGCCGACCCGGCGGCGCTGGCGCGCGCCATGGGGATGGCGCCGGCGGGATAAGGCGGGCGGTGGCGCGGAGGGCAGCGGGGCGCTGGCGGCGGCCAGGCGGAATGGTCTCTCCGGTCGCGCAACCCGGCCATGGCATCCGCCTGGGTTGCGAAACCGTCGGGCAAAACCGAACCGCCGCCCGCCCGGAACGGGCGGACGGCGGGACGGGTCAGACGCGCTTGAGGTTGACCGCGGCGAACTTGCCCTGCTGACCGCGCTCGAGGTCGAAGCCGACCTTCTGCCCTTCGTTCAGGGTGCCGATGCCGGACCGCTCGACCGCCGAGATATGGACAAACACATCCTTGCCGCCGTCATCCGGCTGGATGAAGCCGTAGCCTTTCTGGCCGTTGAACCACTTGACCGTGCCGGTTGCCATTGCCACCGATTCTCCGTATTCTTGGCGACCCGCACTGTGCGGGCCGATACTTACTTTCCATTCCGGGGAACCGAGTTGGCCGGCCAATGGCCGGCAAGGCACGCGAAGCCCGACCGAAAAGCGCCAATCCGGCCCCTATACGCCCTTGCCGCCAGCTTGAAAAGGGCAATCGCCATCGCCTCGGCAAAGAATCCGCGCCCCCGCCGGGAGCAGAAATCCTCTCGCCACCGATCGTCCGGCGCGATCATTTGCCCCGCAGCGCGATCGAAACAGCACAACCGCCTCCGCCCTGGCTTGCCTCAAGCCCCACCGCGCCCCACAACCGTCTCAAACGGAGGGCGCGCACGCGATGACCACCCCACGAACCACCGGAATCGCCAATCCGGTGGAACATATCGATCCCTCGCCCGCGGTCAGCGACGCGGTCAAGCCGACCACCTGCTACATGTGCGCCTGCCGCTGCGGCATCCGCGTGCATCTGAAGGATGGCCGGATTCGCTACATCGAGGGCAACCCCGACCACCCGGTCAACAAGGGCGTGATCTGCGCCAAGGGGTCGGCCGGGATCATGCAGCACTACTCCCCGGCTCGCCTGTCCAAGCCGCTCTTGCGCAGCGGCGAGCGCGGCTCCGGCGATTTCAAGGAGATCGAGTGGGAGGAGGCGCTCGGCCTCGCCGCCACTTGGCTCGGCCGCATCCGCGAGACCGACCCGAAGCGGCTCGCGTTCTTCACCGGGCGCGATCAGAGCCAGTCCTTCACCGGCTGGTGGGCCAAGCAGTTCGGCACCCCCAATTTCGCCGCCCATGGCGGGTTCTGCTCGGTCAACATGGCCGCCGCCGGGTTGTATTCGGTCGCCGGCAGCTTCTGGGAGTTCGGCGAGCCGGACTGGCACCACGCCAAGTATTTCCTGATGTTCGGGGTCGCCGAGGACCACGATTCCAACCCGATCAAGACCGGCCTCGCCGCGCTGAAGGCACGGGGGGCGAAATATGTCGCGGTGAACCCGGTGCAGACCGGCTACGCCGCCATCGCCGACGAGGTGGTGCCGATCCGCCCCGGCACCGACGGGCTGTTCGTGCTCGCCCTGGTCCACGAGCTGCTTCGCAACGACCGCATCGATCTCGAGTTCCTGGTGCGCTACACCAACGCCGCCTGGCTGGTGATCCAGGCGCCGGGCACCGCGGAGCACGGGCTGTTCGCCCGCGACGCCGCCGGCGCGCCGCTGGCCTGGGACCGCGAGCGCAACGCGGCGACCGACGCCGCCAGCGCCGGAATGCAGCCCGCGGTGGTGGGCGATTACCTGCTCCCCGACGGCCGCACCGCAAAACCGGTGTTCCACCTGCTGGCGGAACGCTATCTCGACGGCGCCTACGCGCCGGAGGCGGTGGCCGACCGCTGCGGCATCCCGGCCGAGACCATCCGCCGCATCGCCGGCGAAATCGCCGATGTCGCGTTCAACCAGGCGATCGACCTGCCGCAGCCCTGGACCGACACTCAGGGCCGCCGGCACGAGACCATGCGCGGGCGGCCGGTGGCAATGCACGCCATGCGCGGCATCTCGGCCCATTCCAACGGGTTTCAGACCTGCCGGGCGATCCATCTGTTGCAGATGCTGCTGGGGGCGGTCGATACCCCCGGCTCGTGGCGCTACAAATCGCCGTTCCCGCGCCCCATCCCGCCCGGCGCCGCCCCGGTCGGCAAGGGGGCGAAGCCGAACACCGCGCTGCCCGGCATGGCGCTGGGCTTCCCGCGCGGGCCGGAGGATTTGCTGCTCGAGGACGACGGCACGCCGGTGCGCATCGACAAGGCGTTCACCTGGGAAGCGCCGATGGCGCTGCACGGGATGATGCACACCGTCATCGCCAACGCCCATGCCGGGGATCCGTACCGGATCGACACCCTGTTCATGTACATGGCCAACATGGCCTGGAACTCGGCGATGAACCCGGCCGACACGGCGCGGATGCTGACCGACAAGGACCCGGCCACCGGCGAATACGTGATCCCGCACGTCATCTACGCCGACGCCTATGCGTCCGAGATGGTGGCCTATGCCGATCTGGTGTTCCCCGACACCACCTATCTGGAACGCTGGGACTGCGTCTCGCTGCTGGACCGGCCGATCGGCAGCCCGGAGGGCCCGGCCGATTCCATCCGCCAGCCGATCCTGCCGCCCGACCGCGACGTGCGCGCGTTCCAGAGCGTGCTGCTCGACCTCGGCGCGCGGCTGAAACTACCCGGCTTCGTCACCGAGACCGGGGCGCCGCTCTATCGCGACTACGCCGACTACATCGTCAACCACCAGCGCGCGCCGGGGGTCGGGCCGCTGGCCGGGTTCCGCGGCGCCGACGGCAGCAAGTCCGGCGTCGGCGAACCCAACCCCGACCAGCTGCAACGCTACGTGGCCAACGGCGCCTTCTGGTCGCACCACCACCCGCCGGAGGCGTTGTACTACAAGCACGCCAACGCCGCCTATCTGGCCGAGGCCAAGGCGCTGGGGCTGATCGGTTCCACCGCGCAGATCGTGCTGCAACTCTACTCCGAGCCGGTGCAGCGGTTCCGGCTGGCCGCCGAGGGGCATGGCCCGATCCAGCCGCCCGACGCCGACCGGGGCCGCATCCTGGCCGCGTTCGACCCGCTGCCGATCTGGTACCCCCCGCTCGACCACGCGCACGGGCCGGATTCCGCCTATCCGCTGCGCGCGGTCACGCAGCGGCCGGCGGCGATGTACCATTCCTGGCACTCGCAGAACGCCTGGCTGCGCCAGATCTACGGCGCCAACCGGCTCTATATCAGCCGTGTCACCGCCGCGGCACTCGGCATCGCCGAGGATGACTGGGTGTGGGTGATCTCCCGCCACGGCCGGGTGAAGGGCCAGGCGCGGCTGATGGAGGGGCTGAACCCTGATACGGTGTGGACCTGGAACGCCATCGGCAAACGCGCCGGCGCCTGGGGGCTCACCGACGATGCCCCGGAATCGAGCCGCGGCTTCCTGCTCAACCAGGTCATCACCGAGTTCCTGCCGGCGGACGCCGGCGGCACCCGCCATGCCAACGCCGACCCGGTGACGGGCCAGGCAGCGTGGTACGACCTGCGCGTGCGGGTAGAGAAAGCCGACGGCCCGCCCGAGACCATGCCGCGCCCGTCCGCGCTGCGCCCGCCCCCGCACATGCGCCCGGGGCCGGACATCCTGCGCTACGGCCAGGCGGCGGAGTGACCCCATGACCAGCATTCCCGCCCGCACCGAGAAGCAGCTCGGCCTCGTCATCGACCTCGACACCTGCGTCGGCTGCCATGCCTGCGCGGTGAACTGCAAGGAGTGGAACACCTCGGGCCACACCGCGCCGCTCTCGGATTTCTCGCCCTACGGCGCCGGCCAGGACGGGGTGTGGCTCAACCGCATCCACGCCTACGAGGCCGGCACCGGGACCGACAGCCGCACCGTGAACTTCCCGCGCTCGTGCCTGCACTGCGCGGAGCCGGCCTGCGTTACGGTCTGCCCCACCGGCGCGTCCTACAAGCGCGCCGAGGACGGGATCGTGCTGGTGAACGCCGAGATCTGCATCGGCTGCAAGCTCTGTTCCTGGGCCTGCCCCTACGGCGCGCGCGAGTTCGACCCCGACCAGGGGGTGATGCGCAAATGCACGCTCTGCATCGACCGCATCTACAACGAGAACATCGCCGAGGCGGAGCGGGTGCCGGCCTGCGTGAGGGCGTGCCCGACCCAGGCCCGGCATTTCGGCGATTTCGCCGACCCGGACAGCAATGTCTCGCAACTGGTCGCGCAACGCGGCGGAGTGGATCTGATGCCCGAACTCGGCTACCGGCCGACCAACAAATACCTCCCGCCGCGGCCACGGCGGACCACCGCGCCGACGGCGAAGCCGGCGGAACCCATCCCCACCGGCACCGCCAACGCGCTGCTGCGCTGGGTCGATCGGGCGCTGTCCCGATGAACCCGGCCTTCTCCGTGGTGTTCCTCACCACCGCCTCGGGCGCCGGCTACGGGATGCTGGCCTGGCTCGGGGTGCTGAACGCGACCGGCGTGCTGCCGCGGTCGGCCTGGTTCGGGCTGCCGGCGCTGGCGGTGGCGCTGGTGCTGGCCGTGGCCGGGCTGCTGGCCTCCACCTTCCACCTCGGCCACCCGGAACGCGCCTGGCGGGCGCTGTCGCAATGGCGCAGCTCGTGGCTGTCGCGCGAGGGGGTGATGGCGATCGTCACCTTCATCCCCGCCGGCGGCTTCGGGCTGGCGTGGCTGGTGCTGGGGGCGGCGGCGCCGGTCACCCTGGCGCTGGGGCTGGCGGCGGCGCTGTGCGCCGGGCTGACGGTGTTCTCGCAGGCGATGATCTATGCCACGCTGAAGCCGATCCGGCAGTGGAATCAGGGGACGGTGCCGGTGAATTTCCTGCTGCTCGGCGCGTTCTCGGGGGCCGCGTGCCTGGCCGCGCTGTCCGGCGCGGCGCCGGCGGCGGTCGCGGTGGCGCTGGTGTTCGGCCTCGCCGGGCTGGTGGGCAAGCTGCGCTACTGGCGCGCGATCGACCGCGCGCCGGCGCTGGCGAGCCTCGCCTCCGCCACCGGCCTTGCCGGCATGGGGCCGGTACGCAGCCTGGAGCTTCCGCACACCGAGGAGAACTACCTGCTGCGCGAGATGGGCTTCGCGATCGGCCGGCGCCACGCCCGCAAGCTGCGCGCCATCGTCGCCTGGCTGGGCTTCGTCACGCCGCTGGTGCTGCTGGCGGTGGCGCTGGCCGGGCTCGGGGTGGCGCCGGCCGCCGCCGCCGCGCTGGCCGCCCTGGTGGGGGTGTATGTGGAGCGCTGGCTGTTCTTCGCCGAGGCCACCCACACGGTCACGCTGTACTACGGCCGGGCCGGCTGAGCGGGCGGGGAAAATCCCCCGCCGCAATTCTCCCTGGAAGCATCGCCCGGGCGGTGGCATAGTCTGCGCAACCGGCCCGGGCAGGCGATCCGTCCGGTGGCACGCGCGACCGCGATCCGCAACCGTTCCCGAGGGAGGTCTCTGCGATGAAGAAAGGCGAATCCCCCAAGCTGTCGGCCAAGTGGTGGAAGGACAGCCAGCCGCTCGACCCGAAGAAGAAGCCGCTGCTCAGCACCGCCGGCAAGCTGGAAGACGCGCTCAAGGATTACGAGGCCGCGAAGGCGAAGCTGGAGAAGGAGCGGAACGAGGAGGCTGGCACCGCCGCGAAAAAGGCGCTCGACGCGGTCGGGAAGGCGGTGGATGCCGCCAGCTCCGAAGCCGGTAAGATCAAGGGCAATGATGAGGCGACCTGGACGGTCGCCGCCCTGAAACAGCTCAGCAGCATGATCGACAGCGAGGGACGCTGGATCGCCGAGAACGCCGATGAGGAAGACGGCATGTTCTCGGATCCGGACGTGTACCGGATGTATCTTCGCAAGATGCTGAAGCGGATGAAATCCGCCGGCGAGATGAATTTCGGCGCGGTGCTGGGCAAGAAGCCCGAGGATCACCGCATCGCCTTCCACAAGTCGAAAAGCGGCCGTCCGCTGGCCTCGCAGCTGGCGAAGGAGACCGGGCTGCACGTCCTGACCTTCGGCATCGCGATCACCACCAAGGCGGAGGGCGAAAACGAATCCGGCGAGTCGGAATCCACCGATGGCGAGGACGATCTGGCCGATCTGAAGGCCAGCACCCTGATCCTGGACATCAAGGACAAGATCCCGCCGGGGCTTGGCCGCAAGCTGTCCAAGATGCTCAAGCGGTTCAAAGTGCCGTTCAAGAGCGTGGTCCTCAAGAAGGACGGCAAGGAGGTCGCCGACGAGGTCGATCCGAACGACGAGGACAAGGACGATTACGACGACGAGCTGAAGACCGCGCAAAACGACCAGACCCGGCTGAAGGAGCTCACCAACGCGCTGGCCGAGCTGATGAAGCGGATCCCCGGTGTGACCGACCAGGGCGTGCGCGGCGACCTGATCCGTCTGGCCACCCAGGCGCGGGCCATGCTGGGCGTTCCCAACCTGGCCGGTGCCGAGCAGGCGATCGAGGCGCTGCGCAAGGGCCTCGCCGGCGCCAACGACAAGGGCGCGGCCCGCGCCAAGGCCGGCGAGATCTGGAAGGCCGCGCACGGCTTCATGGTCCGCGAATACGACCGGCTGGGCAAAGCGCTGGAAGCCGCCTACCAGCAGGACGGTATCGGCGGCGATCTGTCGAAGAAGCTGGCGGAGAAGGTCAAGCCGGTGCTGGACAGCCTCAACGGCGACCTCAGCACCACCGAGGCGGCGAAGCTCATTGGCGAGTACAAAAGCTTCATCGGCGGCAGCACGCTGATGGCCGATCTGGACGACAACCCGTTCGCCGCGCTGGCGGTGCGGGACCGTCTCAGCGACGCCCTGGGGGTGCTGGAAAAGACCGTCGCCTGACCTTCTGGCCTACACGAACCGCGCCAGCCGCACCGCCACATGGCCGCGGCTGGCGCGCAGGCTGGGCATGACCAGCAGGCACTCGTCATAGGGCGTGCGGATCTCGGTCGGCCCGTCGAAGGCGATCACCGTGTTGCGTCGCGCCAGGACGGTCCCGCTCCGCCAGGGCTGCACGAAGGCGAAGCCGGTGGTGGCTGGCGTGATGGCGTGCGTCACCTCGGCCAGCCGCGGCGGCACGGCGGGCGCCGGCGGCGCCGCCCCGGCCGGATCCACCACGCCCAGATGGCGCAGGAAGGCGGAAACCACCGCTTCGGTGGTGTCCAGGGTCGGGGCCCGCCAATGCGGCCCCGCCTCCAGCAACAACGCGGTCGGCCCCCCGTCCGGCGCGGCGAAGCGCGGATAATCGATCAGCCGCAGCCCCCCCGGATGGCCGGCGTCGGCCACCACCAGCCCCGGCACGCCCAGCGCCAGCGCCAGCGCCCGCCCGCGCGCGGTCTGCCCGCAGAGCAGCAGCGGATCGCCGTCCCACAGCATGGAGTGCAGATCGAGCGCGACATCGACCGTATCCAGGAACGGGCGCAGCGCGCGGGCGCGGTCCCGCTCACGCGACCGCGCGGTGCCGTCCAGCAGCGCCGGGTCCCACACCCGGTTGAGGTCCTCGTCGATGAAGCGCGACAAGGTGGGCTGGGCGGGATCGAACCGGTTGAAGGCGTCGAGATTGAGGAACGCCAGGCTCAGCCGCCCGCGCGCCGGGCGCAGCCCCGCGCGCAGCAGCCGGTCGAGCAGGATCGCCCCGGCGATCTCGTTGCCATGCATCAGCGCCAGCAACGCCACATGCGGGCCGGGGGCGGCGGCGGTGAAGCTGTGAACCCCCGCCAGCCCATGCGTCCCCGCCCGCCAGGGCGCCAGGTCGGGCGCGGCGAGGTCCACCGGAAAGCGCGGGAGCGGCACGGCATGGGGCATCGGCGGGGAACCCGTCGGCCGGGGCGCGCGGCCATCCCGACCGCGCCGGCTACCCCGTCCGGAGCGCCGGTATCACGTTGCCATTCCGCGGGCCAGGGTCAGTGCGGCAGCCCGCCGGCATAAAGCAGCGAGAGCCCCAGCACGACCGCCGACAGCACCAGCGCCACCACGAACGGAAGCACATGGTTGTGACCGGAATCGTACTCGGAGAAGCGGGTCGCGGACATCGGAACCTCCCGGTTGCTGGACCGGACGATCCTGCCGGGCTGCCTTGGCCGGCGCTTTGACCTGGATCAATCCGACAGCCTGTCTGTCCTGTCTCGCGCCGCGATCTCGTCGAGCGCGTGCTGCTCGCCGCGCAGCGCGGCGGCGCGCGCCTCCTCCCGGCGACGTTCGGCCAGCGCCTCGGCCGCCTCCACCGCGGCGCGGGCGGCCGCGAGCACGGCGCGGGCCAGACCGACTTCGGCGCTGGCCCCGTCGCGGCGGGCCTCGGCGGCACCCAGCGCGCGACGGGCCTCCCGCAGCCAGCGGCCGAACGCTTCCACCACGCTGTCATCGCCCGACAAGGCGCCGGCGGCCTCGGTCTCCCGCGCGATCGCCGCTTCCAGCTCGGCCACCCCCAGCGCGGCGTCGGCCTCGGCGCGCAGCGCGGCGGCCAGATCCTGCAGCGCGGCATCGCGCGCCAGCCGGCGCAGTCGCAGCAACGGGAGCAGCGGATCACCCATCATCGCCCCCCTCCGCCATCGCCGCCTCGAGTGCCGCGAAGGCATCCTCGAGACCCGAGGTCTCGGCACGATCCTGGCGCAACACCGCCTCGATCCGCGGCGCCAGCGTCAGCGCGCTGTCCACCGCCGGGTCGGTGCCGGCCCGGTAGGCGCCGAGCCGGACCATGTCCGCCATGTCTCCCGCGGTCGCCAGCACCGACCGGGCCCGGCGCAGCAGTGCCGCCTGCTCGGCGCTCAGGCAGCCGGAGGCGGCGCGCGAGAGCGAGCGGAGCACGTCGATCGCCGGATATCGCCCGGCCTCGGCGATCCGTCGGTCCAGCACCACATGCCCGTCCAGAATCCCGCGCACCGCATCCGCCACCGGCTCGTTATGGTCGTCACCCTCGACCAGAACGGTAAACAAACCGGTGATGTGGCCGGCGCCGGCGCCCTCCGGCCCGGGGCCGGCGCGTTCCAGCAGCCGGGGCAGTTCGGCGAACACGCTGGGCGGGTAGCCGCGGGTGGCCGGCGGCTCCCCGGCCGACAGCCCGATCTCGCGCAGCGCCAGGCAGTAGCGGGTGACGCTGTCCATCAGCAGCAGCACCTGCCGGCCGCGGTCGCGGAAATACTCGGCCACCGTCATCGCCGCCACCGCCGCCTCCCGCCGCAGCAGCGGCGGCGCGTCGGAGGTGGCGACCACCGTCACCGCGCGCGCCCGGGCGGCGGGGTCGAGCTCGTCCTCGAGGAACTCCCTGAGTTCGCGTCCACGCTCGCCGACCAGGGCGAGCACTGTGACATCGGTTCCGGCACCGCGGGCGAGCATGGCGAGCAGGGTGGATTTGCCGATCCCGGAGCCGGCGAACAGGCCCAGCCGCTGGCCGCGCCGGGTGGTGGCGAACAGGTCGATGGCGCGCACGCCGAGTGAAATGCCCGGCCCCAGCCGCGCCCGCGCGGCGGCCGGCGGGGCGGCTGCGCGCACCGGCCGCGGCCGGCCCGCGGGCAGCGGGCCGCGGCCGTCGAGCGGAACCCCGAGCGGATCGATCACCCGGCCCAACCAGGCATCGGTGGGGGCCAGGGTGCCGGGGCCGCCGAAGCCGAGACCGGCGGCCCCGGCGGCGGCCCCGGCGGTGGTGGGCACGTCCGCCACCGCGCCCGGGCCGAGCCCGTCGAGCGGGCCGAACGCCATCGCGCGTGCCATGCGGTCGCGGAAGCCGATCACTTCGGCCAACACCGGCGGCGCCCCCCCGCGCGGGCACAGCCGCAGCCGGCTGCCCACCGAGACCAGCCCGGCGAGCCCCGCGATCTCCGCCATCAGCCCGGTCAGGCCGGCGATTTCGCCACGCAGCGAGAACGGCGGGATTTCGCGGGGGGTCATGGCAGGCCGGAGCCACGCCGGCCGGGGCAGGGGCGTGCCAAAAAAGACATACTCACCGCTACACAGCACATGACGTCGTGCCGTTCGGCGGTGACAATGCGATATGTTCCTGGCATGTTCGCTTTCAATCTCACCAATCCTGAATTTGGTACGCGCGAATGGTGAAAAATCTCTGGCCACGCACACGCCATGGTGGTAGATTGCCACCATAGGTTGTGGAGAAAACCTCATGCGTGTTCTGCTTGTCGAAGACGACGTGACCGCCGCCCGCGGCATCACTATGGTGATGAAATCCGGCGCCGCGGTGGTCGATCACGCCGACACCGGGGAGGAAGCGCTCGAGCTCCTCCGCCACTACGAATATGACGTGATGATCCTCGACCTCGTCCTGTCCGACATGGAGGGGTTCGAGGTGCTGCGGCGGATGCGCGCCGCGCGCAACAACACCCCGGTGGTGGCGCTGTCCGGCCTCGCCCGGCCGGAGGCGCGGGTGAAGGCGCTCGGCATGGGCGCCGACGACGTGCTGGGCAAGCCGTTCGACCGCGCCGAGCTGCTGGCCCGCATCCAGGCGGTGGTCCGCCGCAGCAAGGGGTTCAGCCAGCCCACCCTGCGGCTCGGGCCGGTGCAGCTCAACCTCGACAGCCGGGATGTGCTGGTGCACGGTCAACCGGTGCATCTGACCGGCAAGGAATACGCCATCCTGGAACTGCTGGTGCTGCGCAAGGGCATGGTCCTGACCAAGGAGGCGTTTCTCAATCACCTCTATGGCGGGATGGATGAACCCGAGATGAAAATCATCGACGTGTTCGTCTGCAAGCTGCGCAAGAAGCTGGCGCTGGCCGGGGCCGGCAACGTGATCGGCACCGTCTGGGGCCGTGGCTACACGGTGCGCGAACCGGCACCCGCGGAACCGGCGGTGGCGGCCCGGGAACTCACGGCGGCGTAGGCGACCCGTCCGGGGGAGAGGCCGCCGCCTCGCCGGCCGCCCGGGCCCGCCGCGCGTGCCAGGCCTCCATCAGTTGCAGCACCGTGGCGGCCGTCTCCTCGATCGACCGGCGGGTGACGTCGATCACCGGCCAACCACGGCGGGCGCACAGCCGGCGCGCCCACAAGAGCTCGGCCTTCACCGCCTCCTCGTCCACATACTCGGTGCTGTTCTGGCGCATGATCGCGGCCGGGTCGGTGCCACCGATCAGCCGCAGCCGATGCCGGCGGATGTCGATCAGCGCCTTCGGCTCCAAGGTCAGCCCGATCACCGGCACCGCGATCCGGTCCAGCCCTTCGGGCTCCGGCAGCGAGGGCACCAGCGGGATATTGGCCGCCTTGATCCCGCGATTGGCGAGATAGAAGCAGGTCGGCGTCTTGGAGCTGCGCGAGACGCCCACCAGCACCACGTCGGCCTCCGCCATGCCGGGCTGGGCCTGGCCGTCGTCATGGGCCAGCACGTAGTGCATGGCGTCGATGCGCTGGAAGTAATCGGCGTTCAGCACGTATTGCCGTCCCGGCCGCGCCCCGGCGGGCTCGCCGATATACTCGGCCAGCAGGTTCATCACCGGGTCCAGCACGTTCACCACCGGCACCGCCAGCCGCTGGCAGGCCGCCTCCAGATCCGCCCGCAGCGCGCGATCGACCAGGGTGGAGAGCACCGGGCCGGGCTCCGCCTCGATCCCCTCCAGCACCCGGTGCAGCTGAAAGCGGGTGCGGATCAGGCTCCAACGATGCGGGGTGATCTGCACATGCTCGAACTGCACCGTGGTGGCGCGCGCCAGCGCGTTCAGCGTCTCGCCGGTGGCGTCGGAGACCAGATGGAGGTTGATGCGGTCGCGCGGCATTTCAGCGCGTCGGGTAGGCGCGCGGATAGGTGATCTGACTGGCCGGCCCGGGCGGCGACGGCGGGCCCTTCTTGCCGCAGCCGGCCAGCGCCAGCGCCGCCATCAGCGCGGCAAGCAGCAGCCCCGCCCTCATGCCAGCACCGCTCGCCAGCGGGCCGCCTGCGCGGCCACGTTCGCCGGCGCGGTGCCGCCGTAGCTGGTCCGCGAGGCCACCGAAGCTGTCACCCCCAGCACCGCGAAGACATCCGCGGTGATCTCCGGGCAGACCGACTGCATGTCGGCCAGCGACAGGCCGGACAGATCGACCCCGCGCGCCTCCGCCAGCGCCACCAGCCGCCCGGTGACGTGATGGGCGTCGCGGAACGGCAGGCGCAGCTCCCGCACCAGCCAGTCGGCAAGGTCGGTCGCGGTGGCGTAGCCGGCGCCGGCGGCGGCCGCCATCCGCGCCGCGTCGGGGCGCAGATCGCGCACCATGCCGGCACTCGCCGCCAGCGCCAGGGTCCAGGCGGCGGCGGCGTCGAACACGCCCTCCTTGTCCTCCTGCATGTCCTTCGCATAGGCCAGCGGCAGGCCCTTCATCACCGTGAGCAGCCCCACCAGCGCCCCGGTGACCCGCCCGGTCTTGGCCCGCACCAATTCGGCGGCGTCCGGGTTGCGCTTCTGCGGCATGATGGACGACCCGGTGGTGAAGGCGTCCGAGAGGCGGATGAAGCCGAACGGCGCGCTGGTCCAGATCACGATCTCCTCGGCGAAGCGCGACAGATGCATCGCCGAGATCGCCGCCGCCGCCAGGAACTCCAGCGCGAAATCGCGGTCGGAGACGGCATCCAGCGAATTCGCCGCCGGCCGGTCGAAGCCCAGCGCGGCGGCGGTCATATCGCGGTCGATCGGGAACGAGGTGCCGGCCAGCGCCGCCGCGCCCAGCGGGCATTCGTTCATCCGCCGCCGCGCGTCGGCCAGCCGGCCGCGGTCGCGGGAAAGCATTTCGACATAGGCCAGCAGGTGATGCCCGAGCGTCACCGGCTGGGCGGTCTGCAGATGGGTGAAGCCGGGCATCGGCAGCGCGGCGTGCTCGGCGGCGCGCTCGGCCAGCGCGGCCATCAGGTCGCGCAGCTGGGCGTCGATCCCGTCGATGGCATCCCGCACCCACAGGCGGAAATCGGTCGCCACCTGGTCGTTGCGGCTGCGCGCGGTGTGCAGGCGCCGCCCCGCCTCGCCGATGCGCGCGCTGAGGCGCGCCTCGATATTCATGTGGATGTCTTCCAGCGCGGCGTCGAAGGCGAAGCGCCCGGTGGCGATCTCGGCCTCGATCGCGTCGAGCCCGGCGGCGATGGCGGCGGCGTCGGCGGCGGGGATGATGCCGCAATGGGCCAGCATGGCGGCGTGCGCGCGCGAGCCGGCGATATCCTGCCGCCACATCTTGCGGTCGAAGCCGATCGAGGCATTTATCTCCCGCATCACCGCGGCCGGACCGCCGGCGAAGCGCCCCCCCCACTGGGCATTGGCTTGCTCGGGTGCTTCACCGGCGGCTTCACTGGCGGCTTCCTTGGGCGCGGCGAGGGGCTGGTCGATCAACGAAAGGAACTCCGGGCGATGACGATGCTGACGCGGCGCGGCCTGCTGGCCGGCGGGACCCTAGCCGCCGGGTTGGCGGCGCGCAAACCGGCACGCGCGGCCTCGGTGGCGCTGCGCCTGCTGCACCCGCCCCGCCCGGCGCCGGCGCTGAGCTGGCAAACGGCCACCGGTGCTTCGCAGAGCCTCGCCGCCTGGCGCGGGCAGGGGGTGGTGCTCAATCTCTGGGCTACCTGGTGCCCGCCCTGCGTGGCCGAGATGCCCTCGCTGGCGCGGCTGGCGCATCAACTGGCCGGGCATCACGTGGTGGTGCTGCCGGTCTCGCTCGACCAGGGCGGGGCGAAGCGGGTGCAGGGCTTCTTCGCCGCCCACCACATCACCGGGCTGCCGGTGCTGCTCGACCCGGACAACAACGTACCAGCGGCGCTCGGGGTGCAGGGCGTGCCGACCAGCTTCCTGATCTCGCCGGCCGGCATGATCCTGGCCCAGGCGGTGGGCCCGCGCGACTGGTCGGCCCCCGGTGTTGCCGCCCAGATCACGCGGCTGCTGGCCTGAACCCCGGCCGGCCGCTCACCCCGCGCGCAGCGCCCGCCACACCCGCTCGGGCGTGGCCGGCATATCGAGGCTCCGCACCCCGTCGCCGGTCAGCGCGTCCAGGATGGCGTTGATCACCGCGGGCGGGCTGCCCACCGCGCCCGCCTCGCCCGCCCCCTTCACCCCCAGCGGGTTGGTGGCGCAGGGGATTTCGACGAACTCCACCTCGATATCCGGCAGGTCGTCGGCGCGCGGCAGGGCGTAGTCGGTGAAACTGCCCGACAGCAGCTGGCCGGAGCCAGGCTCGTACACGGTGTGTTCCAGCACGGCCTGGCCGAAGCCCTGGGTCACCCCGCCATGCACCTGGCCGCGCACGATCATCGGGTTCACCGCGCGGCCGACGTCGTCGGTCACCTGGTAGCGCAGCAGCCGGACCACGCCGGTTTCCGGGTCCAGCTCCACCTCGGCCATGTGGCAGCCGTTGGGGAAGGTATGGGCCTTGATCTCCGCCACCTCGGCGGCATCCAGGCTGACCGCGCTCTGCCCGGCGCTGGCGCGGGCGCGCTGGGCGGCGGCGAGCGCCAGGATGTCGATCCCGCGGTCGGTCCCGGCGATGGCGAAGCGCCCGTCGGCGAACACGATGTCGGCGACGGCGGCCTCCAGCGTCTCGGCGGCGGCCTGCCGGCCCTTTTCGATCACGCTGTCGGTGGTGACCAGGATCGCCTGGCCCTCGGAATAGAGGCTGCGCGCGCCGCCGGTACCGCCGCCGACCGGGATGGTATCGGTATCGCCCTGGCGGATGCGGATCCGCTCGGCATCGATCCCGAGCTTGTTGGAGACCAGCTGCACATAGGCGGTCTCGTGGCCCTGGCCGGTGGATTGGGTGCCGACGAACACGTCCACCCCACCATCCTCGGCAAAGCGGATCTCGGCCCGCTCGGTGGGGTCGCCACCGGTCGCTTCCAGGTAATACGCCATGCCGATGCCGCGCCGCTGGCCGTTCGCGGCGGCGCGGCGGGCGGGGAAGCCGGCCCAGTCGATGCGCGCCAACGCGGTGTCCAGCACGCGGGGGAAATCGCCGCTGTCGTAGGTCTTGCCCACCGGAGTCTCGTGCGGCAGCTCGGCCGGGGTCAGCATATTGCGGCGGCGAAACGCGGCGCGATCCTCGCCGAGTTCGCGTGCTGCCTGGTCCATCAGCCGCTCGACCAGGTAGTTGCTCTCCGGCCGCCCGGCGCCGCGATAGGCGTCCACCGGCACGGTATGGGTGAAGACGCCGGTCACCTCGGCATGGACCGCCTGGAACCGATAGACCGAGGCCAGCACCCCGGTTCCGGCATAGGTCGGGATATAGGGCGCGAAGGTGGACAGATAGGCACCCATGTTGGCGGTGTTGCGGGTGCGCAGCGCCAGCACGCGGCCCTCGGCGTCCAGCGCGATCTCGCCCAGGGTGACGTTGTCGCGGCCCTGGGTGTCGCACAGGAACGCCTCCGACCGGTCGGCCGCCCATTTCACCGGCATCCCGAGTTTGCGCGCCGCGTAGCAGGTCAGCACGTGCTCGGCATACAGGAACAGCTTCATGCCGAAGCCGCCGCCGACATCGGGGGTGATGACGCGGAACCGGTCGGGCGCCACGCCGAACAGCCCGCCGATCAGGTTCTTCACCAGCCAGCCGCCCTGGGTATTGGCATAGAGCGTCCACCGCCCGGCGGCAGGGTCATACTCGGCGATGGCGGCGCGCGCCTCCATCGAGGACACCACGATGCGGTTGTTCACCACCGTCTGGCGCACCACCCGGGCGGCGCGGGCGAACAGGGCGTCGGTGGCGGCGCGGTCACCGATCTCCCACTTGAACACCTGGTTCGAGGGCAGGTCCGGCCAGACGCGCGGGGCGTCGGCGGCCAGCGCGGCGGCGGGATCGACGCAGGCCGCGGTGGGGGAATAGCGGACCACCACCGCCTCGGCGGCGTCGCGGGCGGCGCGCGGCGTGTCGGCGACGATGAAGGCGACCGGGTCGCCCACGTGATGCACCGCCCCGCTGGCGAGCGCCGGATGCGCGGGCACGGCCATGCCCTCCACCGGGGCCGCGCAGGGCAGCGGGCCGATGCCGTCGGCTTCGAGATCGGCCGCGGTGTAGATCGCGCGCACCCCGGGCATGGCGGCGGCGGCGGCGGTATCGATGGCCTCGATGCGGGCCGCCGCGTGCGGGCTGCGCAGCACCAGGCCGTGGCGCATCCCGGGCAGCACGATGTCATCGGTGTAGCGGCCATGGCCCAGCAGCAGGCGCGGATCCTCGACGCGGCGGATTGGTTGGGCGAGGCCGAATTTGGTCATGGAGATACTCCGACGGGGCGACGGGAACGCCAGCTTGCCCGGTTCGTCGCGGATTGGGGAGGGGGGCCGCCGCGCGCCGGCTTGCGCGCGTGCCACCGCCCGGCCACCCTGCGCCGACCCCTTCCCGGATGCTCGCCCCGATGTCCCTCCCCGCGCTCAGCCTGGTTCCCGTCCCCGGCCGTCGCCGCCAGACCGTGGCCCTGGCCCGGCAGGCCGAGGCACGCGGCTTCGCCGGCATCTTCACCCCCTCCATGTTCGGCGCGATGCCGCTCTCCGGCGCGCTGGCGACGGCCACCGAGCGGATGCTGTTCGGCCCCGCCATCGCCCCGATCTACGCCCGCGCGCCGCTGGACCTGGCGCAGTCGGCGGCGTTTCTGCACGAGCTCTCGGACGGGCGGTTCCGCCTCGGGCTCGGGGTGGCGCACGCGCCCTCGCACCAGCGCATGGGGGTGGTGGCCGGCCGGCCGCTCGCCGATATGCGTGAGTATGTGGCCCGGCTGCGCGCGGTGGAGGGCGTCGGTCCGCTGCCGCCGATCGTGCTGGCCGCGCTGCGCCCGCGCATGGTGGCGCTGGCCGGGGAGATCGCCGAGGGCGTGGTGTTGGCCAACACGCTGCGCGATCACATGCCCACCGCGCTGGCCGCGCTGCCGCCGGCGCGGCGGTCCGACCCCGGCTTCTTCATCGGCGCCATGATCCCTACCTGCGTCAGCGCCGACCGCGCGGCCGCGCGCGCCGTCCATCGCCGCACCCTGACCCGCTACGCGGGGCTGCCGAACTACCGCAACTACTGGCGGGAGGCCGGGTTCGCGGCGGAGATGGCGGCGATCGAAACCGCGCTGGCCGAGGGGCGGGAGGCGGAAGTGCCCGCGCTGCTGACCGACCGCTGGATCGACCAGATCACCCTGTCGGGCCCGGCCGAGGCGATCCGCGACGGGGTCGCCGCCTGGGTGGCGGCCGGGGTGGCAACGCCGATCCTGGTGCCCTCCTCGGTGAGCGGGGGGCAGTTCCAGGCGGTCGCGGAGATCTTCGCCGCGTTCGACGCCTGATTCCCCCGCGATGCCCGACTTCGCCTTCCATGCGCACGCCACCGACGGCGCCGCGCGCGCCGGCATTCTGCACACCGCGCACGGCCCGGTGCCCACCCCCGCCTTCATGCCGGTCGGCACCGCGGCGACGGTGAAGGCGATGACCGCGGATTCGGTGCGCGCCACCGGGGCGGCGATGATCCTGGCCAACACCTACCACCTGATGCTGCGCCCCGGGGCGGAGCGGGTGGAGGCGCTGGGCGGGCTGCACCGGATGATGGACTGGCCCGGCCCGATCCTCACCGATTCGGGGGGCTTCCAGGTGATGTCGCTGGCCGCGCTGCGGCGGATCGACGCCGAGGGGGTCACATTCCGCTCGCATATCGACGGCAGCGCGCACCTTCTGACCCCGGAGCGGGCGATGCGGATCCAGCACCAGCTGGACGCGACGGTCAGCATGGTGCTCGACGAATGCACCCCGTACCCGGCGACCGAGGCGGCGGCGGCGGCCTCGATGGCGCTCTCGCTCGACTGGGCGGGGCGCGCGCGCGCGGCATTCGTGCCGCGGCCGGGCTATGCGCTGTTCGGCATCGTCCAGGGCAGCGTTTATCCCGGGCTGCGCCAGGCCTCGGCGGCGGGGCTGGTGCGGATCGGCTTCGACGGCTACGCGATCGGCGGGTTGGCGGTGGGCGAGGGCCAGGCGGCGATGTTCGCCACCCTGGACGCCACGATCCCCGCGCTGCCGGCGGACCGGCCGCGCTACCTGATGGGGGTGGGCACGCCCGATGACATCCTGGGCGCGGTGGCACGCGGGGTGGACATGTTCGACTGCGTGATCCCGACCCGGGCCGGGCGCACCGCGCGCGCTTATACCTCGCGCGGGGTTTACAATCTGCGCAACGCCCGCTTCGCGGCCGATGGCGGCCCGCTCGATCCCGCCTGTGCCTGCCCGGCCTGCGCGCGCCACCCGGCGGCCTATCTGCACCATCTGTTCCGCGCCAGGGAGATGCTG
The DNA here is from genome assembly GCA_049964515.1 of Acetobacteraceae bacterium. GTDB lineage: Bacteria > Pseudomonadota > Alphaproteobacteria > Acetobacterales > Acetobacteraceae > JAJZVS01. The sequence goes on along the minus strand of JBMFXF010000025.1, from coordinate 1,766 downwards.
GGGCCGATGCTGCTGACCTGGCACAATCTGGCCTTCTACCAGCAACTGATGCAGGGTCTGCGCGAGGCCATCGCGGCACGGCGGCTCGCGGCACACGCGGCGGCCCTGCGCGCCGGCTGGGCGGGAGGAAACGCGACATGAGCTACGATCGCCCCTACGCGGGCCTGAAAGTGATCGATCTCAGCCAGGGGGTGGCGGGACCCTATTGCGCTATGCTGCTCGCCCAGCACGGGGCCGATGTCATCAAGGTGGAGCCGCCGCAGGGCGGGGACTGGAGCCGCGGGCTCGGCCGGGTCTATGCCGGGCAGACCGCCTATTCGATCCCGGCCAATCTGGGGAAGCGCTCGATCGCCCTCGATCTGAAGGCGGAGGCCGGGCGGGCGGTGCTGTGGCGGCTGATCGCCGGGGCCGACATCCTGGTGCAGGGCTACCGGCCGGGGGTGATCGACCGGCTGGGCTTCGGCTACGACGCGGTGCGGCGGGCGGAGCCGCGGCTGCTCTATGTCTCGGTCTCCGGCTTCGGCGCCACCGGGCCGCTGGCGGGGCGCCCGGCGATGGACCCGGTCCTGCAGGCCTTCACCGGGCTGATCGTGGAGAACGCCGGCGAGGACGGCGCCCCGCACCGGATTCCCATCATCGCCATCGACATGAGCACCGCGCTCTATGCCTTCGCCGCCCTCGCGCCGGCGCTGTACGCGCGACGCGAGGCCGCGGCGGGGCGGCATATCGAGGCCAGCCTGCTGTCCGCCGCCGCCGGGTTGCAGGTGGTGCGGCTGATGCAGCAGCACCTGGAACGGGGCGGGCTGCGGCCGCCAGCGCCGCCGTCCGGCGTGTTCGCCACCGCCGACGGCTGGATCAACATCACCATCGCCCGGGAATACGAGTTCCAGGCGTTCTGCCGCGCCATGGCGCTGCCGGCGCTGGCGGCGGACCCGGCCTATGGCGATTTCGACCGGCGGATTGCACAGGCCGCGGCGCTGCGGGCCCTGCTGGCGCCGATTTTCGCCGCCCAGCCCACCGTGCACTGGTCCGAGCGCCTGGCCGAGGCGCAGGTGATGCACGAGCGGCTGAACCGCTACGCCGATTTCCTGGCCCATCCGCAGACCCGCGCGGTGGGCGCGATCGCCTGGCTGAACCAGCCCGGGCTGCCGGAGGCGGTGCCGATGCCCAATCTGATCGGGCGGGAGGCGTTCGATCCCGCCTCCGCCCTGGCGCGCGCGCCGGGGCTCGGGGAGCACAGTGCCGCCATTCTGGCGGAGCATGGCTATGACGAGGCGGAGATCGCGGCGCTGGCGGCGGCCGGGGTGATCGCCTGAGCCGGCGGGCGTTTCGTTTCGCTCTTATGGTGAGCCCTGTTGATATGGACCGAGTCCGGCGGCTCCCCTGATCCAGGCCTCCTGGGTGGAGCGGTCGCCCAGGGCTTCAATCGTTCGCCGCCAACTCAGATAGTTGGGCAGGTTCGCGGTCGCCACACCATGAAACCGGCGCATCCATTCTTTCAGGCGGCTGTGATAGGCATTGACGTTATTGATATGCAGGTCGGGTGCCTCCGGCCGGGGAATGCCCGGCGCTGGGAGAACATGGACCGCCATCCCCGCGCGGCGCGCGAAGGCCTTGATGGCGGTGCCTCCGTCGCAGCAGAATCGTGCCGATTTCTCGATGACCGGCCCCAGAACCGCGGCGATGCTGGCCGCGTCCAGACGTGGCAGGACACCGTCTATCGTCGCGCCCGTACGGTCACGCGCCACGATGACGGGAATTTGCTC
>JBMFXF010000024.1:0-20113 GCA_049964515.1 Acetobacteraceae bacterium | reverse complement strand
GGCGCCCACCCTCCCAGGCGCGCGCGAACGCGGTTGCGAGCACGAGGCGGCCCACTCCCGGCGACGGGTAGAGGGCGTCCGGACGCAGGGCGAGGAGCGCAGGCGCCCCCTCGCCCGCGCCCGCATCCTCGCCCCGGTTGCTGTCGATCAGCACCAACTCGCCCCGGAAGCGGCCGATCACCACCTCGGTCGTGTAGCGCTCCTGGCCGGACTGGTCGGTCCATTTCCGGGTCTGCAAGGCGCCCTCCACATACACTTTGCGGCCCTTGCGCAGGTATTTCTCAGCCACCTCGCCGATGCGGTCGTTGAACACCACCACCCGGTGCCATTCCGTCCGCTCCTTGCGTTCGCCGGAGCCGCGGTCGTTCCAGGTCTCGCTGGTGGCCAGCGTGAAATTGACGATCTTCGAGCCATCCTGGGTGGTCCGCACCTCCGGATCCTTGCCCAGATTGCCGACCAGGATGACCTTGTTGACGCTGCCCGCCATGACACCAGATCCTTGTTGCAGGGGCCGCATACCTAGCCCATTCCGCCGACGCTCGCACAGGATGGTTTATCAGCCCTTTCCCGCCCGGCCGGTTTGCCTCTATAAGGCAAGAACATCCCGGGAACAACTCCCGCCGCTCCGCCCAGGAAGGACCGACCCCGTATGACCGCCTCCATCCACGTCCGCGGGGCGCGCGAACATAATCTGCGCAATGTCGATGTGGTCATCCCGCGCGACAGCCTGACCGTCATCACCGGCCTCTCCGGGTCCGGCAAATCCTCGCTCGCCTTCGACACCATCTATGCCGAGGGCCAGCGCCGCTACGTGGAAAGCCTGTCCTCCTACGCGCGCCAGTTCCTGGAACTGGCCGGCAAGCCGGATGTGGACGCGATCGACGGCCTCTCGCCCGCCATTTCCATCGACCAGAAGACCACCTCCCGCAACCCGCGCTCCACCGTCGGCACGGTGACCGAGATCCACGACTACATGCGCCTGCTCTGGGCCCGCGCCGGCGTGCCCTATTCGCCCGCCACCGGCCTGCCGATCGAGGCGCAGACGGTCAGCCAGATGGTCGATCGCGTGCTGGCGATGCCGGAAGGCACGCGGCTCTTGCTGCTCGCCCCGGTGGTGCGCGACCGCAAGGGCGAATACCGCAAGGAACTGGCCGAGCTGCAACGCCGGGGCTTCACCCGGGTGAAGGTGGACGGCACGCTCTATGAGATCGCCGACGTCCCCGCGCTCAACCGCAAGATCAAGCACGAGATCGAGGCGGTGATCGACCGCATCGTGGTCCGCGACGGGCTGGCGCAACGCCTGGCCGACAGTTTCGAAACCGCGCTCGCGCTCTCCGACGGCGTCGCCTACGCCGAGGGCGCGGACAGCGGCGAGCGCACCGTGTTCTCCTCCCGCTTCGCCTGTCCGGTCTCCGGCTTCACCATCGAGGAGATCGAACCCCGGCTGTTCAGCTTCAACTCCCCGCACGGCGCCTGCCCGAAATGCGACGGCCTCGGCACCGAGAGCTTCTTCGACCCCGCGCTGGTGGTGCCCGACGAACGCCTGAGCCTGGCCGAGGGCGCCATCGCCCCCTGGTCCAATGCGTCCTCGCCCTATTACGACCAGACCCTCGCCTCCCTGGCACGGCACTTCAAGGTCACCACCCGCACCCCCTGGAGCGAACTGCCGGAGGGGGCGCGGGAGGCGATCCTGTTCGGCACCACCGACACGCCGGTCGAACTGACCTACAAGGACGGCGTGCGCGCCTATAGCGTGACCAAGCCGTTCGAGGGCGTGATCCGCAACCTCCAGCGCCGCTTCCAGGAGACCGACAGCGTCTGGGTGCGCGAGGAGCTCTCGCGCTACCAGGCCGAACGCCCCTGCGCCACCTGCCACGGCGCGCGCCTCAAGCCGGAGGCGCTGGCGGTGAAGATCGCCGGCAAGACCATCGCCGAGGCCTCCGAACTTCCGATCGCCGCCGCCCTGCCGTGGTTCGCCGGCGTGATCGACACCCTCACCCCCCAGCGCGCCGAGATCGCGCGGCGCATTCTGCGCGAGATCGTGGAGCGGCTGCGCTTTCTGGTCGATGTCGGGCTCGACTACCTGACCCTGGCGCGCGGCTCGGCCACGCTGTCGGGCGGGGAGAGCCAGCGCATCCGCCTGGCCAGCCAGATCGGCTCGGGTCTCACCGGCGTGCTCTATGTGCTGGACGAACCCTCGATCGGGCTGCATCAGCGCGACAACGAGCGGCTTCTGGGCACGTTGCGGCGGCTGCGCGACCTCGGCAATACCGTGCTGGTGGTGGAACATGACGAGGACGCGATCCGCGCCGCCGACCACCTGATCGACATGGGGCCGGAAGCCGGCGTGAACGGCGGGAGGGTGGTGGCCGAAGGCACGCCCGAGCAGGTGGCGGCGCATCCGGACTCGCTCACCGGCGCCTATCTGTCCGGGCGCAGGCGCATCCCGGTCCCGGCGCTGCGCCGGCCGGCGCAGAAGGAGCGCGCCGTCACCGTGGTGGGCGCACGCGGCAACAATCTCAAGGGGCTGACGGCCGCGTTTCCGCTCGGCACCTTCACCTGCGTCACCGGCGTCTCGGGCGGGGGCAAATCCACCCTGGTGGTCGATACGCTCTATCGCGCCGCCTCGCGCAGGCTGATGGGCTCGGGCGCGGTGCCGGCCCCGCATGACCGCATCGACGGGCTCGAACTGCTCGACAAGATCATCGACATCGACCAGTCCCCGATCGGGCGCACGCCGCGCTCCAACCCCGCCACCTACACCGATCTGTTCGCCCCCATCCGCGACTGGTTCGCCGAGCTGCCGGAATCCCGCGCCCGCGGCTACAAGCCGGGCCGCTTCAGCTTCAACGTGAAGGGCGGGCGCTGCGAGGCCTGCCAGGGCGACGGCGTGCTGAAGATCGAGATGCACTTCCTGCCCGACGTGTTCGTGACCTGCGATACCTGCAAGGGCCGGCGCTACAACCGCGAGACGCTGGAAATCAAGTTCCGCGACAAATCCATCGCCGAGGTGCTGGCGATGACGGTGGACGAGGCGGTGCCCTATTTCTCCGCCCAGCCGCGCATCCGCGACCGGCTGCGAATCCTGCAACAGGTGGGGCTGGGCTACATCAGCCTCGGCCAGCAGGCGACCACGCTCTCGGGTGGGGAGGCGCAGCGGATCAAGCTGTCGAAGGAACTCGCCCGCCGCGCCACCGGACGCACGCTCTATATCCTCGACGAGCCCACCACCGGGCTGCATTTCGAGGACGTGCGCAAGCTGCTCGACGTGCTGCACGCGCTGGTCGATCAGGGCAACACGGTGGTGGTGATCGAGCACAATCTGGAGGTCATCAAGACCGCCGACTGGATCCTCGATCTGGGGCCGGAGGGCGGTGACGGCGGTGGGCGGATCGTCGCCGAAGGCCCGCCGGAGGCGATCGCCGCCTGCGCGGAGAGCCACACCGGGCGGTTCCTGGCACCGCTGCTGCCGGCGGCGGCGCCGGTTCGCGGGCGGGCGCGGCGCCGCGCTTGACGGTAATGACATTTCCCCTTACGTTCCCTCCATGAGCATCCTCACGATCACCGCCAAGGGCCAGGTCACCCTGCGCAAGGACGTGCTGGCCCATCTCGGCCTGCGCCCGGGCCAGCGGCTTGCCGTGGAGAAGCTGCCCGACGGCCGGCTGGAGCTCCGTGCGGCGCCGCAGCCGGGCAAGGTCTCCGACCTGTTCGGCGCGCTGCGCCGGCCGGGCGGGCCGCGTCTCAGCCTCGACGAGATCGAGCGGATCGCCGCTGAAGGTTGGGGCGGGCGGCGGTGAGAATCACCGCCGACACCAACATCCTGGTCCGCGCCATCGCCGAGGACGACCCCGCCCAGGCCAGGCTCGCGCAGACCCTCCTGGCCGAGGCGGAGCTGATCGCGCTGCCGCTGCCGGTGCTGTGCGAACTGGTCTGGGTGCTCGCCAAGGGCTACGCCGCCCGCGGCGGGGAGATCGCGTCGCTGCTGCGCCGGCTGACCGACAGCGCCAACGTGGCGGTGGATCGTCCCGCCGTCGAGGCGGGACTCCGGATGCTGCAAGCCGGTGGGGATTTCGCCGACGGCGCCATCGCCTTCGCGGGCCGAGCGCTCGGCGCGGAGAGCTTCGTCTCGTTCGACCGCAAGGCGGTGCGCCTGCTGGCGGCGGCGGGGGTTGCCGCGCGCGCGCCCGGCTGACCGCGCCTCACCACACCGCCCAGGCCGCCAGCCCCGAGACCGCCGCCAGCCCCGCATAGGGCAGGAACCACCCGCCCAGCGCCGTCACCGCGGCGCCAAAGGCCGAGGGCATCAGCATCACCCCGGCAAACATCGCCGCCGTGCCCAGCCCGGTCGCCTCGGTTCGCCGCGCCCCGCCCAGCCGCGCGTATTCGGCATAGGCGACGCCGGTGAAGCCGGAGGCGGTGGCGCCGGCGAACACCGCCACCGCCAGCACCGCCGCCCAGGGCCAGCCGGGGCCGAACCGGCCGGTGGCCAGCGCCGCCGCCGCCATGGCGATGCCCAGCCAGGCCAGCAGCCGGCCCGGGGCCATGAACCGGTCGGCCACCCAGCCCCAGACCGGGCGGCTGGCCGAACCCGCCACCTGATAGAGCGCCAGCGCCAGCCCGGCCTGCACCAGCCCCACCCGCACCTCGGCGGTGAGCTGCACCGTCATGAAGGCGATGAAGCAGAGCTGCACGCCGGAATAGACGAAGCTGGCGACCGACAGGCGGCGCAGCGCGGCGTCCTCGCGGATCAGCCGCAGCGGCTGCATCAGCGCCCCGCCGCCCAGCTTCCACGTCGGGTCGCGGTCGGTATCCCAGGCGCGGCGGGCCGGCTGCAACCCCACCAGCAGCAGCGCCACCGGCAGCGCTTCCCACCGTAGCGCGCCGCGCCAGCCGAAATGCAGCACCAGCGGCGGGATGAACAGCGCCCCCAGCACGCCGCCCAGCGGCACCCCGATCTGGCGCAGCGACATCACCAGGTTGAACACCGCCCGCGGCGTCTGCGGCACCAGCAGATGGGTGCTCGCCGGGGCGATGGCGCCATAGGCGAGTCCCAGCACCACCGCGCCCAGGGCGAGGCCAGCCACGCCGTCGGCGGTGCCTGTGGCCAGCATCGCCAGCACCGCGACCAGGGTGATCTGGGTCACCCGCACCGCGCCGTAGCGATGGACGAAGCCGGGCGAGAGCAGCGCCGAGACGATGCCCACGCCATAGACCAGCGAGACGAACATCCCGATCATCGAGCCGGGCACGGCGAGGTCGCGTGCGATCGCCGGCGCCGCGGTGGGCACCGAGAACAGCGCCATGGTGGCGAAGGTCTGCACCGCCAGCGTGGCCAGCAGCGGGGCCAGCGGCATGGCGCGGAACGCTGCCAGCGCGCCCCGCCCGGCGGCGGCGGGTTCAGCCTGAGCGATCGGGTCCATGCCGGGGTCTCCGCGTGCCGGCGGAGGGTATCGCCGCGGCCGGAGGGGCACAAACGCGCGGCGCGCGCCGGAGCCTCACTGGCAGGCCAGGCACTCCTCGTAATCGGTCGGCGCCCCGCCCGCGGCCAGCGGCAACTCGGGTTCCTTCTCCCGCGCCGTCATCATCGGTCCGGCCACCGCCTTCTCGCTCACCGTGTCCGCCCGCTGGATCGACAACGAGCGGCAGTAGTACAGCGACTTCACCCCCTTCTTCCACGCCATCATGTGGATCTGATGCAGATCCCGCTTGTGGACATTGGCCGGCAGGAACAGGTTCACCGACTGGCTCTGGCAGATGAACGGGGCGCGGTCGGCGGCATGTTCCACCACCCAGCGCTGGTCCAGCTCGAACGCGGTCTTGAACACCGCCTTCTCCTGCTCGCTCAGCCCCTCCAGCCGCTGCACGCTGCCCTGGTCCAGGGTGATGCGCGACCAGATCGCGTCCGTATCCATCCCGCGCCCGGCCAGCAGCTGCTGCAGATGGCGGTTGCGCACGGTGAAGCTGCCGGACAGCGTCTTCTGGAGGAACACATTGGCCGCGATCGGCTCGATGCCCGGGCTCGAATTGCCGGCGATGATGGAGATCGACGCGGTCGGCGCGATGGAAAGCTTGTGGCTGAACCGCTCCATCACCCCCCACTCGCCGGCATCCGGACAGGGGCCGCGCTCCTCGGCCAGCCGCACCGAGGCGGCATCGGCGGCGGCGCGGATATGGCGGAACATGCGCTTGTTCCACACCTTCGCCACCACGCTCTCGAACGGCACCAGCTGCGATTGCAGGAACGAATGAAACCCCATCACGCCGAGCCCCACCGAGCGCTCCCGCATCGCCGAATAGCGGGCGCGCTCCATCCCCGGCGGCGCGCGGTCGATGAAGTCCTGCAGCACGTTGTCGAGGAAGCGCATCACGTCCTCGATGAAGCGCGGGTCGCGCTCCCACTCGAACCAGTATTCCAGGTTGAGCGAGGCGAGGCAGCAGACCGCGGTGCGCTGCATCCCGTGCTGGTCGATCCCGGTCGGCAGGGTGATCTCGCTGCACAGGTTGGAGGTCTTGACCTCGAGCCCGGCCAGCTTGTGGTGCTGCGGCTGGGCCCGGCTGACGTGATCGGAGAACACCAGATACGGCTCCCCGGTCTCGATCCGCGCGGTCAGGATACGAATCCAAAGGGCGCGCGCCGGGATCGAGCGGATCACCGATTTGTCCTTGGGCGACAGCAGCGGCCATTGCTCGTCGGCCTCCACCGCGCGCATGAAATCGTCCGGCACCAGGATGCCGTGGTGCAGATTGAGCGCCTTGCGATTCGGATCGCCCCCGGTGGGGCGGCGCATCTCGACGAACTCCTCGATCTCGGGATGCCACACCGGCAGATAGACCGCCGCCGAGCCGCGCCGCAGCGATCCTTGGGAGATCGCAAGGGTCAGGCTGTCCATCACCCGGATGAAGGGGATCACGCCCGAGGTCTTGCCGACCGCGCCGACCCGCTCGCCGATCGAGCGCAGATTGCCCCAGTAGGAGCCGATGCCGCCGCCCTTGGAAGCCAGCCACACATTCTCGTTCCAGAGTCCGACGATGCCATCCAGACTGTCGGAGGCCTCATTCAGGAAGCAGGAGATCGGCAGCCCGCGCTCGGTGCCGCCGTTGGACAGCACCGGGGTGGCCGGCATGAACCACAACCGGCTCATGTAGTCGTAAAGCCGCTGCGCATGCGCCGGATCGTCGCCGTAATAGGAGGCGACGCGGGCAAACAAATCCTGGAACCCCTCTCCCGGCATCAGGTAGCGGTCGGTCAGAGTGGCGCGACCGAAATCGGTGATCAGCGCGTCCCGCGACCGATCCACATGGACCAGGTGGCGACCCTTCATCTGCACGGCGTCGAGCACGTCCTACCCCCCTTGTCGTCGGACCGGACTCCGCTTGTCCGGTCCGCACGGAGTCACGGTCAATCAATATATAGGCCCTCGGCCGGCATTAGAACCCCAAATCCACGCTCCTGTGGCGTCGCTGCCACGCTTGCGCTCAGCGCAGCCGAGTCGGCCGCAGCGCGCCCTCGCCCTCCAGCACCGGGTAGGCCGCGGCGGCCACCAGATGCGCGTTCACCAGCTTGGCGGCCCGCAGCAGGTCGGCATCGGCCGGGGAGGCCCACAGGCTGGCCGCCACCTCGCGGTCGCGGAATCCGGTCTTCTCCTCCGCCAGGGTCCGCGCGGTGGCCGGATCGGCGGTCAGGAACACCGCGCCGGCCCGCCGCGTGGTTCCGGCCAGGTGGCGCAGCATATCGGCGACCTCCGCCCGGGTGGCGGCTTCCGGCACCACCCCCCGGCGGGCACGACGGGCCGCCGGACGCAGCAGGTCGCGGTCCAGCGCGTCCCCGGCGGCCTCGAGATTGGCGATGAACAGCAGGGTCTGGGTCAGCCGGCGGCGGTCGGACAGGCTCAGCCGATCCGGTTCCAGCACCGAGAGAAAGCCCCGGATCGCCGCGTGCAGCCGGTCCAGCACGTCGTCCTGCCGGCGCACCGCGTCCAGCGCGCGCGGATCGCCGCCCGAAACCGCATCGGCCGCGGCGAGCAGCATCCGCTCCAGCGCATCGGCGAGTCGCAGCGCCTCCCGCCCGGCGGAGGCGAGCGCGAGGCCGGGCGTCGCCAGCTGGTCCTGGTCCAGATAGCGCGGCGCCCCCGGATCGTCGGCCGCCGGCGCCGCCGGAAGCAGGTGACGCAGCAGGGCCGCGATCGGGGTCAGCAGCGGCAGCGCCAGCACGGCCAGGATCAGGTTGAACGCGGTGTGCAGATCCGCCACCCCCCGCGCCGAGTCCGGCAGCCATGCCGCGATCCGTGGCAGCAACGCCATGCCGACCGCCACCCCCAGCGCCCGCAGCGCCAGCCCCCCCATCGGGACCCGGCGCGCCGACCAGCCCACGCCCTCCGCCTCCAGCATCGGGTTCACCGCGCTGCCCAGATTGGCGCCGAACACCATCGCCGCCGCCGCGCCCGGCGCCAGCACGCCATGGCCGGTGAACGACATCACCGCCAGCACCACCGCGACCGAGGAATGCGCCGCCCAGGCGGCCAGCCCGGCCAGCACCAGATCGGCCAGCGGATAGGCCGCCAGCACCGCGCGCATCGGCCCGACCACGGCGACGCCGGCGGCGAGTCCGGCCAGCCGGTGCAGCGCCAGCAGGGTCAGCCCCAGGCCGATCGCGATCCGCCCGCCGTCGCGCCAGCGCCCGGGGCCGCCGCGGCGGAACAGCAGGACGCCGACCAGGATCAGCGCCGGCGCCGCGCCGGCCACGTCGAACGACAGCAGCTGGACGATCAGCGTGCTGCCGAGATTCGCCCCGAGCAGCGCCGCCAGCGCCGGTTCCAGCGCCATCGCCCCGCCGGCGGCGAATCCGGCCACCATCAGCCCGGTGGCGGTACTGCTCTGCAACACCGCGGTCACCCCGAGCCCCGCCATGAAGGCCGCGAGGCGCCGGCGCAGCGCCCCGCGCAGGAGCCGCCGCAGCGAGGGACCGAACCCGCGCTCCACGCCGGTCTGCACCATACGCACGCCCCACAGCAGCAGCGCCGCCATGCCGGCCAGGTCGATCGCGCGCAACAGCCCGTCCATGCCCGGAGCATCCGCCGGCGCGGGACGGCGCGCAACGCGCTTGCCCCGGGCGGCGGAGCGGGGCACACCACCGGCGGACCCATTCCGATGCAGCCCCGCCGATGACCAAGGCCCAAGCGCCCCGCCGCCGCGCCGACCGCGCGCGCGATCTGCTGACCCCGGTGCCGGTCTTCGTCCCGCTGGCCACCGAGCGCCTGACCCTGCGCCCGCTGCAACCCGCTGACGCCGCGCCGCTGCACAAGCTGCTCGACGATTGGGACGTGCTGCGCAGCCTGGCGAATCTCAGCTACCCCTACACAAGCGCCGACGCCGATGCCTGGATCGCCGCCACCGCGGCCGAGCTCGCCGCCGGGACGGCATATCACCTGGCCATCACCGGGCGCGACCAGGACGCCGAGACGCTGGTCGGCGTGGTCGGGCTGACGCTGGCCCCGGACAGCCGGAGCGCGCGGCTGGGCTACTGGGTCGGGCGAAAGTTCTGGGGCCACGGCGTGGCCACCGAGGCGGCCGGGCGGCTGGCCCGCTGGGCGCTGGCCAATCTCGATATCGATCGGCTGCAAGCCACGGTGGCCGAGGACAACCCCGCCTCGCTCGCGGTGCTGCGCCGGCTGGGGTTCCGCGAGACCGGCCGCGGACGCGCCCATTTCCGGGCCCGGGGCGGCGAATTGCCGGTGATCTCGCTGGAGGCGACGCGGACCGAGCTGTTCCCGCCCGGCCCCGCCGCCGCACCGCCCCCGCCCGATGCCGCCCGCAAGCTGGTGCTGGTCGTCGCCTGCGCGCTGATCGACCGCGACGGGCGGATCCTGCTGGCACGCCGGCCGGAGGGGAAATCCATGGCCGGGCTGTGGGAGTTTCCGGGCGGCAAGCTCGGCGCGAACGAGACCCCGGAGGCGGCGCTGATCCGCGAGCTGAAGGAGGAGCTGGGGATCGATGTCACCGCCTCCTGCCTCGGCGCCTTCGCCTTCGCCTCGCACGCCTACCCGGCGTTCCACCTGCTGATGCCGCTCTATCTGTGCCGGCGCTGGAAGGGCATCCCGCGCGGGCGGGAAGGCCAGGCGCTGCGCTGGGTACGCCCCGAGCAGCTGGGCGAATACGAGATGCCGCCCGCCGACAAGCCGCTGATCCCGCTGTTGCGCGAATTCCTGTAGGAGATGCCGATGTCCGCCCCCACCGCCGCCGTGCTGATCATCGGCAACGAGATTCTCTCCGGTCGCACCCAGGACACCAATCTGCGCTTCCTGGCCCAGGGTCTCGGCGGGCGCGGCATCCGCCTGGTCGAGGCCCGGGTCATTCCCGATATCGCCGAAATCATCATCGGCACGGTGAACGAGCTGCGCGCGCGGGTGGACGTGCTCATCACCACCGGCGGCATCGGCCCCACCCATGACGACATCACCTCCGAATGCGTCGCCGCCGCCTTCGGCGTGCCGTGGGAGCCGCATCCGCAAGCCTGGGCGCGGATGGAGGCGAGCTACAAGCCGGGCGAGTTCAACCCCGCCCGCCAGCGCATGGCCACCATGCCCCGCGGGGCCAGCCTGATCGACAACGCGGTCTCGGTGGCGCCCGGGTTCAGCATCGGCAACGTCCATGTGCTGGCCGGGGTGCCGCGGGTGATGCAGGCGATGTTCGCCACCCTGGTGGAGCGGCTGCCGCAGGGCACGCCCATCGCCATGCGCGCGGTGCACGCGCTGGGGGTGGCGGAGGGGCGGATCGCGGCCGGGCTGTCGGCGATCCAGGCCCGCTATCCGGACGCCGATCTGGGCAGCTACCCGTTCTACCGCCCGGGCGGGAACGGGGTGGCGATCGTCGCCAAGGGCACCGACCCGGCGCGGCTGGAGGCGGCGATCGCCGAGGTCGCGGCGCTGTTCGTCTCGCTGGGGTATGCGCCGCTGGCGGGGGAACCGCCGGCTGGGTAGCGCCCGGCCACGGATCCTGATCCCGCCCTTGCCGGGCGGGTGGTTCCGTGCTTTACGCCCGGCCTTCCCTGCCGGGGCGCGGCAACGCCCCGGCTATGCCCGCACGACCCCGACCAGCCGGCCGGGGCGCGGGCCGAAGCCAGCCAGAGGGATCCCTCATGCCACTTTACGAGTGCGTGCTGATCGCGCGCAACGATGTCACGCAGCAACAGGTGGAAACGCTCGCCGACGAACTTGGCGCGCAGCTGGAAGCCGACGGCGGCGCGGTCAGGAAGCGTGAATACTGGGGCCTGCGCACCCTGGCCTACCGGATCAAGAAGAACCGCAAGGGCCATTACCTGCTGCTCGGCCTGGACGCGAAGCCGGGCTTCGTGACCGAGATGGAACGCCAGCTGCGCCTGAACGAGGACATCCTGCGCTTCCTCACCCTGCGCGTGGAAGCGATCGAGGAAGCCCCGTCCGCCATCCTGACCCGGAAATCCGACGAGCGCGAGCGCAGCTTCCGCGGTCCGCGCGCGCCGTCGCGGTTCGATTCCGGCCGCCGCCGCGGCGATGACGACCGCGAGGAGTTCCGCGCCCGCGAGGAAGCGCGCGAGGCGCTCGGCCTCGGCATCGACGAATGAGCGGCAGAGGAGAACCCCCCATGTCCGACGATATCAATCCCGCCGCCCGCCGCGCTGCCGTCGGCGCCCGCCGGCCGTTCTACCGCCGGCGCAAATCCTGCCCGTTCTCCGGCCCCAACGCGCCGAAGATCGACTACAAGGACGTGCGCCTGCTGTCGCGCTTCCTGTCCGAGCGGGGCAAGATCGTGCCCTCGCGCATCACCGCCGTGTCGGCGAAGAAGCAGCGGGAACTGGCGCTGGCGATCAAGCGCGCCCGCTTCCTGGCCCTGCTGCCCTATATTCTGGTCTGAGGAGCGCGCCATGGCCAACGTGGAACTGATCCTGCTCCAGCGCGTGGAGCAGCTGGGGCAGATGGGCGAGATCGTGAAGGTCAAGCCCGGATACGCGCGCAACTACCTGCTGCCGCAGCAGAAGGCGATCCGCGCCAGCAAGGCGAACCGCGAGCGGTTCGAGCAGCAGCGTGCCCAGCTCGAGGCGCAGAACCTCAAGCGCCGCGAGGAGGCCGAACGGGTCGCCGAGCGGGTCGGCGGGCTGTCGGTGGTGGTGATCCGCCAGGCCGGCGAGTCGGGCAGCCTCTACGGCTCGGTCTCGGCGCGCGATATCGCCGAGGCCGTCACCGCCGCCGGGCTCACCGTCGGCCGCGACCAGGTGGTGCTGATCCATCCGATCAAGGCGCTGGGCCTGGTTCCGGTGCGGGTGGTGCTGCATCCGGAAGTGTCGATCCGCGTCACCGTCAATGTCGCCCGCAGCGCCGAGGAGGCCGAGCGCCAGGCGCGCGGGGAGCGGGTGGGCGTGGAGGAGGAGGCCGACGCGCAGCCCGATATCGACCCCGCCGCGATGTTCGAGGCCGGGCTCGAGGCCGAGCTGCCGCCGGCCTGAACCGCCGGCCTGAACCGCCGTCCGGGGCTGATCCTGCCCGCCGGCATAGGGGCCGGGGTCAGCCCGCTCCCACCCCCGGCGGCAGGATCACCTTGTCGCCCACCGTGATGCCGAGCCGCGCCGTGGTGCCGCCCGCGAGTTCGAGGGTGGCAATCACCTTGCCGTGGCTCGACAGCACGCGCAGGCTGTGCGGCACGGTATTGGTCAGGATGCTGTCGATCCGGCCGTCCGCGCCGATGAACACCATGTCGAGCGGCACCAGGGTGTTCTTCATCCACATCCGCGAGATGATCGGCTTCGGCCACGGGAACAGCATCCCTCCGTCCGCCGCGACGTTGCGGCGGAACATCAGCCCGATGGTCTGTTCGGCCTTGGTGCGGGCGATCTCCACCTGGAACCGGTGCGCCGCGCCGTCGGCACCGATGATGGTGAGCGGAGCGGTGGGCAGCATCGGTTGCGGCCCGGTGATCGGGTGGGCGAGGGCGGCCGTCGGCGCCAGCAGCGCCAGGGCCAGCAGGGAGCGGCGGTTCATGCGGGGCAGGTCTCCAGCAGTCGCGGAAAGACGGGACGGATCGGACCCGGGCGCGGCGGGTCGCGCAGGGTGGTGAACCAGTGCGCCGGCGGGTTGCGCCCGGCGGCGCGGTCATAGCGTACGGCGCGCAGCACCGCCTCGGCCGCGGCGGGCAGACGGGCAGGGACCGGGCGCGCGGCGAGCGTGCCCCAGATCAATGCCCAGGCCCGCCCGGTGGTCCAGGGGTTGTAGCCGCCGCCGCCCAGCACCATCAGCCGCGGCGCCAGCCGGGGCAGGGTGCGCGCCAGCATCTCGGCGATGGTGTTGGACAGCGCGAGCCGTGCCAGCGGGTCTTCGGCCAGGCAATCCGCGCCGGCCTGCCACAGGATCGCCTGCGGACGATGGGCGCGGATTGCCGGCAGCACCGCGTGCTCCAGCAGGAACGTGTATTCGCTGTCGTTGGTCTCCGCCGGCAGTGGGAAATTGCGGATGCCGGGCGCGTGCGCGGTGCCGGTGCGCGGCCAGCGGTCGGCCTCGTGCAGGCTGATCGTCAGCACGTCCGGATCGGCCGCGAAGGCGTCCTCCACCCCGTCGCCGTGATGGGCGTCGGTATCGAGATAGACGATCCGCCGAAGCCCCTGGTCGCGCCAGGCGAGCAGCCCCAGCACCGGATCGTTGAGGAAGCAGAACCCGGCGGCGCGGTCGGGCCGGCCATGATGAGTGCCGCCGCCGGGCACGTGGACGATCCCACCCGCGGCGGTCAGCGCCGCCCCCAGCCGCACGCCGCCGGCCGAGATGGCGGGACGGCGATACATCTCGGGGTAGATCGCGTTGCCGTCACAGCCCAGCCGATAGCGGGCGCGGTCCTGTGGCGGCGGATCGCCGCTCGCCTCGGCGCGTCGCAGCGCGGCGAGGTAGGCGGGGTCGTGAAACCGGGCCAGCGCCGCGTCATCGGCCTGCGGGGCGTCGCGATAGGCGCTTCCGGGCAGCCAGCCCAGCGCGCGGCAGAGGTCGGTGCAGACCGACACCCGCGGCACCGCCAGCGGATGTTTCGGCCCGTAGCTGGAATGGCGGTAGATCTCGCTGCCGATATAGATTGGAGACGTCACGCCTGCCGCTGCGGCATCGGCTGCGGGATCACCGTGCGGGCGATCGATTGATCGAGCGACTCGAAGTCGTGATAGCCGATGGCCGCGTAGAGCTCGGCCCGGGTCTGCATCCGGTCGAGCATGTTATGGGTGCCGCCGTCGCGGCGGATGGCGGCGTAGAGCTCGGCCTGTGCCTTGTTGGCCACCCGCAGCGAACTGACCGGCCAGATCACCATCCGATAGCCCATCTGCGCGAACTCGGTGGCGGTGAAGAACGGGGTGCGGCCGAACTCGGTCATGTTGGCCAGCAGCGGCGCCTTCACCCGGGCGGCGAATTCGCGGAACATCTCGGCGGAGGTCAGCGCCTCGGGGAAGATCGCATCGGCGCCGGCGCGCAGGTAGAGCTCGGCGCGGGCCACCGCGCCGTCGATGCCCTCCGAGGCGGCGGCGTCGGTGCGCGCGATCAGGAACAGATGGCGGCGGGCTTTTGCGGCGGCGGCGATCTTGGCTGCCATGTCCTGCGGATCGGCGAGCTTCTTGTCGTTGAGATGGCCGCATTTCTTGGGCAGCAGCTGGTCCTCGATATGCACCGCCGCCGCCCCCGCGTCCTCGAAGCAGCGGACCATGTGCATGACGTTCAGCGCCTCGCCGTAGCCGGTATCGCCATCGACCAGCACCGGCAGGCCGGAGGCGCGGGCCAGCTGGCGGATGAAGAAGGCGACCTCGTCCACCGTAATGATGCCGAGATCGGGCAGGCCCATCTGCGCGGTCATCGCCGCGCCGGAGAGGTAGAGCGCGTCGAACCCGGCATCGCGCGCCTGCAACGCGGCCATGCCGTTGTGCGCGCCGGGCAGTTGCAGGATGCCGGGCCGCGCGAGCAGGGCGCGGAACCGCTCCCCGGCGGGGGCGGCGGGCAGGTCGCTGGCGAGCAGATAGGTCATGGCGTGCGTCCGGGCTGGGGCCCCACCGTGTAGCAGGCCCGGGGGTGGCGCCGGAACCCGGGGTCAGCTCCGGCGCGGCGGGCGCCCGCCCAGCGCGCCGTTGGCGCGCGCCGCGGCCGCCTTGGCCGGGGAGGTGGCGCGCCCGGCCTGGCCGGCCAGAAAGGCACGGGTGCCGCACACATCGGCCAGCAGCTCAGGGACCGAAAGGTCCAGGTCGAGCGCATCCCAATGCAGCCCGTAGCCGGCGCCGATGAGTTCCACCGCGCCGCGCTGCGCCGGCGCGACAGCGTCCAGCCCCGGCACCAGCCGCACCGGGATTACCAGTTCCACCCCGTTGGTCAGGGTCACGATCAGCGCATCGCCGCCGGCATCGAGGCGCGCGGCGCGCGCGCGCGGAGTTGCGCGCCGAGCTGTAGCCCCCCGCGCTGCCGCAAGGTCAAGCGCCTGGTCCGAAATCTCCGTCATCACGGCCACCATGGATCTTCTCCCACCGGGCGAGCAGATGGCGCTGCTCCTCGGACACCAGACGCAATGCGCGGCGCGCCTCGCCACCGGATATGCCGTCGGTCCAGACTAGGTCCGGTTCGCCGTCGGGACCGAGAAGATCGATCCAGGCCTGACCGTCGCCGAACACATGCACATGCGGCGGCGGGTGGTCGTTGAGAAAGATCACCACCCGCAGCTCCTGGGCCTTGAGCACCGTCACCATGAGGATATAACCTATCGAGTTAGGTATTACAAGAGGGCCGAGAGGACGTCGCCCGTCACCGGATCAGCACCCCTTGCCCGGTCGGCAGGCTCAGGATCATCGTTCCCCGGCGGGCGGCGAAGGCATCCATCGCCGCTTTCTGGCCGCGGTGCGTCGCCCAGGCGTAGTCGTCCAGCAGCACCACCGCCCCCGGCAGCAGCCGGTCCCAGAAGAACTCCAGCGCCGCGATCTCGGGCAGCACGATGTTCATATCGATCGAGAGGTAGGCCACGGCGCGATCGGCCGGGAAGGCGGCGAGACTCGACGGCACCTCGCCGCGGATCAGCCGGCAGCGCGGCCAGGCGGCGAAATTGGCGGCGGCGGCGGCGAAACACTCCTCGTAGCTGTGCCGGTTGTGCCAGCCGCCGGTGCCGGTGCGTTCCTCGGCGGTCATCTGCCCCTCGGGAATGCCGGCGAAGGTGTCGAACAGCCAGAAGTCGCGGTCCAGCTTGTTGAAATCCAACCAGTCGCAGATCGCGATCGATATCATTCCGTTATCGACGCCGCATTCGACGAAATCGCCGTCCAGCCGCGCGGCCTGGCTCGCCGCCCAGAACGCGACATGCATGATCCAGCGGTTGTCGTCGATGCCCGCCCCCTTGCGCCCGCGCGCCGCCCAGCCGCGCGCATGGGCGCGGCGGAACCGGGCATCGTCGAGGAAATCGGCGCTCTTGCCGTAAACCCGCAGCCCCGACCCCTGATAGGCGCAGCGTTCCAGCACCGGCGCGCCGCCGGCGGGGAACACGATCTCGCCCGCGTCGTAGCGCAGCGCGATCGCGCGCGGCAGCGCATCGGGATCGATGCCCTCCATCACATCAGCCGCTCGGTCCAGGTGCGCGGGGTGCGCGCGGTGCGGATCTCGAGGTCGAGGTGGTAGCGGAACTTGCGCGGCCCCAGCGTGCGGATGTGATCGACCACGTCGCGCAGTCCGGCGTCCAGGTCGCGGGTGGTGCGGTAGCCCAGCAGGCGGCGCGCGCGCTCCGACGAGCACCAGGCGTGCTTCACCTCCGCCGGCCGGTCCTTGAGGTGGATCGCCTGCCCCTCGAATCCCGTGATGTCCTTGAGCCGCCGGAACAACGCATTGATCGTCACGAATTCCTCATCGGGACCGATATTGACCACCTGCGACAGGCCGCGGTCCGTCAGCCCCATCGCCAGCAGGCAGGAAAGACAATCCTCGACATGGGAGAAGCAGCGCTGCTGCTCCCCGTCGCCGTAGATGAAGGGCTGGCGGCCCTGCAGCATCAGGTTGGCCATGATGGAGGCGACGTTGCGGTAGGGATCGTCGAATTTCTGTCGTCGGCCGATGATGTTGTGCGGCACGGCGATCGCGTATTCCACCCCGTGCGCGGCGGCGAGGTTGCGCAGCGCCGCCTCCGCGGCCACCTTGGCGATCCCGTACGGGTCCTGCGGGCGCGGATCGAACGCCTCCTCGAACGGCACCTGGTTGGTGCCGTAGCGCGCCATCGAGGAGCAGAACACGATCCGCCGCGCGCCGCCGGCGATGGCGGCCGAGAACACCGCCACCGATCCGGTGAGGATATTGTCCATGATCATTGCCGGGGCGAACACCGACAGCCCCTCATAGGCGGTGGCGGCGCAATGGTAGATGAGCTCGGCGCCCTTCATCACTTTCGCCATCGCATTGAAGTCGCGGCAGTCGTACTGGTAGAATTCGGCCTCCGGCGGGACGTTGACCAGTTCCCCGCCCAGCAGCGAATCGCAGCCGACCACGTGATGGCCCATCGCCAGCAGGCGCTCGGCCAGGTGGCTGCCCAGGAATCCGGCAATGCCGGTCACGAAGATGCGCATCGCGCTCCTATCGGGTCAGAGTGGCGCGCAGCGCCTGACCGCCCTTGTTGAACATCGTTTCGATCTCGATCGCCGCGAACCCGAGCTGGGCCGCGATCGCGCGCAGCTTGCCCGCGGTGTAGGCGCTGCGATGGAACTGCCCGGCCCCGTTCTGATTCCCGAAGAACATGGTTTGCAGAATCCCCCAGCGCTGATCCAGCGCCCGCCCGCACCCCGCGTAGTGGTCGGCGGCACCGACCACGTAGAAATCCCGCCACTCGTCGCGGGCGGCGAGGAACTGCGCGCAGACCCATTCGAAATCCGGCACTTCGAGCCGCAGCACCCCGCCGGGTCGGAGCACGCGGGCCATTTCGAGCCAGACCAGACCTTCTTCGGCGAAGGAGAAATGCTCGAACAGATGCTCGGCCAGCACCTCGGCCACCGCGGCGTCGGGGTAGGGCAGGGTGGTAAGGTCGATATCGGTCACCACCCCGGGGGCGCGGGCGATGCGGTCGATATTCACGAAGCCCGGCAGCACCCTTGTGCCGCAGCCGAGATGCAGCCGCAGCGTGGCGGCGGCGCCATCCATCGGCGCCGCTCAGGCGGCGGCGCGGCGCGGGGCACCCGCGCGCGCGGCCAGTTCCAGGGCATGCATGGTCAGATCCACCTCCGGGACAAGGGCGCCGGCGGCCGCGATGGCCTCGGCCAGGGCGGAGGCGTGAAACCGCGCCTCCAGCGGCGAACAGGACTCGAGAGCCGCGATCCGCCCGGGCAGCCAGGCATCCAGCCCGGCCGCCTCGGCGCGCATCGGCTCGCGCCAGCGGGCACGGAAGATCGTCACCGCGTCCTCCATCAGCCCGAGCCGGACCGGATGCGGCAGCGCCACCGCGGCGAACATCTCGAGATGCGCCCAGGCGGTGGTGATGAGCGGGGTGCGCCAGCGCGCCTCGGCCAGCGTGTCCTCGAGCGGCAGGCCCACCCGTCCCTGCGCGGTGGCCGCGCGTGCCAGGGTCAGCACCGGCCGCCCGCCGTCGCGGCGCCAGTACAGCACCTCCGGCACATGGCGGATCTCGCCCCACAGCGCGAGTTCGGCCAGCACCACGTGATCCCACCCGGCGCGGTAGCGGATCGGCGACAGGCGCTCGGTGGCGGTGCGGCGATACACCCCCCAGAACGACGGCGAGGACGTGTAGTGTGCCATCACCTGCCGGGCCCGGGCCGGCGCATCGGGCGCGGTCGCGTCCAGCCGGTGCTCGGGCGGATAGACGGCGCGCAGCGTATCGATGCCGGTGAAGATCAGCCCGCCGGCGTGGCACATCGCGCAGTCCGGATGCGCCATCAGCACCGCCATGCAGCGGGCGACGAAATCGGGAGCGATCAGATCGTCGGCCGATTTCGGCATGACGAACCCGGCCTCCCCCAGCCAGAAGCCGCGCTGGAACGCGGCCACCGCCCCGCCGTTGTGGCGCAGGCGAAGCAGCCGGATCCCGGGACGATCCGCATAGCCGGCCAGCACCGCGGCGGTGGCGTCGGTGGAGCCGTCGTCGATCAGGGTCAGCCGCAGCGCGGGCCAGGTCTGGGCCAGCACGCTCTCGATCGCGGCCCCCACCGTGGCGGCGCCGTTATGGACGAAGAGGTTGACATCCACGACCGGCAGGTCGGGCATCGGGCCATACTCCCGCAATCGCGGGCACCATGGCCGGGCTGCCTTTCCGTTCGGTTAATGTGCGCGGAGGCCGCCCGCGGCGCGCGTCATTCCGCCGAGATCCCGCGTCCCAGCACCAGAAGGCCCGCGCCGAGGCCGGCCAGCACCGCGCTCAGCGGCTTGTCGGCCAGCCAGATCAGCGCCTGCTCCCCTCCGGGCCAGCGCAGATCGGGAAAATCCCAGCCCATCGCGGACCAGATATCGGCCAGCGGAAACCCGGGCCATCCGCCCTCGGTCCACCACAGCACCGCCTGCCAGATCAGCGTGCCGAGCGCTCCGGCCAGCGCCAGCAGACCCATGTGCTGCAACACCGCCCCCAGCCAGTCGCTCGGCCGCGAGCGGGGCAGCGCGGACATCGGTGCCTCAGGGGTGACGGGTGACGTTGGCGGCGAGCATCGCATCCAGCCGCTGCCCGAGCACGGCGGCCACCGCCGAAACCGGCGGCGGCGCGGGCCTCGACACCGGGGTTGCCGCGGCCAGCGGAGCCCCGGGCGCCGAGGCGCAGCCGGAGAGGCCGAACGCCGCGCCCGCAACGAGCGCCACCAGCAGGGCGGGACGGGAAACCGTCATGCGAACCACTCCGAACCGATCCATCACGCCACCGTGATGGATCGACCGCAGAATACCGCATGTTGCGCGTTACAAACCAATCACAAAACCGCGAGAGGGGGCGGATTAAGCCATCGGATCAAAGCGGTACCCCGGCCAGCGAACGGCTGGTGCGGATCGTCTGCAAGGTCTGCACCCGGGTCACCGTGGGCAGCCCGGTCAGGCGCTGGGTCAGCTGGTTCTCGTGCATGGTATCGCGCGCGACCAGCCGCAGCAGGAAATCGCCGCCGCCGCGGATCATG
>JBMFXF010000023.1:0-20298 GCA_049964515.1 Acetobacteraceae bacterium | reverse complement strand
GGCATGTTCCAGCGCCAGCACGCGAAATCCCTCAAGCGGTCGCACGGATCACTCCTCCCGATGGCGCGGCGAGCAGACCGAAGCCGGGCGGCGCTGTCAAAACCCGCCCGCCGCCAGCAGCGCCAGCGCGGCGGGGGCATCCGGCACCACGCGCAGGAAGTCGCGCAAGCCGGCATCGGCGAAGCCCTGGGCGATCGCGGTCTCCACCGCCGCCGCCAGCGGCGCAGCCGATCCGGCGATGTCGCACAGGATCACCGGCTTGGCGTGCAGACCCAGCTGGCGCCAGGTGAGGATCTCCACCGTCTCGTCCAGCGTGCCGAGCCCGCCCGGCAGCATCACGAAAGCGTCGGCGAGGTCGGCCATGATGCGCTTGCGCTGGTGCATCGAATCGGTGGTGACAAGGTCGGTCACCGCCGGGTGCGCGACCTCCAGCCGGCGCAGGAAGGCGGGCATGACGCCGGTCACCGCCCCGCCGGCGGCCAGCGCCGCATCCGCCAGCACCCCCATCAGCCCGATCCCGCCGCCGCCATAGACCAGCCGCATCCCGCGCTCGGCGAGGCCCCGGCCCAGCGCGGCGGCGGCCTCGCGGAAGGCGGGGTCGGCTCCCTCGCGGGAACCACAGAAGACGGCGACGGCGCGCAACCGGGGCATGGGCGGCTCCTTGCGGGGCGAGGGGCGTTTTCGATCTCGATGTTTTCTCTGGCGCCCGGGCGCGGAATGGGCAAGATAAAGGGGTGTGCCACCGAGGGAGCAACGCATGAATCGAATCCGCCTGACCGCCATCGGCGGCCTCGCCGCCATCGCCCTGGGGGTCGGGGTCGCGGCCTTCGCCGCCGCCCCGGGCTACAACCCGATCGTGACCCGCCAGAGCGGACAGCTGTTGGTGCTGGGGTCGTTCGTCGGCATCCGCCAGGCGCTGCTGCACAAGCTGCCGGTCAAGCCGTTCGCCGAACCGGCGATGGCGATGTCGAAATGGTTCGCCCAGTATCCCTCGCTGTTCCCGCCGGGTTCCGACAAGGGCGACAACACCAAGGCGCTGCCCGCGATCTGGACCCATTTCGCCGCCTTCCAGAAGGATGCGGACAAGGCCTCGGCGGCGGCGGCCAAGCTGGCGATGCTGGCCAAGGCCGACAACACGGCCGGGTTCGCCGCCCAGGTGAAGGTGCTGGGCGGCACCTGCCTGTCCTGCCACAAGGAGTTCCGCGCTAAGTAGCGCCGAAGCGCCGCAGCACGAACACCACCAGCGCGGCGGCGACGAGCAGCGCCGCCGCCGCGCCCCAGACCGGTCGCAGCCGGGGCGTGGGCACCTCGGCAGGCAATTCCTTCCGCCCGGAGATCATCGGGCGGACCAGATCGTGGCGCTTGAGCAGCGCGTAGATCCCGATCGCCGCCACATGCAGCGCCACCGCGATCTCGATCAGGGTGAAGCCGAGCGCGTGCCAATCGGTGATGCGGTCGCTCAGCCGCTGTCCCAGCGCATCGGCGAACGGGCCGTAGGCCAGGACCTGATCGTTGGAACAGAGCCCGGTGCCCACCTGGAACGCCAGCAGGCCCAGCAGCACCAGCACCATCCAGCCGCCGGCCGGGTTATGGCCCACCTGATGATCCGGCTCGGGGCGCGCCAGATGGCGCAGATGCGCCAGCGCCTCCCACGGCGGGCGGAGGAAATGCGAAAACCGCGCGGTCTCGCTGCCGACGAAACCCCAGATCAGGCGGAACACCAGCAGGGTCAGCAGCGCGTAGCCGGACAGGAAATGCCAGCCCATCCAGCCCTCGTGCTGGGTCAGCCAGCTGGTGAAGACCAACACCACTACCGACCAATGGAACAGGCGGGTGGGCAGGTCCCACACCACCCGCACGACCCGGCTCATGCCGCCACCCGTCGCGGTGCCGGCGAGACCAGCCGGCCGCCGCCCGGGGCCACCGCGAACACCGCGAGCCCGCGCCGGACATGGCCGTCCGCTTGCAGCACCAGCACGCCGTCGGTTCCGGCGAAACCGATCGGCTGGGTCAGCGCCTCCGTCGCATAGCCCGCGCCGGCGGTCACCCGCGCGATGGCGGCGGCGTCGTAGGCGAGGTCGGCCACGCCAGGCGGGGCGGCGCCGTAGCGGGCGGAGAACTCGGCGACGAACCCGGCGCGGGCCCCGGCATCCGGCGCCGCATACCAGGCGCCAGCCAGCCGGCCTGAATCGCTGCGCGGATCGGCCCATAGCGCCGGGCCCATGATCCGCACCGCCGGCGGGCCCACCACGTAATAGGCGAGCAGGGCGGCGATCTCGCGCAGGCTTTCCCCGGTATCGGCCAGCAGCAGCGCATCGAACGGCGGCGGCGGCGGGACCGATTTGCGCAGCAACGCCGCCTTGCGCCGGCCTTCGAGCGTGCCGGAAGCGTCGGCGGCGCGGATCTGCGCCTCGATCGGCCCCCATCGTCCGGCGTAGTCGGACAGGCTGCGGGTGACGGCGTTGATCGAGGCCATGCCCTGCCCGTGAAACCGGATCTCCGGCGGAGCGAGGGCGGCGGCGGCGGTGGCATGGGCCAGACCGTCCGCCATCAGCCGCCCGAACGGCGAGTCGGGCAGCAGGGCGGCGAAGCGGGTGCGCCCGTCGCCCGTCGCGGCGGCTACCAACCTTGCCACCTGCTGACCCGGGGTGATCCCCAGCACCCATACGCCGGGGCGCGCCACCGCGGGGTCGTTGGTGAAGGCCAGCATCGGCACCCCGGCCGGTTGCGTAACGGTGGCCGCCGCGGCGGTCTCGGGTTCGGTCAGGGGACCCAGGATCAGCCGCGCGCCACCGGCCAGCACCGCCCGCGCCGCCGCTGCCGCGCCCTCCGGCGCCCCGCCGGTGTCACGCACCAGCAGCGCCGGGGCGCCGGGCGCGGACAGCGCCAGCGCCGCGGCCTGCCGCATCGGCCGGCCGATCGCCCCGAGCGGGCCCGACAGCGGCAGCAGCAGCCCGACCGGCGCGCCCGGCGGGCCGGCGCCGGCAGACCCCGGCGCCAGCGATTCCGGTCGCAGCGATGCCGGCGCGCCGGAGCCGGGACGGGTCGCCGGGTATGGGCTATAGAACCCGCCCGGACCTTCCGCCGCACAGGCGCTCAGTCCCGCCGCCGCGCCCAGGACCAGCAATGACCGCCGCCGCATCCGCCCTCCCCGACGCTTCCGCGCCCGATGCCATGCCCGGTCTTGTGCTGGTTTCCACGCCGATCGGCAACCTCGGCGATGTTTCCCCCCGCGCCCGCGCGGCCCTGGCCGGCGCCGACCTAGTGCTGGCCGAGGACACCGCCCACAGCGCCCGGCTGCTCTCGGCGCTCGGGGTGCGGGCGCGCTGCCTGTCGCTGCACGAGCATAACGAGGACGCGCGGGTCCCGGCGGTGCTCGAGCGGTTGCGCGCCGGGCAGCGGATCGCACTGATCTCGGATGCCGGCACGCCGCTGGTCTCCGATCCCGGATTCCGGCTGGTGCGGGCGGCGATCGCGGCGGGGCTGCCGGTGGGGGCAGTGCCGGGGCCGAACGCGGCGGTGACCGCGCTGGTGCTCTCCGGCCTGCCGCCGCTGCCGTTCCTGGTGCTGGGCTTCCCGCCCCCGAAACCGGCGGCGCGCGCCAGCGCCTTCGCCGCGCTGCGGGCGGCCGAGGCAGCCGGCCTCGCGGCCACGTTGATCTGGTACGAGGCCCCGCACCGGCTGGCGGCGATGCTGGCGGATCTGCACGCCGTGTTCGGCGACCGCCCGGCCGCGGTGGCGCGCGAATTGACCAAGCGGTTCGAGGAGATCCGCCGCGCCCGCCTGCCCGAACTGGCCGCGCATTACGCCGCCGAGGCGCCGCGCGGGGAAATCACGGTGCTGATCGGCCCGCCGGCGCCGTCCGCCGCCGCGGCGGAGGACCTCGAGCCCGCCCTGCGGGCGGCGCTCGGCGCGCACAGCCTGCGCGACGCCGCCGCGCTGGTCGCCGCCGCCACCGGCCGGCCGCGGCGGGAGGTCTATGCCCGCGCCCTGGCGCTGACAAACGATCCCCCCGCCGCTAAACCCGACCTCCCATGACCGAACCCGACAAGCGGCGCCGCCGCCTGCTGTACCGCGCCACCCATCGCGGTACCCACGAGACCGATCTGCTGGTGGGCGGCTTCGTCGCCCGCCACCTGTCCAGCCTGACCCCGGAACAGCTCGACGAACTGGAAACCATCCTGGAATACCCCGACACCGACCTTGCCGACTGGCTCACCGGCCGCCAGCCGATCCCGGCCGACGCGGCGCAGCCGCTGCTGCGGCGGATGCGCGCCGAGGCCGCCGGATGAGCCGCTTGCTTCGCCCCGGCGCGTCGCGATGGTCGGGGGTCCCGGCGGCGTGAGCGCGCTTCTGACCGCCTACGGCGCCCCCGAAGGCTGGGATGCCTTCCTGCTGGCCCGCCGCCGGCGCGAGTTCCCCGGCCCGGTGCTGCACGTCGCCCGCGACGACGCGCGCATGGCGCGGCTCGCCGAGGCGCTGGGCTTCGTCACGCCGGAAGCCGAGGTGCTGCGCTTCCCGGCCTGGGACTGCCTGCCCTACGACCGGGTCTCGCCCAACGCGGCGCTGGTAGCCGAGCGGGTGGCCTCGCTCGGCCGGCTGCTGGAACCGGCGCAGGGGCCGCGGATCGTGCTGACCACGGTGAACGCGCTGGTGCAGCGGGTGCCGCCACGCGCGGCGTTCCAGGAGTCGAGCCTGGTGCTGCGCGTCGGCGGCGAGGTGGCGCCCGAGCGCCTGACGGCGTTCCTGGAAGCCAACGGTTACGGCCGCGCCGGCACGGTGATGGAGCCGGGCGAGTATGCGGTGCGCGGCGGCATCATCGATCTGTTCCCGGCCGGCGAGGCGGAGCCGGTGCGGATCGACCTGTTCGGCGACGCGATCGAGACCATCCGCAGCTTCGATCCCGCGACCCAGCGCAGCCTCAAGGAGGGGGGCCGCAAGTCGCTGGTGCTGCGCCCGGTATCGGAGGTGCCGCTGGACCGGGCGGCGGTGGCGCGCTTCCGCTCCGGCTGGCGCGAACGCTTCGGTCCGGCCGCCGCGGAAGACCCGATCTACCAGTCGGTTTCGGAGGGACGGCGCCATCCCGGCATGGAGCACTGGCTGGCGCTGTTCCACCCCGCGCTCGAGACGCTGCTGGACTACCTGCCCGGCGCCTCGGTCAGCCTGGACCACCAGGCGCAGGAATCGCTCGCCGCCCGGTTCGAGATGATCGCCGATCACTACGCGGCGCGGCGGATGCCGCCCCGCGAGGGCGAGGTGCCATACCGCCCGCTGCCGCCCGAACTGCTGTACTTGGACGCGGCGGGGTGGGAGGCGATGTTGGCCGGCGGACCGTGCGTCGCGTTCTCCCCGTTCGCCCCGCCGGAGGGCGCGGAAGGGTTCGACGCCGGCGGGCGCCCGGGGCCGGTGTTCTTCTCCGCCTCGCAAGGGCCCGGCCCGGCGTTCGAGGCGTTCAAGGCCCGGCTCGCCCGCTGGGCCGAGGAAGGCCGGCGGGTGGCGGTCGCCGCCTGGACCCGCGGATCACGCGAGCGGCTGGGGGTGCTGCTGCGCGAGCACGGCGTGCGCGAGGCAGCCCCGGAGCCCGACTGGCCTTCGGTGCGGCGCAAGCCGGCGGGCAGCGTCTCGCTGGTGGTGCTGGGGGTGGAGCGCGGCTTTCTGTCCCCGACCGGCGGCGAGCGGCTGGCGCTGGTGGCCGAGCAGGACCTGCTGGGCGAACGCATCGCCCGCCCGCCGCGCCGGGTCCGCCGCGCCGACCAGTTCATCGCCGAGGCGACCGAACTCGCCGAGGGCGATCTGGTGGTCCACCAGGAATACGGGATCGGCCGCTATGCCGGGCTGGTGACGCTCACCGTCTCCGGCGCGCCGCATGACTGCCTGCGGCTGATCTACGACGGCGACGAGAAGCTGTTCCTGCCGGTCGAGAACATCGAGATCCTCTCGCGCTACGGCTCCGACGACAGCGGGGCGGCGCTGGACAAGCTGGGCGGGATCGGCTGGCAGCACCGCAAGGCGCGGATGAAGGCGCGCATCCGCGACATGGCGGCCGGGCTGATCCGCACCGCCGCCGAGCGGCGGCTGCGCCAGGCCGAGCTGATGACGCCGCCCGAGGGCGCGTTCGACGAGTTCTGCGCCCGCTTTCCGTTCGCCGAGACCGAGGATCAGAGCCGGGCGATCGCCGATGTGCTCGAGGACCTCGCCTCCGGCCGGCCGATGGACCGGCTGATCTGCGGCGATGTCGGGTTCGGCAAGACCGAGGTGGCGCTGCGCGCCGCCTTCGTCGCCGCCATGACCGGCGCGCAGGTGGCGGTGGTGGTGCCGACCACGCTACTGGCGCGGCAGCATTTCCGCACCTTCTCGGAGCGCTTCGCCGGGCTGCCGGTGCGGGTGGCGCAGCTGTCGCGCATGGTGGGCGCGAAGGAAGCGGCGGAGGTGCGCCGCGGCCTCGCCGACGGCTCGGTCAACATCGTGGTGGGCACCCATGCGCTGCTGGCCAAGGGCATCCAGTTCGCGGCACTCGGGATGCTCGTCATCGACGAGGAGCAGCATTTCGGCGTGGCGCACAAGGAACGGCTGAAGGCGCTGCGCACCGATGTGCATGTGCTGACGCTGACCGCGACGCCGATTCCGCGCACCCTGCAGCTGGCGCTGTCCGGGCTGCGGGAAATGAGCCTGATCGCCACCCCGCCGGTCGATCGGCTGGCGGTGCGCACCTTCATCATGCCGTTCGACCAGGTGGTGATCCGCGAGGCGATCCAGCGCGAGCGCTTCCGCGGCGGGCAGGTGTTCTGCGTGGTGCCGCGGATCGAGGACCTGCCGCGCATGGCCGAACGGCTGCGCGAGATCGTGCCCGAGGCCAAGCTGGTGGAAGCGCACGGGCGGCTCGCCCCCTCCGCGCTCGAACAGGTGATGACGGAGTTCGGCGACCGCAAGTTCGACATCCTGCTGTCCACCAACATCGTCGAGAGCGGGCTCGACATGCCGGCGGTCAACACGCTGCTGATCCACCGCGCCGACCGGTTCGGGCTGGGGCAGCTCTATCAGCTGCGCGGGCGGGTCGGGCGCGGCAAGCAGCGCGGCTATGCCTATCTGACCTGGCCGCAGAACCATCGGCTGTCGGCGGCGGCGGAGAAGCGGCTGACGGTGATGCAGACGCTCGATTCGCTGGGCGCCGGGTTCACCCTGGCCTCGCACGATCTCGACATCCGCGGCGCCGGCAACCTGCTGGGCGACGAACAGTCCGGGCATATCCGCGAGGTGGGGATCGAACTCTACCAGCAGATGA
Source organism: Acetobacteraceae bacterium (assembly GCA_049964515.1). Taxonomy (GTDB): domain Bacteria; phylum Pseudomonadota; class Alphaproteobacteria; order Acetobacterales; family Acetobacteraceae; genus JAJZVS01. The sequence continues at coordinate 13,016 of JBMFXF010000023.1, read as the reverse complement.
TGGAGGACGCGGTGATGGAGCTGCGCGCCGGCGGCGGCGCGGAGGGCGAGGCGGGCCGCGACTGGACGCCCAACATCGCGCTCGGCCTGCCGGTGCTGATCCCGGAGACGTATGTGCGCGACCTGCCGGTCCGGCTCGGCCTCTATCGGCGCATCAGCGCGCTGGCGACGGATGCGGAATCCGAGGCGCTGGCGGCCGAGCTGGTGGACCGGTTCGGTGCGCTGCCGGAGGAGGTGGAGAATCTGCTGGCGGTGGTGGCGCTCAAGCGCGCCTGCCGGGCGGCCGGGGTGGAGAAGGTGGAGGCCGGGCCCAAGGGGATGGTGATCGGGTTCCGGCGCAACGCGTTCGCCAACCCGGCGGGGCTGGTGGCCTGGCTCGGCCGGCAGGGCGGGTTGCTGCGGCTGCGCCCGGATCACAAGCTGGCGATCACCCGGGAGATGGACCTCAAGCTGCGGTTGCGCACCGCGGCGGAGGTACTGGCGGCGCTGGTGAAGCTGGCGGGCCAGGGGAAGGCGGCGTAGGCGCGGGGCTACGCGGTCTCGCGCTCGGCCGCACGCCGCACGTCCCACAGATAGGCGCGCGGATCATGCTCCATGGAAATGCTGCCGGGAGCGTTCGATTCCGGCCAGAACGAACGGGTTTCTCACCGTACCCTCGGTCACCAGATCGACCGGCCGGCCCAGCAGCGCGGCCAGCGCATCGCGCAGGTTCGGGTGCTCGAACACCGACGGCCGCCGGCCTGGATCATAGGTCACCAGCAGGTCCACGTCCGATCGCGCCGGGTCGAAATCCACTTCCCGCGCCGCCGAGCCGAACAGGTCCAGCCGGCGCACATGAAACTGCCGGCAGCGGACGGCGATCTCGGCGCGGCGCTGTTCCAGAACAGGGATCATGGCAGGCTCCGCGCGCGTTCTACCCGTCTCGCGCGGCGGCGGAAAGATCGCCGGCGCGCAGCGCGGGATGAGCACGCAGCCGGCGGCGGAACTGGTCGTAGCCCAGCCCGAGCCGGGCGGCGGCGGCGCGCTGGTTGAAGCGGGTGGCGACCAGCGCTTCGGCCAGCATCCGCGCCTCCAGCGCGCGCTCGGCCTCGGGCAGGCTCGGCGCGCGGGCCGGCGCGGCGGCCGGCGGGGCCGGAACCGGTACCGGCGCCGGGGCGGGACCGAACGGATCGATCACCAGCTCGGACAGCAGCCGCGTGGGGTCGGCCAGGCGGGCGACGCTGCGCTCCACCGCGTTGCGCAGCTCCCGCACATTGCCCGGCCAGGGCCAGGCGGTGAGCGCGGCCAGCGCCGCCGGGGCGAAGCCCGCGAAATAATCGCGGCCCAGCACCGCGGTCATGCGGGTGGCGAAATGCTCGGCCAGCAGCACGATGTCATCGCCGCGCGCGCGCAGCGGCGGCAGCCGGATCACATCGAACGCGAGCCGGTCCAGCAGATCGGCGCGGAACCGCCCGGCGGCGGCCAGCGCCGGCAGATCGGCGTTGGTGGCGGCGATCACGCGGACATCGACGCTGATCGTCTCGTTGCCGCCGATGCGGGAGAACGCGCCGTATTCGATGACGCGCAGCAGCTTCTCCTGCACCGCCGGGGTGGCGGTGGCGATCTCGTCGAGGAACAGGGTGCCGGTGTCGGCGGCCTCGAAGCGGCCGGCGCGGCGGCGGGTGGCGGAGGTGAAGGCGCCGGCCTCATGGCCGAACATCTCGGCATCCAGCAGCGCCTCCGGCAGGGCGGCGCAGTTGAGGGTGACGAACGGGCGGTCCCAGCGGGGGGAGAGATAGGCCAGGCGGGCGGCGATCAGCTCCTTGCCGGTGCCCCGCTCGCCCACCACCAGCACCGGGCGGTCGAGCGGCGCGAGGCGGGAGACATGGGCCAGCATGTCGAGGAAGGCGGGGGATTCGCCGAGCGGGGTGGGCGGAGTGGGGGAAATCGCCATTGTGCGGCGGATTCTACCATGATCCGGCGAAAATCGCCATCATACCCGCGCCTGGGATCCGAAAAACCATTCCGAATCAACGCCCTCATCGCTGGCACGATTGCTGCTGACACACCGGCACGCCACTGAGGAACCACGTCATGGGCATCTTCTCCCGCCTCTCCGACATCGTGAACTCCAACCTCAACGCCATCCTCGCCCGCGCCGAGGATCCGGAGAAAATCATCCGCCTGATCGTGCAGGAAATGGAGGACACGCTGGTCGAGGTGCGCTCGGCCGCCGTGCGCGGCATCGCCGAGCGCAAGGAACAGGAACGCCGGGTCGAAGCGCTGCAACGCGACGTCGCGGAATGGGAACGCAAGGCCGAGCTCGCGCTCACCCGCGGACGCGAGGACCTGGCGCGCGGCGCGCTGGCCGCCAAATCCCGCGCCGCCGCCGCGCTGGCCGAGGCCGAGCGCCAGCTCGCCCAGCTCGCCGAGGTGCTGACCCGCCAGCACGAGGACATCGCCCGCCTGCAAGCCAAGCTCGACGACGCCCGCACCCGCCAGCGCGCGCTGATCGCCCGCCACCAGACCGCCGCCAACCGGCTGCGCCTGCGCCGCAACCTGTTCGACCAGCGCATCACCGATGCGTTCGCGCGGTTCGAGCAGGTGGAGCGCGCGCTCGACGAGGCGGAGGGCAAGGTGGAAGCGTTCGACCTCGGCCGCAAAGCCGCCCCCGGCGACGAATTCGCGCAATGGGAACAGGATGCCACGGTGCAGGACGAGCTCGACCGGCTGAAGGCCCGGCTGGGCAACCGCCTGCCCGTGGTGCCCGCCGCCGCGATGCCCGGCAAGGGTTGACCGATGATGGTCATGATCCTCGGCATCCTGTTCGTGCTGGTGGTGGCCCCGATCTGGATCGTGGCCCATTACGCGACGGAGTGGCGCACCGGACGGATGCTCTCGCGCGAGCATGAGCGCGCGCTGGCCGAGCTGGCCGAGCTCGCCGGCAAGCTGGAAGCGCGGATGGACGCGCTGGAACGCGCCCTCGGCCCTGGGGCGGGAGGCGGGCGATGAGCGGGGCGACCGACCGGTTCCGCATCTGGCGCGACACCGATCACGCCTGGGTGGCCGGCGTCTGCGCGGGGCTCGCGGATTATCTGGGGCTGGCCCCGGGCCTGGTGCGCGCGCTTACCGTGGCCGGGCTGATCTTCTTCACCCTGCCCACCGCGGTCGGCTACGCCATCGCCGCCTTCGTGCTGAAGCCGAAGCCGCGGGCGCTGTTCGCCGACCCCGCGCAGGAGGCGTTCTGGCGCGGGATGCGGACCGATCCCGCCGGCACGCTCGAGACCGTGACCGCCCGGCTGCGGGCGCTGGACGCGCGCCTCGCCCGCGCCGAACGTGCGGTCACCGCCAGCGATTTCGACCTGCGCCAGCGCTTTCGCGACCTCGGCGCCTGATCCCCGCCGGCCTTGATGTTGACCCATAAGGCATGGGTCAACGCCGCCTGGTATCGAGTCATGTTTCGCGCGCCGCCGCCCGGCGCGCATACCAACCGGAGGATCGACGCAATGCGGCTGCTGCTGAACATCCTGTGGGTCCTGCTGGGCGGCGTGTGGATGGCGCTGGCCTGGGTGCTGGCGGGGGTGCTGATGGCGATCACGATCGTCGGCCTGCCCTGGACGCGCGCCGCCTTCGCCATCGCGCGCTATACGTTCCTGCCGTTCGGCTTCCGCGCGGTGCGGCGCGACCGGCTGGGCCCGGGCGATATCGGCACCGGCGCGTTGGGCGTGGCGGGCAACCTGATCTGGCTGGTGCTGGCCGGCTGGTGGCTCGCGCTCGGCCACCTGATCGCCGCCGCGCTGCTGGCGGCGACCTTGATCGGGATCCCGTTCGCCTGGGCCCATCTCAAGCTGGCCGGGCTCGCGCTGTGGCCGATCGGGCGGGAGGTGGTGCCACTGGATGACCCGCGCCTCGCGCCGCCGATTGCCAGCGCGGGGCGGCACTGGTAGGGAAACGGCGCGGTCGGAGCGTAGCGCAGTCTGGTAGCGCATCAGTCTGGGGGACTGGGGGTCGTGGGTTCAAATCCCGCCGCTCCGACCATCGCCCCGATGCTCGCGGCGGCCCGATGCTCGCGGCGGAATGTCACCACCAGTACATCGCGCGCGCCCGGTTGGTCGGCCCGTTCCGGCACCACCGGCGTCACCCCGTGCATCACCCGGTTGTCATCGACGAAGGCGGCGTCGAACGGCGCGGTCAGGGTGAAGCTGCCCAGCTGCTGGCGGGCAAGATCGGCGACCGTGGTCACCCCCTCGCGCACCCCCCGCCGCCCGATCAGCAGCACCAGCACGTGATCCACCCCGTCCTGGTGCATCCCCTCCGGGGTCGGCTGGCCAGGCATCCCGGCGCGGGCCTCGATGCGGAACTGATGGACCTCGATATGCCAGGCCTCGGCCGTGGTCAGCCGGTCGAAGACGGCGCGGCAGAAGCCGAGGATGGTGGTCAGGCTGGGGCCGGCGCCGAGTGCTGCATCCACCGGCGCGAACCAGCGCTGCACCCCCCCGTTCAGCGGGTTGTAGTCGCGGCTCTGGTAGTGCGGCTGATGCGGCTTGCGGCGGATGCCGGCGGCATCGGCGGCGAAGGCGGCGTGCCGGCGCTTCCGGTAGCGCCCGCCATCGGCCATGAAGATATCCAGCCCCAGGTCGTTCCAGCTGGCGGCGAATTCCGGCCAGTCGGCCAGGGAACCGAACCCGGCCAGCGCCGCGCGCATCGGCGCGGCCTCGACGAAAGCGTAGCCGGCGGCGGCGATGCGGGCGGCGAGCTCAGCTGGGGTCATGCGGGGCCTCGGCCGGCGGTGCCGGCAGCAACAGCGTCTGGCTGGGGTTGTAGAGCGCGATGCCGAGTTCCTGGAACCGCAGCTTGACCCGGCGGTTGAACTCCCGCTGCACCGGCCAGCGGCCGGTATCGGTACACGGGATCTGCCCGGCCAGGGTGACCGCCGCGCCGTCCAGCTTGTCCACCCCCCAGAGTTGCAGCTCGGAAAGCATCATCGGCGCGAAGGTCGCCTCCTTGCGCATGTCCGAGGCGATGGCTTTCAGCTCCGCCCCGGCGCGGTCGGAATCGGCCGAATAGGCCAGCGTGACCGATACCGCCGCATTGCCCAGGCCGCGGTTGGTGTTGGTGACGCTGGTCACCGAGCTGAACGGGATGATGTGGACCGACCCGTCGCCGGCACGCAGGCGGATGGTGCGCACCGACAGATTCTCGACCGAGCCGGAGAGGCCGGAAACGGTCACCCAGTCGCCCACCTGCATGGCGTTTTCCAGCAGCAGGAAGATGCCGGTAATCAGGTCCTGCACCAGCTTCTGCGAGCCGAAACCGATCGCCACGCCGACGATCCCGGCACCGGCCAGCAGCGGGGCGACATCGATCCCGATCTGCGACAGCACGGTGAGCCCGGCGACGATGCCCACCGTGACCGTCAGCGCCGAGCGCAGCAGCGGCAGCAGGGTGCGCATCCTGGCCGCGCGGGCGACATGGGCCTCCTGCGTCAGGCGTGCCAGATGCGCCTGCATCGCCGCGTTGGCGCCCTCCCACACCACCAGCGCGACCAGCAGGGTGAAGCCGATGGTGCCGATCCCGCTCACCATCCGCTGGCCCAGCGCCGAACCGGTGGCCCAGCCGATGACCGCCACCCCCAACAGTTCCAGCACCAGCACCAGCCCGGCCAGCAGCACGGCGGCGCGCGCGAGGCCGGTCACGATCGGGTGATACAGCGCAAGCCGGGCCTCGAGGCCGGGATAGCGCTGGGTCACCGCGGGACCCGGGCGCAGCAGCCGGGTGAGCAGCCCGTGCAACTCGCCTTGCAGGATGCGGGTGCCGACGGCGACGGCGATCACGATCACCAGCCCGCGCAGCATGGCGGCATAGCCGTGCCGCAGTTCGATGGCCCAGACCAGCCATTCCGCGGTCAGCAGGCCCAGCAGCAGCCAGTGCCAGATCGGGGCCAGCGCGTTGCGCATCCGCGCCACCGGGCCGTGGCTGCCTTCCGGGGCGCGCAGCCAGGCGCGCACCGGCCGACGCTTTTCGAAGATCATCACCGCGAAGAACACGTGATTGACCAGCCCGGCCAGCTTCAACAGCGCATCGGCCGCGGTGGGCGACATGCCGAGCAGCAGCGCCACCTGCTCGATCGCGTAGCCGAACGAGGCCACCCCGGCGATGCGGGTCAGCCACAGCAGGGTCCAGCTCGCGGTGGCATCGCTCATGCCCAGCACGCGCAGGCGCGGGGCATCCGGGGAGACCAGGAAGCGGACCAGCGCCACCACCACGCGCCACAGCGCGTAGCCGTCCACCAGCGCCAGCACGATCAGCCGCGGCGCGTCCGACCCGCCGAGGCCGGTGGCGGCGGCAATATGGCCGACCAGGGCGAAGGCGAGGATCGGCAGCAGGTCGCGGCCCAGGCGGCGCAGCGCCTGGCCGAAGCGCGACAGGCGGTCGCGGATGCGTTCGCGGCGGTCGGGGGGTTCGGTTTCGCCGGCCTCGGCATCGGCTTCGGCGATGGTGTCGGGGGCGGGCGAAGGCGGTTCGGGCGCGAGCGCGGCGGATTCGCCGACCGGCCCGGGATGGGCCTCGGGGGGGATGGTGGCGCGGACCGGCGGGATCCGGGGCAGCAGGCGGCGGAGGGCGAATTCGGCGCCGAAGCCAAGCGCCATCACCACCACCACCCGCCAGGCCGCCTCCTGCGCCAGCGCGCGGGCCAGCGGATCGGTGGCCATGACGGTGAGCCAGCTCCACAGCAGCGGCAGCGACCGCGCGGCCTCAAGCGTGTGGGTGACCCGCGACGAGACGGTGGCGAGGAAGCGGGACGCGCCGAGCAGCACCGCGGCGCCGAGGCCGTTGGGATTGAGATGGACCGGGGGTTTGATGACGGCGGCCGGCTTCGGGGCGGGTTTGGCTTCGGGCTTGGGCGCCGGGACGGGCGTGGCGGGGGCCGCGCGGAGGATGGCCTCGAGGGTGGCCTCCAGCGCGGCGCGGCGGTGCGGATCGCGCAGCACGGCGAGCGCCTGGCGGGCCGCCGCGGCATCGAGACCGGTGGTGGGTGCGGCGGCGGCGTGGGTCTGCGCCTCGGCGCGGGGGCACAAGGCGAGGACGGCGAGGCAGAGCAGCAGCGGGAGAACCAGGCGGCGCATGGCGGAGGCGGACCACGAAGCGGCGGGGCGGGTCAACCGGGCGGGGTTCGGAGGTGGCCCGGGGTGGGATTTGGGTTGGCTTACCACAAGACGCCGTCGCCGCCCTTGCCCCTGCCCCCGCCCGCCCCGCATAACGCCCCCCATGGCCCTTGAATCCCTCCGCCTCGTGCTCGCCCCCCCGCACCCGGCCGGCCGGCCGTTCCTGATCGGCGGCGGCGCGGTGTTCCTGCTCGGGCTGCTGGTGGGGCACTGGCTGTCGTGGCTGGCGCTGATCTTCCTCGGCTTCGCGTTGTATTTCTTCCGCGACCCGGAGCGCGTCGCCCCGCCCCGCCCGGGCTTGCTGCTGGCCCCGGCCGACGGCAAGGTGGTCTCCGTCGCGCCCGCCGCCCCGCCGCCGGAACTCGGCCTCGGCACCGCCCCGCGCTGGCGGGTGGGCATTTTTCTCTCGGTGCTGGATGTCCACGTGAACCGCATCCCCGCCGACGGCACCGTGACCCGCATCGCCTACCGGCACGGCGCCTTCGTCTCCGCCAATCTCGACAAGGCCTCCGCCGACAACGAGCGCAACGCCCTGGCGATCCGCCTGCCGGACGGGCGGGAGATCGCGGTGGTGCAGATCGCCGGCCTGATCGCGCGCCGCATTCTGTGCTATGTGCGCGAGGGCGACGCGGTGCGGGCCGGGGCGCGCTTCGGCATCATCCGCTTCGGCAGCCGCACCGATCTCTATCTGCCGGAAGGGGTGCGCCCATTGGTCGCGGAAGGCCAGACCATGATCGGGGGGGAGACGGTGATCGCCGCGCTGGGGGCATGAGTCTGGTGCCCGGACCCGGCCATCCCGGCGGGCCGGTGCGCCGGCTGCGGCCACGGCTGCGCCCGCGGGTCCGGCCGCGCTACAAGGGCCCCTCGTTCAACCATGTGGTCCCGAACATCCTGACCATGGTCGGGCTGGCCTCCGGCCTCACCGGGCTGCGCTTCGCGCTGGGCGGGCAGTTCGGCCCCGCGGTGATCGCCATCGTGGTGGCCGGGGCGATCGACGGGCTGGACGGGCGCATCGCCCGGTTGCTGCGCGGCGTCTCCCGCTTCGGCGCCGAGTTCGACAGCCTGAGCGATTTCTTCTGCTTCGGCGTCGCCCCCGCCTTCATGGTGTATCTCTATTCCCTGCACCGTCTGGGCGGGGTGGGGTTCATCCCCTGCCTGATGTTCGCGGTCTGCATGGCGCTGCGGCTGGCCCGTTTCAACGCCGCGCTGGAAGGCGCGCCGAAGCCCGCCTATGCCTATAATTTCTTCACCGGCGTGCCGGCGCCGGCCGGGGCGGGCCTCGCGCTGCTGCCGCTGTTCCTGGGGCTCGAGGCGGATGCCCGGCACATTGCCTGGCTGGCGGCGCTGGCCCGCAGCCCCTGGTTCACCGCCCCGGTGCTGATCGGCACCGCGCTGCTGTGCGTGTCCACCCTGCCGGTCTGGAGTTTCAAGAACTTCAAGGTGCCGGCCGAATATGTGCTGCCGCTGCTGCTGGGCATCGGCCTGTTCGCCGCGGTGCTGATGGCCGACCCCTGGGGCGCGCTGGCCGGGCTGGCGATCCTCTACGCGGCCATGCTGCCGTTCAGCCGCCGCAGCTTCCACCGCCTGCGCCGGGAGGCCGAGGCGGAGGGATAGGGCTGGACCGTTCCGGGTGTTCGCCCGGACGGTATCGCCCCGGACGGGCGGCGGCGGCGCGCGAGACGCGCCTCACGCCCCGCGCCGCAGCAGGAACACCGCCTGCTCGCCGAACAGATTGGCCAGCCGCGGAAACCGCCGCCAGGGCGCGCGCCGCCCGGCCTCGTCGGCGGCCAGCCAGCGCTCCACCGCGTAGCCCTCGGCCGCGCAGAGGTCGAAGAAATCATGGATGGTGCAGGGGTGGATGTTGGGGGTCTCGTACCACATCCGGTCCCAGGTCGCGGTCATCGGCATCCGTCCGCGCCGCAGCAATTGCCAGCGCACCAGCCAATGGCCGAAATTGGGGAAGCTCACCACCGCGCGGGCGCCGATCCGCAGCATCTGGCGCAGCACCTCGCGCGGGCGCTCCACCGCCTGCAGGGTGCGCGAGAGCACCACGTAGTCGAATGCGTCGTCCGGGTAGTGGGCCAGGTCGGTGTCGGCGTCGCCATGCATCACCGGCAGCCCGTGGGCGACGGCGCGGGTCACCTCGGCCATGTCGATCTCGATGCCGCGCGCGTCGCAGCCCTTGGTGGTGAACAACTCGTCGATCAGCGTGCCGTCGCCGCAGCCGATATCCAGCACCCTGGTATTGGGTTCGATCATGCCGGCGATCAGGCGCAGATCGACGCGCAGATTCTTGGCCAGAAACCGGACCTGGTCAGCCATGCGCGGCGAGCCCCGCGCGGGCGGCGCAGCCGGACAGGAAGCCCCCCAGGGTGCGGTGGAAATCCGGCTCGTCGAGCAGGAACGCATCATGCCCCTTGTCGGAGGGGATCTCGACGAAGCTGACATTGGCCCCGGCGCGGTTCAGCGCGCGGGCGACGGCGCGGCTCTCGGCGGTGGGAAACAGCCAGTCGGAGGAGAACGAGACCAGCAGGAACCGCGTCGCCGTGCCGCGGAACGCGGTGGCCAGATCGCCGCCATGGTCGGCGGCGAGGTCGAAATAATCCATCGCCCGGGTGATGGTCAGGTAGGAATTGGCATCGAAGCGGCGCACGAAGGTGCTGCCCTGGTGGTGCAGGTAGCTTTCCACCTCGAACATGTCGCCGAACAGGCTGATCGCCTCGCCGGCGGATTTCGGCGCGTGCTGCAGGCGGCGGCCGAATTTCCGCGCCAGCGCCTCCTCCGACAGGTAGGTGATGTGGGCGCACATGCGCGCGACCGCGAGGCCGCGGGCGGGGATGCGGTCGGTCTGCCAGTAGCGCCCACCCTGCCAATCCGGGTCGGCGAAGATCGCCTGGCGGCCGACCTCGTGGAAGGCAATGTTCTGCGCCGAATGATAGGCGGCGGTGGCGATCGGCAGGGCGGCGAACACCGCGTCGGGATAATCGGCCGCCCATTGCAGCGCCTGCATCCCGCCCATCGAGCCGCCGATCACCGCGAACAGGCGGGCGATGCCCAGGTGGTCGATCAGCCGTTTCTGCGCGCGCACCATGTCGCGGATGGTGACGGGGGGGAAATCGGTGCCCCAGCGGGCGCCGGCGGCATCGCGCAGGCTGCGCGGGCCGGTGGACCCCATGCAGCCACCCAGCACATTGGCGCAGATCACGAAATAGCGCCCGGTGTCGATCGGCCGGCCCGGCCCCACCACGGCATCCCACCACCCGTCCTTGCCGGTGACCGGGTGGGGTTCGGCCACATATTGATCCCCGGTCAGGGCGTGGCAGACCAGCACCGCGTTGGAACGCTCGGCGTTGAGCGCCCCGTAGGTGCGGTAGGCGACGGTCAGCTCGGGCAGCACAACCCCGCAGTCGAGCGCCATGCCATCGGCGAACAGCACATGCTGATGCGGCAGGTCGGCGAGCGGCGCGGTCTGGTCCATGGCGGCAAGAGATAGGGCGGGCCGGGGCGGGCGGCTAGTGCGGCGGGCCCACCCCGTTCGGGTGCCCGGCCTTGGGAGCCGAGCTGTAGCGATCGACGAAGGCGATGCCGATGGCGGAGAGGATGAAGATCGAATGGATGATGGTCTGCCACATCACCCCGGTCGGGGTGATGGTGATGCCAGGCGTCCCGATCGAGCGCACCTCGACGAAGGTACGCAGCAGGGAGATCGAGGAGATGCCGATGATCGCCATCGCCAGCTTCACCTTGAGCAGGCCGGAATCGACATGCGAGAGCCATTCCGGCTTGTCCGGGTGGCGCTCGAGGCGCATCCGCGAGACGAAGGTCTCGTAGCCGCCGACGATCACCATCACCAGCAGGTTGGAGATCATCACCACGTCGATCAGCCCCAGCACGATCAGCATGATCTGCTGCTCGTTGAAATCGAGCGCGTGCCGGATCAGCTCGACCAGTTCCTTCACGAACAGGAACACATAGACGACCTGCGCGACGATCAGGCCGAGATAGAGCGGCACCTGGAGCCAGCGCGAGGCGAACATCAGCTTCGGCACCGGCGGCAGCCGGGCGGAGACCGCGGCACCCGGCGGGGGTGGCGCGGCGGCCATCGTGGTGGGGTGCGGGATGTCCATGGGATAAACTATACGCAATCCGCGGCGCGGGGGAAGCCGCCGAATACCTCCGGCCAGGCGGCGGCGAGCGCGGCGTCGGCGTCGGCCAGGGTGGCGGGCAGGCCCAGCGCGGCCAGGCTGGTGACCCCGTGGCCGCGGATCCCGCAGGGTACGATGCCGGCGAAATGCGAGAGGTCGGGGGCGACGTTCAGCGCCACCCCGTGCCAGCTGACCCAGCGGGTGATGCGCACGCCGATGGCGGCGATCTTGGCCTCGGCCCCGGTGGCGGGATCGACGATCCAGATGCCGGTGCGTCCCTCCCGCCGCTGCCCGTCGGCGCCGAGCCGGGCCAGCGCGCGGATCAGCCAGTCCTCGAGACCGCGGACATAGGCATGGACGTCGCGAGCGGGAACCGTGCCGTGCGGTGCCGCGAGATCCAGCATCACATAGGCGACCCGCTGACCGGGGCCATGATACGTCCATTGCCCGCCGCGCCCGGCGGGAAAGCTGGGAAAGCGGGTGGGGTCCAGCAGGTCCTGCGGGCGGGCGGAGGCGCCGGCGGTGAACAGCGGCGGGTGCTCGACCAGCCAGACCTGACCCGGCGCGGTGCCGGCGCGGATCGCCTCCACCCGCGCCCGCATCGCCGCGAGCGCGTCGGGATACGCGGTGAGGCCGGCGGAAACCCGCCACTCCGGGCCGATTGCCCGCCCCTGGTCCATCGGCTATACGGCCCCGCCCACGATGCGGTCGTGGCGGAATGGTAGACGCGCAAGCTTGAGGTGCTTGTGGGGGAAACCCCGTGGAAGTTCGAGTCTTCTCGACCGCATGATCCCTGCCCGCCGGATGCGGCGAAAGCTTACCCCGAACCCGAGGCTCCGGCGATGCCGGCGTTGCGCCCCGCTCGCCCCGAGGATGCGCCCGCGGTCACCGCGCTGGTGCGCGCCGCCTACGCGCGCTGGGTGCCGCTGCTGGGCCGCGAACCCGCGCCGATGACCGCCGATTACCCGGGCCTGATCGCCGCCGGCGCGGTCAGCCTGCTCGAAGATTCGGGCGTGTTGCTGGGGGTGCTGGTGCTGATCACTGAGCCGGACGCGCTGATGGTGGAGAATGTCGCCGTCGCGCCGGCGGCGCAGCGGCGCGGCCTGGGCGCCATGCTGCTGGACGAGGCCGACCGGGTGGCGCGCGCCGCCGGCCGGGACCGGATGCGGCTTTATACCAATGCGGCGATGGGCGCGAACATCGCCTATTACGCGCGGCGCGGGTTTGTGGAGACGCGGCGGGTGACCGAGCACGGGCTGCACCGGGTCTATATGGAAAGGCGGCTGGACTGACCGGGCTTCCGCTTCCGGGGCCGGCTTGCAAACGATCGGGGGCGGGCCAAGTATCGGACAAATCTGACGGAGGACGTCCGGCATGGAACCATCTGCTTCGTGGACCCCCGACCGCACGGCGTCGATCATTTCGGCGCATATTGGTGAGGAGGGTGCGCTATTGCCGATCCTGCATGCGCTGCAGGCGGCGTTTGGTCACGTTCCGCCGCCGGCGATCCCGCTGGTTGCCGAGGCGCTCAATCTCTCGCGCGCGGAAGTGCATGGCGTGGTCTCGTTCTACCATGAGTTTCGCGCCACCCCGCCGGGGCGGCATGTGCTGCGCCTGTGCCGGGCCGAGGCGTGCCAGGCGATGGGGGCGGAGCGGCTGCACGCGGCGGTCCACCGCCGGCTGGGGGTGGGCTGGCACGAGACCACCGCGGACGGCGCGGTGACGGT
>JBMFXF010000022.1:0-20411 GCA_049964515.1 Acetobacteraceae bacterium | reverse complement strand
CTGGTGATGATCGAGGTCGAGCCCGAGCACGAAGCCGATTTCAACCGCTGGTACAACGAGGAACACGTCCCCGAACGGCTCTCGGTTCCCGGGTTCCTCAACGCCCGCCGCTTCGTCGCGATCGAGGGCGAGCCGAAATATCTTGCGCTCTACGACCTCGAATCCCCCGAGGTGCTGGAATCGGAAGCATACAAGAAGCTGCTCGCCGGCACGCCGTGGACCAATGCGACCAAGCAGCACTGGATCCGCTCCATCCGCAACGTGTACCGGGAGATTCCCACCACCCCCTGACCGGCTCAGCGGGTCAGCACCAGCCGCGCCAGGAAGGTCTCGGCCGAGGCACGCCAGGAGAACCCCTCCGCGAATGCCCGGCAGGCGGCGCGGTCGATCGTGAGCGCCCGCAGCGCCGCCGCGCGCAAATCCCAGTCCAGCACCCCCACCGGCGCCGCGCCCAGCACGTCGCGCGGGCCGGTGACCGGGAAGGCCGCCACCGGCGTGCCGCAGGCCAGCGCCTCCAGCAGCACCAGCCCGAAAGTATCGGTGCGGGAGGGGAACACGAACACATCCGCCCCGGCATAGGCCGCCGCCAGCGCCGCCCCTTCCAGCCGCCCGGCAAACCGCGCCGCCGGATAGCGCCGTGCCAGCCGGGCCAGCTGCGGCCCGTCGCCCACCACCAGCTTCGACCCGGGCAGATCGAGGTCGAGGAACGCCCCGATGTTCTTCTCCACCGCCACCCGCCCCACATACAGGAACACCGGGTGCGGCAGGCCGAAATCGGTCCCCGGTTGCGGGTGGAACAGGCTCGTGTCCACCCCGCGCGACCAGGCGACCAGCCCGCCGAAACCGCGCCCGGCGAGCTCGGCGCGCAGGCTGTCGGTGGCGACCATGGTGGCGGCGGCGGCGCGGTGGAAGCGGCGCAGCCAGGCATAGCTCGGCCGCAGCGGCATCCCGGTGCGCGCGCGCAGATATTCGGCGAAGCGGGTGTGGAAGGCGGTGGTGAAGCGGGCGCCGGAGCGCCGCGCCCAGCGCCGCGCCGCCAGCCCCAGCGGGCCTTCGGTGGCGATATGCAGCGCATCGGGGCGGAACGCGGCGATCATCTCGGCCAGCCGCCGCGACGGGCGGAGCGCCAGGCGGATATCGGGATAGGTGGGGCAGGGCAGGGTGCGGAACCGATCCGGGCCGATCACGTCCACCGTATGGCCCATCGCGCGCAGCTCCCCGGCCACGGTGGCCAGGGTGCGGACCACGCCGTTGACCTGCGGAAACCACGCATCCGAAACGATCAGGATGCGCCAGCCGCCGATGATGGTCCCGTCAGGCAATGCCGGACACGTCCGCTCCGCGCGGCAGGGCGAAGGAGAACCCGCGCGGCGCCGCCCAGTCGATCAGCTCGAGGCGCCCGTCGTGATGCTCCACCAGCGCGGTGCAGCTTTCCACCCAGTCGCCGTCGTTCATGTACAGCACCTCGCCGACGCGGCGCATTTCGGCGTGGTGGATATGCCCGCAGACCACCCCGTCCAGCCCGCGCCGGCGGGCCTCGCCGGCCAGCGCGGTCTCGAAGCGGTCGATCGCCTTCACCGCCTGCTTCACCTGCCGCTTGGCCCAGGCCGACAGCGACCAGTAGCGATACCCCAGCCGCCGCCGCAGGGCGTTGAACCAGCGGTTGAGCACCAGCGCGGCCGCGTAGGCGCCGTCGCCCAGCAGCGCCAGGCCGCGCGCGTAGCGCACCACGCTGTCGAACGCATCGCCGTGGATCACCAGCAGCCGCCGCCCGTCGGCGGTGACGTGGACCGCCTCCCCGGCCACCCGCACCCCGCCGACCGAGAGCCCGCCGGGGGCATCGGTCCAGGCACGGAACATCTCGTCGTGGTTGCCGGGGATGTAGGTCACCTCCGCGCCGGCGCGGGCGTGGCGCAGGATCAGGCGCAGCACCTCGTCGTGCCAGGCGTCCCAGTACCAGGACCGACGCAGGCGCCAGCCGTCGATCATGTCTCCCACCAGATAGAGATGCCGGCAGGTGGCGGCGCGCAGGAAATCGGCCAGGAAATCGGCCCGGCAGCCACGCGTGCCCAGATGCGCGTCGGAGATGAACACGGCGCGATAGGCGGGTCCGGGGGCATGGGTCATGGCCCCACAAAGCGCATTCACCCCGCGTCGAGCGAGTGAACATTGCATGACCGTCATCCATCACGACCATCACGAAACCATCACGCCGCCGCCACGGACCGGCAACGCAACCGTGGCAGGAAGGGTTCATGCTGATCGTCTTCAACCCCGCCGCCGGCAACCGGCGGGTTCACCGGTTGTGGCGGGTGCTGGACATCCTGACCGCCAACGGCATCCGTTGCGAGGTGGCGCGCACCTCTGCCCCGGGCGATGCCCGCGCCTTCGCCGCCGCCGCCGCCGCCGCCGGCACCCGGGTGGTGGTGGCCGCCGGCGGCGACGGCACCATCGCCGAGGTTGCCGCCGGCCTGCTCGGCAGCCCCACCGCGCTCGGGGTGATCCCGCTTGGCACCGCCAACGTGCTGGCGCTGGAACATGATCTGCCGCGCGCGCCGCGCGCCATCGCCGCCGCGCTGGCGTTCGGCCGCACCCGCCCGCTGTGGCCGGGGCTGGCGCGCGACCGTGCCGGCGGGGCGCGGCTGTTCACCCAGATGCTCGGCTTCGGCTTCGATGCCGCAGTGGTCGCCCGGGTCGGCACCCGGCTCAAGCGGGTGCTCGGCCGCGGCGCCTATGCGGCGCAGACCCTGCGGACCCTGTTCGATTTCGAGTTCGTGCCGATCCGGCTGTGCATCGACGGCATGGCGACCACCGCCGCCGGGGTGATCGTGACCAAGGGGCGGCTCTACGCCGGCCCCTATCGGCTGGCGCCGGAGGCGGACCCGGCGGTGCCGGGGTTTTCGGTGGTGCTGTTCGACCGCGCCGGCCCCGGTGCGGTGGCGGCCTACGCCGCGGCGCTGCTGCGCGGGCGGCTGCCGATCGCCCCCGGGCTGCGCCGCCTGCGTGCCGCCGGGCTGACCCTGCCGGGCAACGCAACGCTCCCCGCGCAGGCCGACGGCGATCCGGCCGGGAGCGATCTGGTCAGCGTGAGCGACGCCCCGGCGCCGCTGCGGCTGGTCGTTGCCTGATCCGCCCTACCCCGCGCGCCGCCAGCGCCACACCCACCACCCCGCCCCGGCCAGGATCAGCAGCACCGCCAGCGCATCCAGCCGCCCCATCGCCGCCCGCAGCGCCGGCGAGGTCTCCCACGCCCGCCCCAGCCGGTAGCCGGCCCAGGCCAGCCCGTAGCACCACGGCCAGGAACCGACGAAGGTATAGATCTGGAACCGCGCCATCGGCATCCGCGCCACCCCGGCGGGCAGGGCGATGAAGGTGCGGATCACCGGCAGCAGCCGCCCGATCAGCACCGTGAGCCCACCGCCATGGGCGAAGAACCGCTCCGCCCAGGCGAGTTCCCGGCTTCCCATCAGCACGTAGCGCCCCCAGCGCAGCACCGCCGGCCGCCCGCCCCAGAACCCCACCGCATAGGCCAGGGTGGAGCCCAGGTTGCACCCGATCGCCCCGGCGGTGGCCGCACCCAGCAACCCCATCCGCCCGGTCGCGGCCAGGAACCCGGCGAACGGCATGATGAGTTCGGAGGGCAGCGGGATGCAGGCGGACTCGATCGCCATCAGCCCGGCGACCCCGGCATAGCCGGTGGCGGCGATGGTGGCGGTGATCCAGCCCGCCAGGGTGGCCATCAGCGACAAGCGGCGGCTCCTTTCGGTCTCGCCCCGTTATGCCCGCCCGCGCGCCGGGTTGACAGGGCCGGCCACGGCCTCTATCCGGCCGCATCCTTCAAGCCGGTTCCGGATTTCCCCATGCGCGTCCGCAATTCTCTTCGTTCCGCCAAGCTCCGCGACAAGAACTGCCGCGTGGTGCGCCGGCGCGGGCGTGTCTATGTCATCAACAAGAAGAACCCGCGGATGAAGGCGCGCCAGGGCTGAGCCCCTCTTGACCCGGCGTTCCCCGCGCGGTGAGCCTGCTCCCGCCGCCGGAGGAACCCAGGAATGCTCACGCCCGAAGCCATCGCCGCCTATCATCGCACCGGCTATCATTTCCCGCTGGACATCCTGACCCCGGCCGAGGCCGCCGCCGCCCGCGCCCGGCTGGAAGCCACCGAAGCCGCCCAGGGTGGCCCGCTGAAAGCGGCGATGCGCCACAAGCCGCATCTGCTGTTCCCCTGGCTCAACGCGCTGATCCGCCATCCGCGCATCCTCGATGCCGTCGCCGATGTGCTGGGGCCGGACCTGTTCTGCTGGTCCACCACGTTTTTCATCAAGGAGGCGGGCGACCGCGGCTTCGTCTCCTGGCACCAGGACGCGACCTACTGGGGCCTCAGCGCGCCCGACGTGACCACCCTGTGGCTGGCGCTCACCCCGGCCAACCGGATGAACGGGTGCATGAAATTCGTCGCCGGGACTCACCGGGCGCAGGTGGGGCATCACGACACGTTCCACCCCGACAATCTGCTGACCCGCGGGCAGGAACTCGCGGTCACGGTCGATGAGCGCGAGGCGGTGCTGGTGGCGCTTGAACCGGGCCAGGCCTCGCTGCACCATGTGCTGCTGTTCCACGGCTCGGAACCCAACCGCTCGGACGACCGGCGGATCGGGCTGGCGATCCGCTACATCCCCACCGCGCTTCGCCAGGTAGCCGGGGCGCGCGACAGCGCCACCCTGGTGCGGGGGGAGGACCGGTTCGGGCATTTCGAGCACGAGCCGGCCCCGCGCGCCGATCTGGACCCCGCTGCGCTGGCGCTGCACGCCGCCATCACCGCGCGCCAGCAGGCGGTGCTGTACCGCGGCACCGACAAGCCCGGATTCCGCGATTGACCTCCTTCTTCCGGAAGTGTATATTTCCTCCGTTCTCTACACATCGGCCCCCGATGCGCACCAACATCGACATCGACGACACGCTGATGGAGGCCGCCATGGAAGCCGCGCATCTGCCCACCAAGAAAGCCACGGTGGAGGAGGCGCTGCGCCGCCTGGTGCGCCAGTCCCGCCAGCAGCAGGCGCTGGCCGACCTGTGCGGCCTGGGGTGGGAGGGCGATCTGTCCGCCCGGCGCGCGACGCGGGTTGCCCCGCGGGCGTGCCCGCCGGAGTGATCGTCTGCGTCGGCAGCTCGGTCTGGATTGCCCTGCTGCGCGGCCAGGACACGCCAGAGGTGGCGCGGCTGCGCGCGATCGAGCCGCCGGACGAGGTCGTGCTGGGCGATCTGATCCTGCTGGAAGTGCTGCAGGGCGCCCGCGACGAAGCGCACGCCGCGCGGATCGAGGGCAATCTGCGCGCCTTCCCGGTCGAGCCGGTGCTGACGGAGGCAAGGGCGATCCGCGCCGCCACCCATTATCGCCGGCTGCGGGCGCGCGGGATCACCATCCGCCGCACCATCGACCTGGCGATCGGCACGTTCTGCCTCGATCGCGGCTACGCGCTGCTGCACGCCGACCGCGATTTCGTGCCGGTGGCGGCGCATCTGGGCCTGACCACAGCATAGCCGGCGCAAGCGGCGGATGGCGCGCCGCCGGCCCGGGGCGCGATGGTCGCGCCCGCATCCACCGGAGCCCGTCATGTCCCGCTTTCGCTGCCTGCCGATCGACCCCGCCGTCGCCCGGCGCTTCCGCGCCACCGGCCACGACGAATCCGGCAACCCGCTGCGCCGCATGGTCGCCGATCATGCCAGCCCCTGCCGGGTCTGCCTCTGCGATGCCGCCGTCGGCGAACCGGTGCTGCTCGGCTCCTATCACCTGCCCCGGCCGCGCGGGATCTACTGGACCCCGAGCCCGATCTTCGTCCATGCCGAGCCCTGCGCCCCGTTCGAGGCCGCCGACGAGATCGCGCCGATCCTGCGCCCGCGGATGATCTCGGTCCGCGCCTATGACGCGGCGGATCAGTGCCTGTACGATCTCGGCTTCGCCGGCGAGGGCATGGAGATCGACACGCCCCTGGCCCGCGCGCTGGACGACCCGCGCACGGCGTTCGTCAATGTCCACACCGCCAAGCCCGGCTGCCTGCTGTGCCGGGTGGAGCGCATCGAGCCGGCGCGTGCCCTTCCCGTCCCCTGAAACGAGGCAGCGCGCCGCCGCGGGCCGGCAGGCTTGCCACCCGCGTATATGACCATTATATACACACCCATGATCGACCTCGCCCGGATCGAGGGGTTCGACTGGGACGCCGGCAACGGCCGCAAGAATGCCGACCACCACGATGTCAGCCAGGCCGAGTCCGAACAGATCTTCCTGAACGAGCCGCTGCTCATGCTGATCGACGACCGCCACAACGCGCAGGAACCGCGCTGTCACGCCCTCGGCCGGACCGACCACGGGCGCCGCCTGCACGTCACCTTCACCCTGCGCGGCGGGGGACGCCTGATCCGCGTGATCTCGGCCCGCGACATGCACCGCAAGGAGCGCGCCCGCTATGCCCAAGCCAGCTGAGCCCATCCCCGCCTTCGCGACCGAGGCCGAGGAGCGCCGCTTCTGGGAGACCCACGACTCCGCCGACTACCTCGACTGGAGCAAGGCCGAGCCGGTGCGCCTGCCCGCGCTGCGGCCCAGCACCATTGCGATCTCGCTGCGCCTGCCGGTCCCGCTGCTCGAGCGGATCAAGATCGCCGCCAACAAGCGGGACATGCCGTACCAGTCGCTGATCAAGGCATGGCTGGCGGAAAAAACCGCTACGCCGCCGCCTGGTGCGGCACGCCCTTCTCGGAAAGCAGCGTCTCCAGCTCGCCCGACTGGAACATCTCGGTGATGATGTCGCAGCCGCCGACGAACTCGCCCTTCACATAGAGCTGCGGGATGGTCGGCCAGTTGGAGAACTGCTTGATCCCCTCCCGCAGCTCCGGGTCCTCCAGCACGTTGGCGGTGCGGAACGGCACGTTCAGATGCGACAGGATCTGCACCACCCGCGCCGAGAACCCGCATTGCGGGAACATCGCCGTGCCCTTCATGTAGAGCATCACCGGGTTCTCGGTGATCTCCGTCTTGATGCGCTCGAAAGCCGGGGTATCGGACATGCTGCGTCCATCCTTCCTGGTGAAACTCAATCCGGCGCCGAGGTCTGCAACGCCAGCGCGTGCAGCGCCCCGCCCATCCGGCCGCTGAGGGCGGCATAGACCAGCTGATGCTGGCGCACCCGGCTCAGGCCCCGGAACGCCGCCGAGACCACGGTGGCGGCATAATGGTCGCCGTCCCCGGCCAGATCCTCCACCCTCACACTGGCGTCGGGCAGCGCGGCGCGGATCAGCGCTTCGATCTCACCGGCCGCCATCGCCATCTGCCCGACCCCTCAGCTGCCCATGAATGCGGGAAAGAACGCCTCGTGCGCCGCCCGCAACCTGGCTATTGATATGGTTCCGCCATCGGGCACTGTCAAATCCGCCCCGCCGGAATGTCCGATCCGGACCGCCGCCAGCCCCGCCGCCTCGGCGGCGCGCACCACCGCCGGGCCGTCCGGCACCGCCAGCACGTAGCGGCCCTGGTCCTCGCCGAACCAATAGGCGTGGCCCGGAACCTCGCGCGGGCCGGTGGACAGGCGGACGCCGACATTGCCCGCCATCGCCATCTCCGCCACCGCCACCAGCAGCCCGCCGTCGGACACGTCGTGGCAGGCGCGCACGGTGCCGTTCAGAATGAGCCCGCGCACGAAATCCCCGGCGGCGCGCTCGGCCGCCAGATCGACCGGCGGCGGCGCCCCGTCCTCCCGCCCGGCGATCTCGCGCAGCCACAGCGACTGGCCGAGCCAGCCGCGGGTCTGCCCGATCAGCACCAGATCGAGCCAGGGACCGAGCGCGATGCCCACCGCGGCGGCGGCGTCATCGATCACGCCCACCGCGCCGATCGCCGGCGTGGGCAGGATCGGCCGCCCCTCGGTCTCGTTGTAGAGGCTGACGTTGCCCGACACGACCGGGAAATTCAGCGCCTCGCAGGCGGCGGCCATGCCGCGGATGGCGGCGGCGAAGGCACCCATCACCTCCGGCTTCTCGGGATTGCCGAAATTGAGGTTGTCGGTGACGGCCAGCGGCCGGGCGCCGGTCGCGGTCAGGTTGCGCCAGGCCTCGGCCACCGCCTGCCGGCCGCCGGTTTCCGGGTCGGCGGCGCAGTAGCGCGGGGTGCAGTCGGTGGTCAGCGCCAGCGCCATCGCCTGGCCGTCGATGCGCACCACCGCCGCATCCGCCGCCCCGGGCCGCTTCACCGTCTGCCCGCCGATGGTGGAATCGTACTGCTCCCACACCCAGGCGCGGGAGGCGAGGTCGGGCGTGCCCAGCAGCCGCTCCAGCGCCTCGGCCAAGCCCCAGCGGTTTTCCACCCGCCCCGGCGGCAGCTCCGCCGGTTTCGCGGGTTCCGCGGTGGGGCGCTGATACACCGGCGCCTGATCGGCCAGCGGGGCGAGCGGGATGTCGGCTTCCACCCGTCCCTGGTGGCGGACCACGAACCGGCCGGTGTCGGTGATATGGCCGATCACCGCGAAATCGAGCTGCCATTTCTCGAAAATCGCGCGCGCCGCCTCCGCCCGCTCGGGGCGCAGCACCATCAGCATCCGCTCCTGCGATTCGGAAAGCAGCATCTCGTAGGCGCTCATGCCCGCCTCGCGCTGCGGCACCGCGTCGAGGTCGAGCACGATGCCGACCCCGCCCTTGCCGGCCATCTCCACCGAGGAGCTGGTCAGCCCGGCCGCCCCCATGTCCTGGATCGCCACGATGGCGTCGGTCTGCATCAGCTCGAGGCAGGCCTCGATCAGCAGCTTCTCGGTGAACGGGTCGCCCACCTGCACGGTGGGGCGCTTCTCCTCGGCGTCCTTGCCGAACTCGGCCGAGGCCATGGTGGCGCCATGGATACCGTCGCGCCCGGTCTTGGACCCCACATAGACCACCGGGTTGCCCACCCCGGCGGCGGCGGAGAGGAAGATCCGATCCACCGGCGCCACCCCCACCGTCATCGCGTTGACCAGCGGATTGCCGTTGTAGGCGGGGTGGAAATTGATCTCGCCGCCCACCGTCGGCACGCCGACGCAATTGCCGTAGCCGCCGATCCCGCGCACCACCCCATCGACGATGCGCCGGGTCACCGGATGGCGCGGATCGCCGAAGCGCAACGCGTTGAGGTTGGCGATCGGGCGGGCGCCCATGGTGAACACGTCGCGCAGGATGCCGCCGACGCCGGTGGCCGCGCCCTGATACGGCTCGATGAAGCTCGGGTGGTTGTGGCTCTCCATCTTGAACACGCAGGCCAGGCCATGGCCGATCTCCACCACCCCGGCATTCTCCCCCGGCCCGTGGATCACCCAGGGCGCCTTGGTGGGCAGCTGGCGGAGCAGGGTGCGGGAGGATTTGTAGGAACAATGCTCGGACCACATCACCGAGAACACGCCGAGCTCGGCCAGGGTGAGCGGGCGGCCCATGATGGCCAGCGCGCGGGCGTATTCCTCTTCCGAGAGGCCGAATTCGCGGGCCAGCGCCGCGTCGATGGGGCGTTCGGTCATGCCGCGTCCTGCCCCGCTCACGCCGCCGCCAGGGCGGCGAACAGCGGCGCCCCGTCCTCGCCGCCGAGCAGCCTGTCCACCAGGTCCTCGGGGTGCGGCATCAGCCCCAGCACGCGCAGATTGGGCGAGAAGATGCCGGCGATCGCGCGCGCGCTGCCGTTGCGGTTGGCCTCCGGCGTCACCTCGCCGCGCGCCGTGACGTAGCGGAACGCCACCAGATTCTCGCCTTCCAGCCGGTCCAGCGTGGCCGTGTCGGCGAAATAATTGCCGTCGCCATGCGCCATCGGGGCACGGAACACCGCCCCCTGCTGCCACCGCGCGGTGAAGGCGGTATCGGCGCGCTCCACCCGCAGATGGCAGTCGGCCGAGATGAAGCGCAGCCCGGCGTTGCGCAGCAGCGCCCCCGGCAGCAGCCCGGCCTCGGTCAGGATCTGGAATCCGTTGCACACCCCCAGCACATAGCCGCCGCGCTCGGCATGGGCGCGCACCGCCCCCATCACCGGCGAGTGCGCCGCCATCGCGCCGCAGCGCAGGTAATCGCCGTAGGAGAACCCGCCGGGCAGCACCAGCAGATCGAGGTCGCCGAGTTCGGTCTCGGTGTGCCAGACCATGCGCGGCGCCCGCCCGAAGGCGCGCTGCAGCGCGATCGCCATGTCGCGCTCGCGGTTGATGCCGGGGAACAGCACGATCCCGGGCTTCATGCCGGCTCCACCGCCACCCGGAAGCTTTCGATCACGGTGTTGGCCAGCAGCCGGCGCGCCATCGCCTCCGCCGCGGCCCGCGCCCGCGCCGGGTCGGTCTCGGCGAGTTCGAGCTCGATCACCTTGCCCGCCCGCACCTCGCCCACGCCGGCGAAGCCGAGGCCGGCGAGCGCCTGGCCGATCGCCTTGCCCTGCGGGTCCAGCACGCCGTCCTTCAGCATGACGGTGACCACCGCTTTCACTGCATCGTCTCCGGGCCCTTCATGTCGCGCGAGCCGGCCTCGGGCAGGATGCCGAGGCGCTTGGCGACTTCCTGATACGCCTCCTCGACCTTGCCCAGGTCGCGGCGGAACCGGTCCTTGTCCATCTTCTCGTTGGTCTTGCTGTCCCACAGCCGGCAATTGTCCGGGCTGATCTCGTCGGCCAGCACGATCCGCATCTCGTCGTTTTCCCACAGCCGGCCGAATTCCAGCTTGAAATCCACCAGCGCGATGCCGACGCCGAGGAACAGCCCGGTCAGGAAATCGTTGATGCGCAAGGTCAGCGCGACGATGTCGTCGAGATCGGCAGTGGCGGCCCAGCCGAAGCAGGTGATGTGCTCCTCCGACACCAGCGGGTCGCCCAGCTGGTCGTTCTTGTAGAAATACTCGATGATCGAGCGCGGCAGGCGGGTGCCTTCCGCGATCCCGAGGCGCTGGCTGAGGCTGCCCGCGGCGATGTTGCGGACCACCACCTCGAGCGGGATGATCTCCACCTCGCGGATCAGCTGCTCGCGCATGTTGAGGCGGCGGACGAAATGGGTGGGGATGCCGATCTCGCTGAGCCGCATCATCAGGTATTCGCTGATGCGGTTGTTGAGCACGCCCTTGCCGGTGATGACCCCCTTCTTCTGGGCGTTGAAGGCGGTGGCATCGTCCTTGAAATACTGGACCAGGGTGCCGGGTTCCGGCCCCTCGAACAGGATCTTGGCCTTGCCCTCGTAGAGCTGGCGGCGGCGAGCCATCGCGCGTTCCTTACATCGCTGGCCGGGCGTGTGCGCCGGCGGGCGCGGTATAGCAAGCGCGCCCGCCCCCCGCCATGCCTCGCCCCGAGGCCGGCATCCGCCGGTTTGACGGCGCGGCGGGGCGCCCGTATCCGGGCCCGGATGGCGTGGGTGCTGTTCATTGACGAGACCGGGCACGACCGCAAGGCGTCGCCTTACGAGGTTCTGGCCGGGATCGCGGTGCGGGACCGCGACCTGTGGCCGATGATCGGGTCTGTGCACGGCCAGCATCGGTCCCGCTCAGAACAGGCAGCGGGCGCATAAAAAAGGCAATGCAGCGCTTGCGCACCCCAAAGCCTCCGCTGGTTGTCCCATGCCTCGCCGCCGGGGCCGTCAACAAGCGTTCCGGCACCTCACCGGGGGGAGTGCGTGGATGGACGCCCTGACCGCCCCCGCCGGCAGCCCCCTGGCCGCCTACCGCGCCCTGCTCGCCAGCCGCGCCCTCGAACCCGACCCCGCCCAGGCCGAGGCCGCGGCGCGGCTCGACACCCTCTGGGCCAGCCTGCGCGGCTACGATCCGCAACCGCGCCGCGGCCACGGGCTGCTCGGCCGCCTGCTCGCCCGCCCCGCCGCCCCGCCGCCCCGCGGCCTCTACCTGGTCGGCGCGGTCGGCCGCGGCAAATCCATGCTGATGGACCTGTTCTTCGCCGCCGCCGAAGTGCGCCGCAAGCGCCGCCTGCATTTCCACCGCTTCATGCAGGACGCCCACGCCGCCATCCACGCCATCAAACAGGCCGACCCGGGGGTGGACGACCCGATCCCCCCGCTCGCCGACCAGCTCGCCGCCCGCGCCGCCCTGCTCTGCTTCGACGAGTTCCAGGTCAACGACATCGCCGACGCGATGATCCTGGGCCGGTTATTCGCCGCCCTGTTCGCCCGCGGCGTGGTGGTGGTCGCCACCTCCAACACCGCGCCCGACGACCTGTTCCGCGGCCAGCCGGGGCGCGACGCCTTCCTGCCCTTCATCGAGGTGCTGAAACAGCACCTCGACGTGCTGCACCTGGACGCGGCGCGGGACTACCGCCGCCAGCGCCTGCGCCGGATGCGCAGCTGGCACGTGCCGGCCGACGCGATGGCGCGTGCCGCGCTGGACGAAGTGTTCGCCACGCTGACCGAGGGCGCGGCCCCCGCGCCGCTCGCCCTGCACGTCGCCGGGCGGACGGTGGTGATCCCCGCCGCCGCCGCTGGCGTGGCGCGGGCCGGGTTCGCCGATCTGTGCGAACGACCGCTGGGCGCCGGCGACTACCTGGCGCTCGCCGCCGCCTGCCACACCCTGATCCTGGACGACATCCCGCGCCTCTCGCCCGACAATTACGATTCCGCGCGGCGGTTCATCACCCTGATCGACACGCTCTACGACCAGCGGAAACGGCTCTACGCCTCCGCCGCCGCCACCCCGGACCGGCTGTACCAGCGCGGCGAGAACGCGGCGATGTTCGAGCGCACCGCCTCGCGGCTGGCGGAAATGCAGTCCGAGGCGTGGCTGGAGGAAGGCCCCGCCGCGCCCGAGGCGGCCCCTCACCCCTCCCAGGGCGTGGGCGGCGGGATCGCGGCCGGATAGTCCCCCTCCACCGTGGCGAAATCCGCCGGCCCGACCACCTCGAGATATTCCATGTCGGGCGAATAATCGAACAGATAATGCACGATCCCCGGCCGCTGGTGGACACAGTCGCCGGCCGCCACCAGATGCTCCTGATCCTCGTACATGAACCGCGCCCAGCCCTTCAGCATCAGCACGATGTGGAAATCGGCCACGTGATGATGCCAGCCGGTGCCCTCCTCCGGCGGGCGGGCGGCCTTCACCAGCTGGGCGATGACCCGCCCGCCGGTGGCGGCGGCAACCCCGAGATCCTTGTACAGGAAGAAATCGCGCAGCCCGTCGCTGCGCCATTCGGTCTCGGCCGGGGTGGTGTGGGCGAACAAATTGACCAGCGGATGATCCAGCATCGGTGCGACCTTCGGAGCGGGGTCGCCGACGGCGACCCGGGTTACGGAAGGTGACTGGTGCGTCCTGCCCGGATACTGCGGCGCAGCATGGCACGCCAGGTGGTCTCGCGGCAAGCACCGTGACAGGCCGGGCGGTCCGGGCTAAGGGACAGGCCCCGGCCGGGGAGCCGGACGCAACCCGCGCCGCGCCCCGCGCGCGCGCCAGCAATGGAAACGAGGCAAGCCATGACGATCAAGGTCGGCGATACCATCCCGTCCATGAAACTGATGCAGGCCACGGCCGAGGGGCCGAAGGAGATCTCCACCGACGACATCTTCAGGGGCAAGAAAGTCGTGCTGTTCGCGGTGCCGGGGGCGTTCACCCCCACCTGCTCGGCACGCCACCTGCCCGGGTTCGTGCAGAACATCGACGCGCTGCGCGCCAAGGGCGTGGATACGGTGGCCTGCATCGCGGTCAACGATGCGTTCGTGATGGGCGCCTGGGGCAAAGACCAGGGAACCGACGGCAAGGTGATGATGCTGGCCGACGGCTCCGCGGCCTTCGCCAAGGCACTCGGCCTCGAACTGGACCTGATGGGCCGCGGCATGGGCGTGCGCAGCCAGCGCTACGCACTGGTGGCCGATGACGGCAAAATCACCCACCTCGGCGTGGAACAACCGGGCGGCTTCGAAGTGAGCAAGGCCGAGGCAATCCTGGCGGCGCTGTGACGGGGGCTTGAAGGCCAGGGGGGCGCTGCCCCCCTGGACCCCCCGCCAAGGGCCTGCCCTTGGCGGGGGGTCGAGGGGGACAGCGTCCCCCTCGTCTTTCACGCCGTCCGGTCCACCCCGCCCCCGTCCAGTGCCGCCTGCGCGGCGGCCAGGCGGGCCACCGGCACCCGGTAGGGGCTGCACGAGACGTAATCCAGTCCCAGGGTTTCGCAGAACGCGATCGATGCCGGGTCGCCCCCGTGTTCCCCGCAGATTCCGAGCTTCAACCCCGGCTTCGCGGCGCGGCCCTTTTCGGCGGCGATCCGCACCAGCGCGCCGACCCCTTCGATATCGATCGACACGAACGGGTCCTTCGGCAGGATGCCGTGATCGACATAGAACGGCAGGAACTTCCCGGCATCGTCGCGGGACAGTCCGAAGGTGGTCTGGGTCAGGTCGTTGGTGCCGAAGCTGAAGAAATCCGCCTGTCCGGCGATCGCGTCCGCGGTCAGCGCCGCGCGCGGCAGTTCGATCATGGTACCGACCCGGTATTCGATCCGCGCCCCGGCCTCGGCGAACACCGCGCCGGCCACGTGGTCCACCTGGGCGCGGGTGATTTCGAGCTCCCGCACCGTGCCCACCAGCGGGATCATGATCTCCGGCACCGGCGCGGCGCCGGACTCCCGCGCCACCGCCAGCGCGCCCTCGAAGATGGCGCGGGCCTGCATCTCGTAGATTTCGGGGTAGGTGATGCCCAACCGGCAGCCGCGATGGCCCAGCATCGGGTTGGCCTCCGCCAGTTCTGCCGCGCGCCGGCGCATCGCCTCCACATCGGCGCCCAGCGCGGCGGCGACCTCGGCGAGTTCCGCCTCGCCGTGCGGCAGGAACTCGTGCAGCGGCGGGTCGAGCAGGCGGATGGTCACCGGCAGCCCCGCCATGATGGTGAACAGCTTGCGGAAATCGTCGCGCTGGTGGCCCAGCAGCCGGGCCAGGGCAGCGCGCCGGCCGGCCTCGTCGCCGGCCATGATCATCTGCCGCACCGCGCCGATGCGCGCCGGGTCGAAGAACATGTGTTCGGTCCGGCACAGCCCGATGCCCTCGGCGCCGAACCTGCGCGCGGTCTCGGCATCCAGCGGGGTTTCCGCGTTGGCGCGCACGCCCAGCCGGCGGAACTGGTCGGCCCAGCCCATCAGCGTGGTGAAATCGCCCGACATCGCGGGCTCGGTCATCGCCACGCTGCCCAGGAACACCTCGCCGGAGGCGCCGTCGATGGTGATGGTTTCCCCCGCCCGCACCTGAAGATTGCCCACCCGCATCGTCTGTGCGTTGTAGTCCACGGTGATGCCGCCGGCGCCGGCCACGCAGGGCCGGCCCATGCCGCGCGCCACCACCGCGGCGTGGCTGGTCATGCCGCCGCGAGTGGTCACGATCCCGCGCGCGGCGTTCATGCCGTGGATGTCCTCGGGGCTGGTTTCGATCCGTACCAGAATCACCGACTCGCCCTTCTGGGCGCGGGATTCCGCCTCGTCGGCGCTGAACACCACCAGGCCGCAGGCCGCGCCCGGGCTGGCCGGCAAGCCCTTGGCGAACAGCTTGCGCGGCGCCTTCGGGTCCAGCGCGGGGTGCAGCAGCTGGTCCAGCGCCGCAGGGTTGACCCGGCGCACCGCCTCGCGCTGGTCGATCAGCCCCTCATGGGCCATATCGACCGCGATCTTCAGGCTGGCCGCGGCGGTGCGCTTGCCGTTGCGGGTTTGCAGCATGAACAGCTTGCCCTGCTGCACCGTGAACTCGATGTCCTGCATGTCGCGGTAATGCGCTTCCAGCCTGGCGCGCACCGCCAGCAGCGCCGCGTAGGCGTCCGGCATCGCGGTTTCCATCGGCGTCTCGTCGGGCCGCGCCCGCGCCGCGGAAAGCGGCTGCGGGGTGCGGATGCCGGCCACCACGTCCTCGCCCTGCGCGTTGACCAGGTATTCGCCGTAGAACATGTTCTCGCCGGTGGACGGATCGCGGGTGAAGCAGACGCCGGTGGCACAGTCCTCCCCCATGTTACCGAACACCATGGCCTGCACATTCACCGCGGTGCCCCATTCGGCGGGGATGTCGTGCAGCTTGCGGTAGGTGATGGCGCGCGGGTTCATCCAGCTGCCGAACACCGCGCCGATCGCCCCCCACAGTTGTTCGTTCGGGTCCTGCGGAAACGGCTTACCGGTTTCCTCCTGAACCATATCCTTGTAGCCGGCCACCACCCGGTGCCAGTCCTGGGCGGTGAGCGCGGTATCCTCGGTGACGCCCTCGTCCAGCTTGACGTGCTCGATGATCTCCTCGAACCGGTGATGATCCACCCCCAGCACCACCGAGCCGTACATCTGGATGAAGCGGCGGTAGCTGTCCCAGGCGAAGCGGGCGTCGTTGGCGAGTTTGGTCAGGCCTTCCACGGTGGCGTCGTTGAGGCCGAGGTTGAGCACCGTGTCCATCATGCCGGGCATGGAGACGCGGGCGCCGGAGCGGACCGAGACCAGCAGCGGCTTGTGCTGATCGCCGAAGCGGCGATCGACCGCCTGTTCCACCCGGGTCAGCGCGGCGCGGACCTGCGCTTCCAGTTCCGGCGGGTAGGCGCGGTTGTTGTCGTAGAAGGCGGTGCAGACCTCGGTGGTGATGGTGAAGCCGGGCGGGACGGGCAGGTCGATCGACGCCATCTCGGCGAGGTTGGCGCCCTTGCCGCCGAGCAGGTTTCGCATCGCGGCGGAGCCTTCGTTATGGCCGGCGCCGAAGCTGTACACCCATTGGTGGGTCATGGCGGGGGGACCTCGTTTCAGCCTTCGATCTGGGAGAAATCGGCGACCTGGTGCATCAGGTCGCGCACGTTCGCGAGCAATGCCAGCCGATTGCGGCGCAATTCGGGCTCGGGGGCGTTCACGGTGACATGGGTGAAGAAGGCGTCGAGCGGGGCGCGGAGTTTTGCCATCGCGGTCATGGCGTGCTCGAAATCCTCGGCCGCGATCTCCCCGGCGATGAAGCCTGAAATGGCGCCGGCCTCCTGCCACAGGGCACGCTCCGGCGCGGCGACGAAGCGCGTCGGATCGGGCGGGGAGGTAACCGGCCCGTCCTTCTGCGCCTCGATCCGAAGAATATTCGCTGCGCGGCGGAACGCCGCCAGCAGATTGGCCCCGTCCTCGGTGCCCAGCAGCCTCGCCACCGCGTCGGCGCGAGCCAGCAGCCGGGTCAGGTCGTCATCCTGCCCGGCGGCGAACACCGCGGCCAGCACGTCGTGGCGGGCGCCCTCGGCGCGCAGCTGCACCCGCAGGCGCTCGATGATGAAATCGAGCAGCTCCCGCTCCGCGGCCGGGGGAATACCGGCCCTGGCGAAGCCTTCGCCGGCGGCCCGGATCGCGTCCAGCAGCCCGAGCCGCAACCGGCCTTCGCGGATGATCCGGATCACCCCCAGCGCCGCCCGCCGCAGCGCATAGGGATCGCCCGAGCCGCTGGGCTTCTCGCCGATGGCGAAGAACCCCGCCAGCTGGTCCAGCTTGTCGGCCAGCGCCACCGCGACGGAAACCGGGGCGGTCGGCGCCGCCTCGTTCGGCCCGCGCGGCGCGTAATGATCGCGGATCGCGTCCGCCACCGCATCCGGCTCGCCGTCGTGCCGCGCGTAGTAGCGTCCCATCACGCCTTGCAGTTCCGGGAACTCGCCCACCATGCCGGTGACCAGATCGGCCTTGGCGAGCATCGCCGCCCGCGCCGCGAGATCCGCATTCGCCCCGACCAGCGGCGCGATCCGCCGCGCCAGGGCAACAAGCCGCCGCACCCGGTCGCCCTGGCTGCCCAGCCTCGCATGGAACGTGATCGCATCCAGCGCTGCCACCCGCGCGGCCAGCGGCGTCCTGCGGTCCAGGTCCCAGAAATGCCGCGCATCGGCAAACCGCGCCCGCAGCACCCGTTCGTTGCCGGCAACGATCGCGGCGCCCCCGTCGTCGGCCTCGATATTCGCCACGAACCCGAACCACGGCGCGGCCCCGCCCGCGGCGTCGCGCAGCGCGAAATAGCGCTGGTTCACCCGCATCGAGACCTGCATCACCTCGGGCGGCAGGTCCATGAATGCCGGGTCGATCTGCCCCAGCAACGGCACCGGCCATTCCACCAGCCCGGCGACCTCGGCCAGCAACCCGGCATCCGGAACCACCGCAAGCCCGCGCGCGGCGGCCAGCGCGGCCAGCCCGGTCTCGATGCGCGCCGCCCGCTCCGCCGCGTCCACCAGCACCCGCCGCTCCGCCAGCCGCGCCGCCCAATCGGCGCAGGAGGCGACGGCGAACGCCCCCGGCGCGTGGAACCGGTGCCCCTCGGTCAGATCGGCCGAGGCCAGGCCATGCGCGTCATCCTCCCCCTCCGCCAGCGCGAACGGCACCACCGCCCCGTCCAGCAGACAGACGATCCGCCGCAGCGGCCGCACCCAGGTGAACCCGCTGGTCCCGCCCCAGCGCATGGATTTCGGCCAGGGAAAGCGGCGCAGCAGCCCCGGCATCACGGCGGCGATTTCCGCCGCCGCCGGGCGTCCCTCGCTCCGCTTGTCCAGCACCCAGAAATCGCCCTCGGCGCGCAGATCGCCGTCCGCCGCCCCGTGCTTGCGCAGGAACCCCGCCACCGCCGCCTCCGGCGCGCTCACCCGCGGGCCGCGTTCGGTGGTGGCGGTCGCCGCGATCGCCGCGGCCACCCGCGCCCGCAGCGCGATCCGCCGCGGACCGTGGAAACTGGCCAACTCCGCCGGCGCCAGCGCGCGCAGCGCGGCGGCGACCAGCCGCGCCAGCTCGGCCGCCGCGCCGGCCTGCATCCGCGCCGGGATCTCCTCGGAGAACAATTCCAGGAAGAACTCCGCCATCACCCGTCCCTCATCGCCGGCTCCACCCAGCTCGGCGCGGCCATCCGCGCGCCGGGTGCGTCCGTGATCGCGTCCACGAGCCGGCCGGCATCCGGCTCACCGAAGGCGATCGCCAGCAGGGCGGAGGTATCGACGATCACGCCGGCAACCCGTCGGGACCGTAGAGCCCGTTGTGATCCGCGCTGGAAACCGGCCCGCGGATACCAGCGCGGATCGCCGCGGCCAGGGCCTCGATGCGGGCCCGCCGCTCCCGCTCCACCCGTTCGCGCAGCGCCGCCGTCACCGCCGCGGTCAGGCTCTCCCCGGTCAGCGCGGCGAGTTCGCAGGCCAGACGATACGCCTTCGCGTTCTTGATATTCGGCTGCGCGCCCATCCGGCCCCTGGGTAGAAACATCCAAGCCAGTGATAGAAGTGGACTCCCGGGCGGCGGTCGTCATGCCCCGTCCCCCGCCACCCAGGCCTCGCAGCAGGCCTTTGCCAGCGCGCGCACCCGCCCGATATAGCTCGCCCGCTCGGTCACGCTGATAACGCCGCGCGCGTCCAGCAGGTTGAACAGATGGCTGGCCTTGATGCACTGGTCATAGGCCGGCAGCGCCAACCGCCGCGCCAGCAGGGCCGCGCACTCGGTCTCGGCGTCGGCGAAATGCGCCGCCAGCCGCCCGGTATCGGCGAACTCGAAATTGAACGCCGAGAACTCCCGCTCCGCGCGCAGGAACACATCGCCGTAGCGCACCCCGGCGCCGTTGAAATCGAGCTCGTACACGTTCTCGACGTTCTGCACATACATCGCCAGCCGCTCGAGACCGTAGGTCATCTCGAAGCTGGGCAGGCTCACCGCGATCCCGCCGACCTGCTGGAAATAAGTGAACTGCCCCACCTCCATGCCGTCGCACCACACCTCCCACCCCAGCCCCCAGGCGCCCAGGGTAGGGCTCTCCCAATCGTCCTCGACGAAGCGGAAATCGTGCCGCAGCGGATCGAGCCCGATCTCGCGGTAGCTCGCCAGCAGCAGCTCCTGCGCGTCGGCAGGAGACGGTTTCATAATCACCTGGTACTGGTAGTAGTGCTGCAAGCGATTCGGATTCTCTCCGTACCGCCCGTCGGTCGGCCGGCGCGAGGGCTGCACATAGGCCGCCCGCCACGGCTGCGGCCCCAGCGCGCGCAGGGTGGTGGCGGGATGGAAGGTGCCGGCGCCCATCTCCATGTCGTAGGGTTGCAGCAGCACGCAGCCCTGCCGGCTCCAGAATCGTTGCAGCCGGAGGATCAGGTCCTGGAAGCTGGGCGCGTCATGGCGGGGCATCGGGCGGGTCCGGAAACTGGCGCGGGGTAAAGCATCCGCGCGCCGGCGCGGCAAGCGGGGCGCGGCAAGCGGGGTCTGTTGCGCGGCGCGACGGAATGCTAACAGCGCGCCATGACCCTTCCCTTCGCCCTGCCGGCCTGGCTGCCCTGGTGGGCCTCCCTGGTTCTGGCCGTGGTGGCGCTGCTCTGGGGCTGCGCGTTCCTGCTGGTTCCGTTCAGCGTGATCGGCCTCAAGGGGCGGCTGGAAGGGGTCGAGGCGCGGCTGGACGAGATCCAGGCCGACATCCGCACCCTCGCGCTGCGCCTGCCCGAGGCGATGCCCGCCGCGCCTTACGAGG